>JBPCRJ010000032.1:0-37858 GCA_050996975.1 Solirubrobacteraceae bacterium | reverse complement strand
ACCGACGCCCCGTCGCGAGAGGGAGGGGGGGGGGGGTGTCTCTGTCCCCCTTTTTTGGGGGGCAGCTGGATCCGGAGCGGGCTATACGCCGAAGGGCGACCCCCAGCGCCAGGGCAGTCCCAACCCTGCGCCGCACCGGCTACCTGGTGACGCTAACACGCAGCGTCACGGCGCGGATGTAGCCATGAGGAGTGGCGTGCAGCACGAGGGACCGCGGGTGACGCTCGTCGATGCGGGCGATCCCGCGGCGATTGGTGACCGCGCTCACGTCCGCCCCGTAGACACGGGCTCCCGACAGCGGCTTGGCCACACCCTTGGCGTTGAAGAACACGACCTTGACGGTGAACGCCTGACCGGCGCGCCCGTGGCGGGGGCCACTCAAGACGATCGGTTCCTCGGATGATCCGCTCGCGGGAACGGCAGCGAACAGCAGCTGCTCGCCCCGGTGCAGCTTCAGCGCGCACGCGCCCGCCTGGGCGGCGGTGTCGTCGACGAAGACCTCCCAGAAGTAGGACTTGCCGCTCTCGAACTCACCGAGGATCGTCTTGATGAAGTAGTCGTTGAATTTGTGATCGAACGGACCGCTGAAGCGGCGCTGGGTCGCCACGTCAAGCGCGCCGGCAGCGCTCGTCGCGGGGCACGCGCCCTTCGGTGCGCCGCCGATGGTGATCGAGCCGGTGTGCGTCTGCACCTTGGTCGGTGCCAGCAGCGTGTGCGTACGACCTTCAACGCGCACCGTCACCTGCGGTCCGGCAGCCGCAAGCGAGGCGGCGGAGAACGAGAGGACGAGAGCGACGGTCGCTCCCAAGAGAGCGAAGATGTGTCTGGGCTGCAAGAGGGCCACCCCTTTCCGCGAGGGCGTATCGGCTTTGCGGTCGGAGGCTGGTCTCCTGGCTCACGGGCCTAGCGGCCGCGCCTTCCCGGCGGGCGGTTGGCCCCCCAGTGGCTCTCATGCAGCCGTCATCCCCGATTACAGTGGCGGGTCCGCGCCGGCTTCGCACCGGCTTCCCATGGCCACCGACCTTGAACGGGGTGGATCCTATCGCGAGCCCGGCCGTCGCGCGTCGCCCTCTCCGCGCCGGGTGCCCGGACTTCCAAGTTAGACTGCGGAGACGATGACCGTGAACCTCACCCGCATCTATACGCGTGTCGGTGACGACGGCGAGACGCACCTCGGCGACATGACTCGCGTGCCCAAGACCCATCCGCGGATCGAGGCGTACGGAACGGTTGACGAGCTGAACGCCCAGCTCGGCTTGGCCCTGACCGTCGAGGGACTGCCGCGCGAGTACGCGCCGTGGCTAGCGCGGATCCAGAACGACCTGTTCGATCTCGGTGCCGACATCTCGGCACCGAGCGATCCGCAACGTGAGCGGCTGCGGATCTTGCCCGAGCAGGTCACGTGGCTCGAAGCACGCTGCGACGAGGTCAACGCCACGCTCACGCCGCTGAAGTCTTTCGTTCTACCCGGCGGCACACCTGCCGCTGCGCAGTTGCATGTCTGCCGGACCGTGTGCCGGCGTGCCGAGCGCCTCGCGATTGCTTGCAACGAGCAGGACCCGCTGGGCCCCGACGTGATTCGCTATCTGAACCGACTGTCAGACCTTCTGTTCATCCTCAGCCGCGGGGCCAATCAGGTCGACGAGCCCCTTTGGGAGCCGGGCCGCTACCGGTAGAAGGGGGGCGGACGAACGCGGGTCGGCCGGATACGAGGAACTCGCGTCGGCTGGGATACGCGGAACTCGGGTCGGCTGGGATGTTTTGCGTGCTGGAGCAGAGTTATCTCCCAAGCGCCGTCGAGCTCAACGAACGAGATGACGCGCGGTCGAGCTCAACCACGAGATGACGCGCCGTCGAGCTCCACGGTCAGGCTCGGGTACCGGTGAGCACGATCAGCGCCGTAGCGCTCCGCGGTCAGGCTCGGGTACGGGTGAGCACGATCAGCGCCGTAGCGCCAGCATCAGCCCGGTGGCGAGAGCGAGTGAGAGCGCGCCGATCGCCGCAGCTCCGACTACGAACGTGGTGTGGGCGTCGGCGTAGCTGAGGACGGCTCGAGGACGCGCGAGCAAAATCACCACGCCCATGGCCAGCGCGCCGAGACCCGCCGCGGCCGGCGCTCGCAGCGCCTCGCCCAGCGATGGACGCCGGTGGTGAAGTCCCTGGGGCTGGTGCCCCCGCCGTGCGTCGAGCGCGAACAGCGTCCCGGCCCCCAGCAGCGTCCACGCCGTCGCGACGAGGAATCCGCCGAACACGTCGCTCGGATAGTGCCATCCGAGCGTCAAGAACGAATAGCTCACGGCGACTGAGAACGCCGCCCCGGTAGCGGCGAGCGCCGGTCGCAAACGCGCGGGCGCGGCGATCACCGAGCACAGCGCCAGCGTCATCGCCGCGGTCGCATGACCGCTGGGCCACGACGAGGCGATGATCGGCATCCCGCCTGGAATCGTCAGGCGCGGGCCGTGGAGCAGTGGCTTGAGCAGCTGCGTGGTCAGGTTGGCCCCCAGCACCACCGCCCCGATCATCAGCCCCACGCCGGGCCGCCGGCGCGCGAGCGCGAGGAGAATCGGCACTGCGACCAGATACGCGTACGGCTGTGGATTGCACAGATGGGCGATGAAGCTCGCAATCGGACTAACGCGGGGCCGGCGCAGATCGAGGAACCCGGTCAGGATGTTCACGTCCGCGCGGGCGAAGAAGCCCACGTGGAAGGTGAGAAACCAGGTCAGGATCAGCAGGGCCACCGCGAGGCCGCCGCCGGTCAGGGTGATCGCCGCACGTCGGGACACCGCTTCGAGGTTAACGGCCGCTCGCAGCGGCTCTCAGCAGAAGGGGACCGGAGGTCCCTGTCCGGCCGGTCAGTCCTGCTCGGTCCCCCTGTTGCGGGTGATCCGTATCTCAGGCGCCGCGCCGTGGCGCGCCATCGCGTAGTGCTCGAGATCCTCCGGCGAGGCGACCTCTACGCTGAGCTCACTCGCCGGCTCGAACCGGGTGGCCTCGTAGAGCAGCTCCTGGTAGCACGGGAGCCCTGGCGAGCGAGCCTCGACATCCACGTCATAGAGTCCGCACCGCAACGTCCAGCGCGTGGCCGAGGCGAGCTCCTCGGCGCTGAGCTTGACCGCCATCGTCTCCCGCGTCTCGCGCTGTGATCGCTCGGACGAATCCGCCCCCCCACCGTCCGGGCCCGTATCGGCCATGCGGAGCCGTGCGTGCGCACACCACAACGCGCGGGACAGACGCTCGAGATTGCGCCCGTATGGCGCCGGCACGATCATCACCGGGCCCTTCGTACCGACATCCCCGCGGATCGCCGCGGCGACTGGCCCGACGAGCACGTAGTCGATTCGGTTTGACTGGAGCCAGTGCAGGACGGCGATCCAATCCTCCTCGAGATGCTCGAGGCCCTTCGCAACGTTGAGGGCCGGAGAGTCGATCCCCGGTGAGCGGTATCTGAGCAACATGGTCGTCGTTTCGCCCCGCCGGAGCGGAATCCTGCACGGGCACGAACAGGACCATCACCTGCTCGGGCGACCCGCGGCCGGCGAGGTCTCGATCACCACCCGCCACGGACGGTGGGCGAGCAGGTAGTTCGCGGTCGGTCCGAGCGCCCGTTCGGAGGCAGGCGCGTGATCGTGCCCCCGCGCGCCCCTGCTCAACCATCCCCGCGGCGCCCCTGCTCAACCACCCCCCCGCGTTCCCTACACCACCACCGCGCGGGGTCGCTCGGGCTCAGCGGGGATCGATTCGATGATCACGCGGCAGGGGCGCTCACGCAGCACGGTCTCGAGCGCGCGCCCAAACCCGGAGCCGGCTCGGGGCATCGGCATCACGATCGCGGCCGCCCGCATGCCTCGAGCCTCGTCGACGATACGGCGGCCGGTCTGTCCCGCTCTGACCTTCTCCCAGTGGCCATTGGCCCGGCGTCCGACCTGAACCTTGGCTTCTTCGATGATCGACTGCGCAGCTGCCTCCTGCTCGGGAAGCGCGGCGTCAATCGGGCTGCTCGCGGGGACCGAGATCATCACCAGCACGTGAATGCCCCGGCGCCGGCGCGCAGCCAGCCGTGCCGCGGTGGCCAGGACCTCGGGAACGTAGGCCCGCTCGTCGAAGGCGACGAGGACCGACTCGTACTCAGCCTCGGTTTCGACCGCCGGCCGTGCGATGACCACCTTGGCGGTGGTCGAGAGGTCGAGACCCTGTCGGCGACGGTAGACCACGTAAACCACGATCCCCACCAGGAGCCAGCCCACGCCCGCGCCCGCCACCTCGACGTGCAGCGCCGTGACCGTGACGAAGGCCAGAAACGTCCCCAGTCCGCCCAACACGGCGAACAGCGGCAAGTCGCGCCCGGCGAGGCGGAGCGTCCCGGGGCCGCGATACGGGCGCGCTCGCCCCGGTTCGCGGATCCGCAGGCGGATCACCGAAAGGTGCGCGATCGTGAACGAGAGCATGGCGCCGAACGCGTACATGTTCCCGAGGAAGTCGGCCTGTCCAGGTATCACCGCCACGCACGCGATCGCGCCGAAGGCCAGAATCCCGATCCACGGGGTCCGGAAGCGCGGATGCAGCTGGCGCAGGACGTCGGGGACCTGGCGGTGGAGCCCCATCGAGTAGACGAGCCGCGAGACACCGATGATCCCGGCGTTGGTGGCGATGAACAGGATCGTGGCGGCGAGCAGACCGACGTAGATCTCACCAGCATGCTGAAACGCCCCCAGATGCAGATGCTTGACGATCCCGAGCACCGGATCACCCGCGAAGCCGCCCTTGGCCTCGCTCACGCCCAGGAGCGTCTGGCAGCGGCCGTCCGAGCAGCGCACCGGCAGCGCCGACAGCGCCACCGCGGGCAGCGCTGCGTAGATGACGAACACCGCCAGTACCACCCGGTTGATCGCGGCGGGGATCGTGCGCGCCTCGTCCTTGGCCTCCTCCGCCATGTTTGAGATCGTCTCGA
This sequence comes from Solirubrobacteraceae bacterium, assembly GCA_050996975.1. Lineage (GTDB taxonomy): Bacteria > Actinomycetota > Thermoleophilia > Solirubrobacterales > Solirubrobacteraceae > Palsa-465. Next base: position 32,907 of record JBPCRJ010000032.1, on the reverse strand, counting down.
TTCCGGTGTACGCGATCATGCCGACCGGGACCGCGATCAGGAAGTCCTTCCAGTGAGGCGCGGTGCCCAAGTGCACGTTGCTCACCAGGACGTCCGGGGACAGCACGAGCACGCCGCCGACGAGGACGAGCAGGACCTGGGTCGAGAAGTCGGTGATCGCGAGCGCCACGTTCAGGGCGGCCGCCTCTGTGACGCCGACCACGTTGATCGCGCACAGCACGCTGATCACGCCGATCCCGAAGACGATGTCCCCGGGCGAGGTCCTGAGGAAGGGCCAGAACAGGCCTCCGAGGTAGTGGGGGACGAAGAACGCCGAGATCGCGATCGTGATCACGTAGTTGAGCATCTGACCCCACGCGGCGAAGAACGACCAGAACTCGTTGAACGCGTGACGGGCGAAGCTCGAGGATCCCCCGGCCTCCGGATACATCGCGGTGGCCTCGGAGTAGGTGGCGGCCGTCAGGTAGAAGATCACGCCGGTGAGCACGAACACGATCGGCGTCAGGCCGAGCGCGAACGAGGCCACCAGGCCCAGCGCGTAATAGATCGACGAGCCAACGTTGCCGTACGCGGTCGAGGCCAGCGCGTTGACCCCGAGCACGCGCTGCAGGCCCGGGAGACGGCGTTCGGCCATCAGCCTTGCGCCTCGCCGCTCTGCGACGAGGCTTTCTGCGGGGCGGGGGGGGCGGTGAGAATCACCCGGCAAGGCGCCTTGCTGATCACGTACTTGGTGATCGCCCCGACGTAGTTGTCAAGTGGCCCTCCGGCACCGCCGAGCAGCGCCCCGCCGCGCACGCGGGATGGCTCCTCGGCGGCGAGCACGATCGCCTCGACGCCACGCCGCCGCGCCTCGCCGACGATCGCCTCGCCGACCCGGCGGGCGCGCACGATCGTGGTCGCGACCTCGACGCCCTCGTACTCCTCTCCGACAGCCTTGGCGCGAGCCAGCGCCTCGCGCGCGCGGCGGAGCTGGGCGTCGGGCAGGCGAGCGTCGAGCGGCAGCGACAGCGGCAGCTCGAAAACCCACAGAGCCTCGATCACAGCGCCCTTCTCCTTCACATCGTCGTGCTCCTCGCCGGCGAGGCGCCCGGCGGTCTGGACGATGTCGTCATCGAGTGGGCTGCCGAAGATCGGAACGAGAATCGAGCCGAACTCTGCCTCGGGTGTCTCGCGGCGCAGCGCCCGGTCGGGGATCGTGACCCGCCGCAGCAGCGGCTTCTCCTGCGTCTTACGGTAGGTGACGTACAGGGCCAATCCCCCCAACAACCATCCCACCCCAACGTAGCGAGCGCCGGCGTGAAAGATGACCACGCTTGCCCAGCCAGCGGCCCCCAGCACGGCGCCGAGCACCGCCGGGAGCGGAACCAGCGCGCCCCGCAGCGAGATCGAGAGCGGCACGCTGTAGCCGCGGCGCCGCTGAGGCTCGCGAAAGCGCAGCGCGATCACCGACAGGTGAGCGATCGTGAACGCGAGCAGGGCCCCGAAGGCGTAGATGCCGATCAGCAGCTCCGGGTCGGTCGGCAGCACAAGTGCGCCGGCGCCGAGCGCGGTGGCCCCGATCACGATGTAAGGCGTCCCCCACCGTTCGTGCAGACGGCCGATCGCACTCGGGATCTGGCGGTTGGTGGCCAGCGAGTAACCGACGCGCGAGACGCCGAGCATCGATGAGTCAGCCGCCGCCGCCAGCCCGAAGGCGGCACCGAGCGCCACGACGTACTTGAGCAGATCGGCAACCCATACGGGACGGAATGCCTCGACGACCCCGAGCAGGGGCGCTCGGATGTGGCTTTCGCCCAGCGCGCTCACGTGGTGGTGAACCGGGAGGGCCGCCACGCCGATGACCGCGATCCCGACATAGACCAGCACGACGATCGCCGACCCCGGCACGATCAGCCGCCTCATCTCTCGCACCGTCGCCGTCACCTCGCCGGCGAGGCTGGCGGCGGCCTCGAGTCCCGTGAAGGCGATCACTCCGATCGGGAGCGCGAAGGCAAGACTGGAGCCAGTCGGAGCGCTGGGAAAGTGGATGCTGTCCACAAGATGTCCGGGGTGAAAGGCCAGCACCAGTCCGAGCACGATCACCATCGCCTGGAGGGTCAGATCGACTCCCGCCACCAGTACCCGCCGCCGCAGCCGGCGGGTGCTCACGCCGGTCACATTGTCGAAGGCGACGAACGCGATCAGCGCGAAGGCCACTGCGATCTGCAGCCCGCCACGGCCGAGCGGCGCCCAGAACACCGCCAGGTAGCTCGGCACCGTGAGCGCCGTGATCGCGACCAAGATCGTGTAGTCGAGCACGATCGCCCAGCCCGCGACGAAGCTGACAAGCTCGTTGAACGCGTAGCGCGCGAACACCGCCGAGCCGCCACGCTCCTGATGCAGCCATGCCCCCTCGGCGTAGGTCATCGCCGTCAGCGCGAAGAAGATGCCCCCGACGAGGAACACCGCGGGTGTCAGACCGGCTGCGCGGTGAGCGATCACGCCGAGCGCGAAGTACACCGAGCTGATCGACGTCGTGTACACAACCGCGAACAGCACGCGGTAGCTGATCGGACGATCGTTCACGAGCGCACATCGCGACGGCGGAGCAACGGCCGGAGGCCGCGGCTCGGCCGGTGATCCTCGGAGCAGTTCACGAACGTACGCCGCGCCGGTTCATGGCCGCCGACTCTGCAGATACAGGCGCGCGCCCCCCGCGAGAAGGAACAGCAGGCCGAGAATCATCCCCGTGGCGGTCACGCCCCCGCCGGCAACCAGCGTGCGCACGATCAGCGCGATTCCGATCAACACCATCAGAATCGACATCACGCCCGTGCCGGAGCGGTATACCTGATGCGGGTCGGGCATCGATGCGTAGCTTATGCAGCTTGGCGATCTCCGCCGCCGCCGCCGGACGATGCGGGCGATCCGCACGCCGCGGCGGCCTCGCCCCCGCGGTTATCCGAGCTGTCTGACGAACGTGTAGATGACCATGAAGCTGACGACGAGGACGAACACCCGCAGGGCCCACAGCGCGGCGCTGGCGCGAGGGCCCAGGTGCGCTCGCGCAACCGGATGGGAGGTGTCGGCGACGAGCTGGTCGGGTTCGAGGAACATCACCAGCCCTTCGTCCTCGCTCGATCCGTGGGCGCCGTCGTCACGGCCTGACCTGAGGTAGCGGTCGGTCACGCTGTCAGCCTCCAGCGACGACGTGGAGGCTCTGGAGGAAGGAGTCGATCCCGTAGGTCGCTCCGCAGATCCCGACGAACGCGATCACCGAGCCGCCGATCAGGTTGGTGGAACGTCGGTTGGTCCGGCGCCCCATCAGTCCGCGGTCGTTGGCGAGCATCAGCATGAACACGAGCGAGACGGGAAGCAATACGGTCGCGAGAACGTTGGCGTTCAGCGCGATCGAGAGCAGCGGCGCGCCGGGGATCAGGATCACTGCCCCGGCGATCAGCGCGGCGCCGATGTTGGCCGCGTAGAAGACCACCGCGTGTTGCGGAGTGCTGTTGAAGCTGTGCGAGACCCCGATGCACTCCCCGGCCGCGTACGCGGTGCTGGCCGAGATCGTCAGGATCGCTAGTGCTCCTGCTTCGATAAGGCCCAGCGCGAACACCGTGCCCACGGCGCCGCCGGAGACGTGGCTCAACGCGCGCGGGAACCCGGCGCCGGCGAGGCCCTGGATCGACGAGCCGTTGTGGGTCGCCAGCGCGGCACCCGCGATCAGCGCCGCGCAGCCGCAGACCGCGGCGACGCCGGCGCCAAGCGCGGTGTCGAGCCGACCGTGCTTGATGTCTCCGGGGGTCATGCCCTTATCAGCGGAGGCGCTCTGCTGGAAGAAGATCATCCACGGGGTCACGGTCGCCCCGATCGTCGACGCGATCAGTAACAGCAGCGTGTTGAAGCCCCCGCCGGGAAACGGGGAGAAGGTCGCGAACGCGTGCCCGATCGAGCCGGTATCGGGCTTGACCAGGATCGCCGCCACGAGGAACAGGCCGTTGAAGCTGGCGATCAGGAGGGCGATCCGCTCCCATCGCCAGTAGCGCCCACCACTCAGCGCGGACACGACGAGCAGCAGCCCCAGGGCCACGGCCACCCAGGCGGGGAGGTGAAAGTAGGCCATCCCGACGCGGATCGAGACGAACTCGGCGACGAGCGTCACCAGGTTGGTGAGCACGAGGTCACCGGCGCCGAACCAGCCCCACAGGCGCCCGTAGCGCTGCAGCACCAGCTCCCCGAAGCCGCGGTGGGTAACCGCGCCAACGCGCATGCACATCTCCTGACAGACATAGGCCATCGCGAACAGCGCGACGATGAACGGCAGGAAGAACCCGAAGCCATACGTCGCTCCGTCGGTCGCGTAGGAGATCATGCTCGGTCCGTCGTTCTCGCCCAGCATGGCCAGGATGCCCGGACCGACCAGTAGGAAGATCAGATGGCGGCGCCGGCCAAGCTTGCGCGCCCGGTGCACGCGGGAGCGATCCCGCGAGCGGGCCAGATCCTCGTCGGTCAGCGATGGGGGCCCCGGAAGGGTCGCGCCGGCGGTCGATGCTTCCATCTAAGAACCTGGTGTGTGGATCTGGCTTGCGGTGGGCATATGCTCGTCTGCGCTGGGCTCCTGATCGTCGGGGTCCAGCTCGATCCGCATCGAGTCGGCCAGGGTGCCGCCAAGCACCACCTCGCGGCCCGCGATGCTTAGGAACATCGGGCCGTCGAAGGGCTGCTTGGCCATCACCTCGAGACGCTCGCCGGGCGCGATGTTCCGCTCATCGAGGAACCGGAGCATCTCGGGATCGGAGTCCGAGACGCGGACGAAGATCCCTCGCTGGCCTGGCCGCAGCGACGTCAGGCTCACGCTCGAGCCCTCGTCGATCTTCAGGTCGGCCGTCGGGATCGGGTCGCCGTGGGGATCGACCGTGGGGTGGCCGAGCTTCTCGGCGATCGCCGCTTCGACGTCCTCCGAGAGCCAGTGCTCGAGCACTTCCGCCTCCTGATGGACGCGATCCCACGAGATCCCCAGCTGCTCGGCGAGAAACAGCTCGAGCAGCCGGTGGTGGCGCATCACCTCCAGTGCGAGCTTTCTCCCCTCAGCGGTCAGCTGGACGCCGTGATAGGGCGTGAGGCTAAGCAGGCCGAGCTCGTCGAGCCTTCGCAGCATCGCCGAGACGGAGCCGGGTGTAAGACCGAGGCGCTCGGCGAGGGCGTTGGTCCCCACCGGTCCCTCGCCGCGGGTCTCCAAAGCGTAAAGCGCCTTCGCATAGTCCTCCGCGGTAGCCGAAAACCGTTTTCGGGGGTTCACGAGAATAAAGTTAGCAGAACCAAAATTCGCGCGTGGATATCGACCCCCGCCCGTCGACGAACGGATCAGGCGCTGCCGAGCAGCACACCGACAGCGACTATCAGCGCGCCGCCCAGGGCCACCTGCAAGAGGCTCGTGCGCAGCGAGACGGCCAGGAAGCGCTTGCGGATCAGCGAAATCGTGATCAGCTCGATCGTGACCACGATCCCCGCCACCACCAGCGCCGTGTTCACGTCGGCGATCAGGAACGGCAGCGAATGAAACACGCCGCCGAGAGCGGTCATCGCGCCCGTCACCCCGCCGCGGGCGAACGCCGACCCCCGCCCGGTCTGTCTCCCGTCGTCTGACAGGGCTTCGGAGAAGCCCATGCTGATCCCGGCGCCGACCGCGGTGGCCAGGCCGACGAACAGCGCCGCGTGCGAACCCGACAGCAGCGCGGCCGCGAAGATCGGCGCGAGCGTCGACAGCGTTCCGTCGATCAGACCCACCAGACCCGGTTGAACGAACCGAAGTACGAACGCGCGCTCGTCGATCATCCTGAGTTGAGCGAGGCCCTCTGCCATGTGAGCCATTATAACAACTGTGTTAGAATAAGGGTTGCCTAACCCCGGAATGCACTCCAACCCCGACATCGAGCCGCAGCGCGATCTGGTCGCGCTGCTGCGCCAGCGCGGTCAGCGCGTCACCTCGCAGCGACTTGTGATCCTGCGCGAGCTGCGCCGTCGTGGGCACCACGCTACGGCCGATGAGGTGCGTCGCGCCGTCCACGCAGAGCTCCCCGGAACCTCCACCCCGACCGTCTACGCCACGCTCGAGCTGCTGGTCGACCTCGGTCTCGCCCGCAGGATCGACGCCGGGCTCGGCGCGGCGCTCTACGACGCGCGCACCGAGCCCCACCAGCACATCGTGTGTCGCCGGTGCCGATCGATCGAAGACCTCGACGGTGAGCTCGAGGCCGAGTCGCTGCTGCACGCGGCGAGTGCCAGGGGCTTTCGAGCCGACAGCGTCGAGCTCGTCATCTCCGGTCTCTGCGCAGCCTGTTACGCGCGGAAAGCCATGTGATGGAGGAAAATTAGCCCAGCTCGCAGTCCGCGCACGCGCCGCGCAGAACGACCTCGTGGTCGGAGACCGCGAGCGGGACCCGCCGGCTGAGGCGCTCGATCGTGCGCTCAAGCTCAGGATCGCTGAACGGCCGCAGCGCTCCGCAGTGGTCGCAGACGAGGTGGTGATGGTGGCCCTTGCCCGCTCGCACCGCCTCGTAGCGGACCATGCCCTGACCGATCTCGACGCGCTGGATCGCGTCCAGTCGCTCGAGTTCCTCCAGGATGCGATAGATGCTCGCACGCGAGACACGGCGCGTGCGCGTGCGCAGGATGTCCTCGATCTCCACCGCCGAGAGGGCGCAGCGCTGCTCGTCGAGCAGCTCCAGCAGGGCTCGCCGAGCGCCGCCACTGCGATAGCCGGCATCGGCCAGCGCGCGCTCCGTATCAGTTGCCCAATCGCGTCTAGGACCGGTCATTTGGTCATTCGATTCTAATCGCCGGCCTGGGACGCAGGGCGGGCGGGCGGTTCTCGAGGGTGCGGCGGCGCGTGGCCAGGAAGCTGACGGCGTACACGGCGCTGGCCACCGCGATGATCGCGCTGCTCGGGGGCAACGCGGAGATCTGGTAGCTGAGCGTCAAGCCGACCCAGACCGAGCCGAGCGCGAACAGCGCCGACAGCGCCAGCCCAAGGTACGGGTTGGTGGTCAGTCGGCTGGCGGCGCCGGCGGGCGCGGAGAGCAGCCCGAGCAGCAGCAGCGCACCGACCGCTTGGGTCGCCTCGCCGGCGTCGAGCCCGACCAGGCCGAGGAACAGGACGCTGAGCGTGCGGACGGGAACTCCGTGCGCTCGCGCGACCTCGGGGTCGAGGGAGGCGAACAGCAACGGCCGGGCGATCGCCAGCACGCCGCCGATGATCGCGACGGCGATCAACGAGGCAATCAGCGTGTCAGCGGCGCTGAGGCTGAAGATCGACCCGAACAGCTGACGGGAGGCGAGGACTCCGTTGCCCCCGCCGGCACCGGACGCGACGAGGGCGAGGAACAGCACGCCAAGGCCGAGCACCCAGCACAGGACGGTGCCGATCGTGACGTCGTCGGCTTCGGCGCGCCGGCCCAGCGCTCCCAGCGCCACCGCGACCAGGACGGTCGAGACGAACAGGCCGATGCGCTCATCGACGCCGACCAGCGCGGCGGCGATCGCCCCGGTGAAAGCCACGTGGCTGAGCGCGTCGCCGGCGAACACCTGGGCGCGCAGGACGACGAAGTAGCCGGCCAACCCGCTGGCCAGCGCGATCAGCGAGCCCGCGATCAGCGCGTTGCGCGCGAAGGCATGGGCGAACATCAGCGCGCACCTGCCGCTGACCGGCGCCGGGCGGACCTCGAACGTCGGTGCCGCTGGGGGCGCTCACGCAGTGCGCGCAGCGCTCGCGCCAGGACGTAGAGCGCGAACGCCAGGGTGGTGATGAAGAAGCCGACGGGATCGTTGGTGAAGTAGGCCAGCCCGAGACCGACCCATGTGACCGCAAGCGCGATCGCCACGCTGAGCGCCATCCCCAGGCCGACGCGGGTGGTGAGCTGCTGGGCGGCCGCGGCGGGCGCGACCAAGAGGGCAAACACGAGCAGCACCCCGGTGATCTGCGCGGTCGCGGCCACCGCCAGTCCGAGCATCAGCAGGAAGGCGATCGCCAGCCCCCTGACCGGTACGCCCTGCGCGCGCGCGACGTCCTCGTCGACCGAGGCGAACAGTAGCGGCCGTCCCGCGAAGCCGAAGAACGTCAGGGCGGCCGCGGCGATCACGAGCAGGGTGAGCACCTGGCCGCGCGTGATACCCAGGAAGGATCCGAACAACAGCGTCTCCAGACTCTCGAGCACGCCGTGGTACAGGCTCAGGAACAAGAACCCGGCGGCGAAGCCGAACGCCTGCACCGCTCCGATGACCGCTGACTCCTGGGCGAAGCCACGTCGTCCCCCCGTCCGCGAGGCCGCGGCGATGATCAGCGCCCCGAGCGTCGAGAAGACGAAGTAGCCCGAGGTGATCGGCAGGCCGGCGAGCGCGGCGGCGCTGGCACCCGGAAACGACATCGTCGCCAGGGCGTGGCCGGCGAAGCTCTGGCGGCGCAGGACCATGAACCAGCCGGTCACCGCGGCCATCACCGCGACGATCGTGCCGGCCTGCAACGCGTTGACCATGAACGGGAAGGTGGTCAGCTGACGTAGATCGGTGAGCGGGTTCAGCGAGAGGTGCGGCGGCCCCAGCAGCAGCACGTCAGCGATGACGGGGGCCATGGAGAAACGGCGCCTCGGGCGCCCCGACGACGACCAGGCGGCCATCGGAGGTGCGTAACACCTCAATCGCGGTGTCGTACAGCGCGGAGAGACGCTCGCCGGTGATGACCTCGCGCGGCGGACCAGCGAGAGCCTGCCCGGCCGCCAGGTAGATCACCCGGTCCAGATAGGAGAGCAGCGGGTTTACGTCGTGGGCGACGAGCAGCACCGCGACGCCGTCCGTGCGACAGATGCGCTGGACCAGCGCCGCAATCTGTGCCTGGTTGGCAAGGTCGAGGCCGTCGAGCGGCTCGTCGAGAATCAGCAGCACCGGCTCGCGCACGAGCGCCTGGGCGATCAGCAGCCGCTGCTGCTCGCCGCAGGAGAGCTCGCCGATCGGGCGCGTCGCGTACGCCTGCGCCCCGACCAGCGCGATCACCTCGGCCACCCGCTCGCGCGCCCAATCGCTCCGGCGGACGAGCGGGCCGATCGCCGGCAGCGGCGCTCCCCAGCGCCGCCCGTCCAAGCCCAGACGCACGATGTCGACGCCGCGGACCCGGGTCGCGGCATCAAACGCGCGCCGCTGGGGCAGATAGCCGATCCGCATGTTCTGTTCTCCCGGACGCGCCCCGAGCACCCGTGCGGTGCCCGCGGAAAGCTCCAGCAGGCCGAGCAGGACGCCCAGCAGCGTTGTCTTGCCGGCCCCGTTCGGTCCGAGCAGGGCAACGAACTCCCCCGGCGCCACGCTGAGGTCGACATCGCTCCAGATCGTTTGACCCCCCCGACGCGCCTGCGCGCCGCGCAGCTCCATCACGGGGGAGTCCGCGCCCGCTGGCTCGGCAGGGCTTTCCGCGCGGCTGGGCTGTGGGCCCGGCGTCGTGCCTGTCGCCGAGCTCACCTCAGCGGGTTTACGCAAGGTCGCTTCGTCGGGTCGCGGTGCCATCGCTAACGGCCGGTCGCGCGGTGCAGAGCGGAGCGCAGAACCCGCAGCTGGGCGACCTGCCACTGCTCGAAGCTGTCTGACGCCGGGGAGAGGGTCTCGGTGATCGTCGCGCTCGGAATGTGCCGGGCGTTGGCGGCCGAAGTGACCCGCTGCACGTCGGGAGTGATGTTCTGGCGGTTGTACACCCAGACCTTGATCTGGCGGCTCTGCGCCTGACGCTCGACCGTCTGCTTGTCGGCGGCGGTGACGTCGGTACCCTCGGCGATCGCCTTGGTGAAGCGGTAGGGCGTGAGCAGCTTCAGGCCGAGGTCCTGCCCGAGGCCCTGGAAAATGCTCTCGCTATAGCCGACCGGCACACCGGCGTACTTCGCCCGGATCTCCTGCCGCAGCTGATTGTACCGCGCAAGTCCTCGGGTTTCGAAGCTCTGCTTCTGGCGCGCGAAATACGCAGCGTCGGCCGGGTCGAGCTTGTCGTAGTCGGCGACGATCTGGTTGACGACCGCGTAGACGCTGGCCGGGAAGTACCACCGATGGGGGTTCTCGCCCTGCTTCAAGGCCAGCAGATCACCGACGTTCACCACGACCCGGCTGCTGCTGGGACTGGCCGCGAGCGACTGACTCGCCCAGTTGTCGTAGCCCACGCCGTTGACGATCGCAATCGCCGACTGCGCGATCAGCCGGCCGTCGGAGGCGGTGGACGTATAGGAGTGCGGGTCGGTTTCCGGATTGACGATTATGCTGCGCACCTGCGCCTTGCCTCCGGCCAGCTGAGTGGCGATGCTGCCCCAGAAGTTCTCGCCCGCCACGACCAGGAACTTGCCCTGCGTGCCGCTCGACCCGCCGGAGAACGCCAGCGAGCCGCTGCCGGGCGAGATCGCCCTCGAGCGTCCGGCAGAACTGAACGAGGACGAGCTCGACCCCTGACACGCGCTCACGGTGAGCGAGATCACGAGCGCGAGCAGGATCGCCGGGTGGCGAGACTCTCGGACGGGCAGTGAGCGGTCGCTCGTACGAGCAGGGGGCGCCGGACGTAATCGATCCATAGCGCCGCCAAGCGTATCATTATGAGAACGAGTCTTGCTCTTTCCGCTCGGCCCCGGCGATCCGCGCCGGGGCCGAGTGGGTCAGGGGCCCCAGAGGTGGTCGGGGCCGAGCGGTCGAAGCCCGCCAACCGGGCGCTCTGGCCTGGCACTACCCGAGCTTGTTGGCCACCAGGAACTGATGCGCCACGGTTGCCGGAGCCTGCTGGTCGAGCGAAACCGCGGCGTTCATCTTCTGAATCGCCGGCAGCGTCAGCAGCGCGCTGACCTTGTCGATCGTCTGCGCGAACGCCGGTCCTTCGGCTTTGAGCACGCTCGTCTTGACCACCGGGACGGCGTTCTGGAATCCGAACACCCGCTTCGGATCGCTCAACAGGACGTACTTGCCGCTGGTCAGCTGAGCATCCGTGGTGAACGCATCAAAAATGTCGACCTGCGCGGTGTCGATCGCCTTGTAGGTGATCCCGATCGCCAGCGGTACGAACGTCGGGTTGATGGCGTACTCCTGCTTGAGACCGACGAGTCCCGCGAACCGAGTCGCGAACTCCGGCGCGCCGCCCAGCTTCAGCGTGTGCCCGAGCTGCTTCAGATCGGCGATCGTGCTGAGATGGTGACTGGTCGCGTACGCCTTGGTCGCGGCGAGCGCGTCGGAATTGTAGAACGGCGTCTGGTCCAGCAGCGTGAGGCCGTGCTTGTGGACGAACGCCTGCGCCAGCGCGTACGTCTGGCTCGCGCTGGTCGGCGGCTTCTTGTCGTTGGCGATCGCCGTCAGGAGCGTCCCGGTGTACTCGGGATACATGTCGATCTGGCCCGAGCTCAGAGCCTTGTAGGTGATCTCCGTGGATCCGATACTCTGCTTCACGGTCACGCTGTAACCTTTGGCCGCGAGCGCCTGCTGATAGAGCGCGCCGAGGATGAACTGCTCGGTGAAGTTCTTGTCCCCGATCGTCACCGGCGGTTTGCCGACCCCGGGGCCGCTCTTAGCCGCGGGTGTCGATGCGGCGGGCGCCGGGGTCCTCGCCGTGACGGTGGGCTTGGCGCTGCTAGTGGTCGAGCTGCTCGACGAGCTGCCGCACGCCGCGAGCGCCAGGGCCAGCGCCACAATCACGATACTCGCGGGCGTCGTTCTGAAATGACTCCTGTTCATGCGTCCTCCTCCTCGTCCTCGTTATCAGTGGTCGATTACGCGGGCTCTCCGACGGCGGGCGCCAGTGCGAGCACCGGCTCCGCCGCAGCGCTGACCTTCAGGCCGCGTGGCGTCAGCAGCCGCTGCACCGCCGCGAGCGTGAACTCCACGACCAGCGCGAGCGCCGCGATGCAGATCGCCGCGCCGAGTACCCCCGAGAGGTGATAGCTCGTCTCGTTGTTGATGATGTCGCCCAGGCTTCCGCTGTACCCGGTCAGCGCAGCGATCGTCGTCGTCGAGACCACGAACAGCGCCGCGGTGCGCACCCCCGCGAAGATCAACGGAATGCCGAGCGGCAACTCGACCTGGCGCAGGATCTCCCAGCCGGTCAGGCCCATGCCGCGCGCCGCATCGACCAAGTCGCGATCCACCCCGTCGATCGCGACGTAGGCGTTGGTGATGATCGGCGGGATTGCGAGCACGACCAGCGCCAGCTCGACGTTGCGCAGCCCGATGCCGAGGAAGGCGACGCCGATCGCCAGCACAGCCAGGCTCGGCAAGGCCCGCCAGATGTTGCCGAGGTTGATCGCGATGAACGAGCCTCGATGAACATGGCCGAGCCAGATGCCGATCGGGATCGCGATCACGAACGCGATCCCGATCCCGATGCCCGCGATCTTGAGCGTCTCGAGCGTCAAATGGACGAGCGTCGGCAGTGGCGGGGCTCCGGGCACCTGTCCGTCGCGGCCGATGAACCGGAGCGCTTCCAGGAAGTTGTGCATCAGCCCGCCCGCGTCCACGGCGTGAGGAGGCGCTGCGCGATCACGAGCAGAGCGTCGGCGCTCAGCGCGAGGCCCACCGCCATCGCGCCGGCGACGATTAGCTCGGTCTTGAAGACCTCGTTTGAGATCGCGGTGAGAATCGGCGCACCGAGCCCTTCGTTGTCGATCAGCGACGCGACCGTGGCCAGCGAGATCACGGTCACGGTGGCGATTCGAAGGCCGGCGATGATCGCGGGCATCGCGAGCGGCAACTCGACCCGCAGCAGCGAGCGCGTCGGACCCATCCCCATGCCGGCGGCGGCGTCGCGCACCTCGGCCGGCACTTCACGCAGGCCGGTGAGCGTGTTGCGGAACATGATCAGCAATGAGTAGGAGACGAGCGCGACTTCGGCCGTCGTGCGGCTGAGGCCAAACCCCGGGATCGGCGCCAGCAGCTCGAACAGCGCCAGCGACGGGATCGTGTACAGGATCGAGGTCACGACCAGCACGGGGCGCTCGAACCCGCGGCGGCGATAGGCGATCAGCGCCAGCGCGCTCGAGATCACGAATCCGATCGAAACCGCGATCAGCGTCAACGCGATGTGCTGGCGCAGCGCGGGCCACAACACGGTGTCCCAGTTGCGTGAGACCCAGCCGGAGCAGAACAGGCGGTTGGCTCGCTCGCACGCGAACGACGACGAGCCGCTACCGAACGTCGGGATCACCGGCGCGCCGAGCGCGAGCAGCGTCAAGGCGTCTGCTCCGCCACGTCGCCACGGGGAGAATCGCCCGCCTCGCGGGCGCGGAGCGCACCGTCGCCACGCCCACCGTGGCCCAGCAGTGAACCCAGCAGCTCGAGCGTGACGATGCCGGTCGCGTCACCGTGCTCGTCAAGGACGGTCAGCGGCGCCCCGCCACCCGCCAGCATCTTCGAAAGCGCGTCGCGAACGGTGGCGCTCAGCGGAACTGTCGCCGGGCCCCGTGAGGCGCCGTTCGTGGCGGCGAGCTCGATCTCAGCCAACGTCGAGAGACCGAGGCGCTTGAGCGCGCGATCGGCGCCGACAAACTCCGCCACGAACTCATCGGCGGGATTGGTGAGGATGTCCGCCGGAGCATCGTGCTGGGCCAGGCGTCCTCCTTGGCGCAGGATCGCGATCTTGTCCCCCATCTTGATCGCCTCGTCGATGTCGTGGGTGACGAACACCACCGTCTTGCGCACGCTCGCCTGGAGGCGCAGAAACTCGTCCTGCAGACGCGTCCGAGTGATCGGGTCGATCGCGCCAAAGGGCTCGTCCATCAACATCAGCGGCGGATCGGCGGCCAGCGCGCGCGCCACGCCGACGCGCTGGCGCTGTCCACCCGACAAGTGTCCCGGATAACGCGGGCCAACCTCGTCCGGATCCATCCCGATCAGGGCGAGCAGCTCCCTCACCCGGGTGGCGATCCGTGACTTCTCCCAGCCGAGCAGCCTTGGCACGGTGGCGATGTTCTCGCTGACCGTGTGGTGCGGAAACAGCCCGATCTGCTGGATCACATAGCCGATCTCGCGCCGGAGCTCATTGGGCTCGCGCCCGAGCACACTTCGTCCGCCGAGCAGGATGTCGCCGCCGCTGAGCGCGATCATCCGGTTGATCAAGCGCATCGCCGTCGTCTTGCCCGAACCTGACGGGCCCACAAGCACGCAGACCTCGCCCGCCGCCACGCTCAGATTCAGTGCTTCGATCGCCGGCTCACGCTGGCCCGGGTAGCGCTTTGAGACGCCGACCAGCTCCAGCGTCGCCGCCGGGGCAAAGGCCGCTGGCCCCGCTGGGACCGGAGCGACCGGAGCGGTCGACTTCCCGGCCGACGACGGCGACGACGGCTCCCGTTCCGCGCCCGAAGCGGTCGACTTCCCGCCTGCCCCCGGAAAGGCCGACTCCCCCTCTTCTTGGGCGGTGTGGTCTGCGTGCAAGAGAAACCCGGCCGGACTTGGCAGCAAAGATTACCGGGTGCGCCCGACCCCTGGGCGACCGGTCGAACAACCACCAGCGCATGTGCTGGCGGGGTCAACGGGTTAGTCCTCGGCTAGCCGCGGTCGTCCGACCGCCGTCCACGGTTATCCTGGCTGGATGCCCAGTCTCCCGTCCCCTCCGGTCAAAGCACCGAACGTGCACCCTCGGTGCCTCAACGTGCCGCGCTGCAATGACGACGGCTTTGAAGAGCTCTGTCACCTCGTCAGTGATGAAGACCCCGATACGGCCCTGTGCGGCAAGGACGTGACGGGTTACCCGTGGAACCCGCCGTGGCCACGTTGTGAGGCTTGCCTGGCGGTCGGGCGCGGCCAGTTGAACTGAGGCCGGGTTCTCGGCCGTCGCGGTACGGCGCGATGGAATCCGGACGAGCGCGGGACGCCGGGCGCCTGACGGACGTCGATCACCCTGACGCGGTCGCAGCTTCGTCAGCGCCGGACGCTTACAGTTGGCGCGAGGACCACAGGACGGCCGACAGGATCACGCTCACCAGCGCGACCACAAGGCCAACGATCCACCCCTGCGTCTTGCTCGACGCCAGAATCGCGGCGAGCAGGACGCCGATGCCGACGATGCCGCACGTGGCGATCAGACGCACCAGGATACGTTCCGCTCCGAAGCGCCTGCCCTCCCGGCCGGGCAGCATGTTTCCCCGCGGGCGCGCGGGCCGTGGAGTCGCCGCGGTCGCGGCTGAGCCCCGGCGATCGCCGGCCGCGGAACGGTCGGCCACCCCAGAACGGTCTGGGCCACCGGAACGCTCGGCCTCACCCGCACGGACGCCCCCACCCAAAGCCCCAGCGGGGGCGGGGTCGGGGCGGGCGGAGGCTGCGGGCGCGGGAGCGCTCGACACGGGCTCGGCCGCCGATGATCGGTCGGCTTTCGGCCTCGCCCCTGCCCTCCCGCGCTTGGATCGTTTCCGGTTAGAGCTCACGCGAGTTGAAGGATATCCACTCTCTCGCCGTCCACCAACCGCCCCCGAGGCAAACCACCAGAGGTACGCCCGCTCACCCTCCACCAGCCGCACCCGAGACAAACCCCATTCGATGGCCGGGCGCGAGCTTGACCCGACCGCCGACGGTCACCGCGACTCCCCGCGGATCCCCGCCGCGAGCGGCGGCGAGGTCCACGCCGGCTCCTCTCCCTCCAGCCAGCGTCCCAGATCCGGTCGGCTCAGCGGTGCCCGCCCGAGTACGAACACGTAGAAGGCAATCAGCCCTCCCCCAGCCGCGATCCCGAAGCAGACCCAGATCGCCGTGCCGATCCCGGCTCCCGGCTTGCCGCCGGTGCTCATCGCCAGATGCATCAGGATCGGCGCGATCATGAACGCGGCGACACCGCGCAGCAGCTCGACGAGCGCGAACACGCGCTGGATGTTCGACGAGCGCAGCGAGAGGCCGGCGATGAACAGCGACGGCGCCACTGAGCCGCCGACGCCGAGGCCCACCAGTCCCGATCCGACGACCACCAGCGCGTCCGGCCCGTGCGCGACCCCGGTGAGGACCGCTGCGCCGCCACTCAGCATGATCATCCCCGCGAAGGCAAACAGCGCAATGAACCTGGTTCTGAACATTGCGCCGAACAGCGCGGCGGTGACCACGGCCGCCCCGAACTCAGGCCAGAACAGCATTCCCGCGTGCACCGGCGAGGCCCGCGCTTGCAGGGCCGCCTGGGCGAGCTCGACCACGCCGACGGATGCCGCACCGGCGCACATGGCCACGACGATTCCCGCCACCGGCAGCGTCGTGGTGAACGATCGCACCGGCATCAACGGCCTTCTGGTGTGGTACTCGAAGACCACCAGCGAGATGATCATCATCACGCCCGCGACCAGCGGCAGGAACACGACCAGATCGAGCAGGCTGCGGGTCTGAAGCTCCGAGGCGCCGAAGAAGCTTGCCGCACACCCCCCGCCGGCAAGCACGATCGCCACCCAGTCCCACGGCGCGGAGCGATCCTGCGGCGGCTGATCCTCGAAGGTCAGCAGCACGAACAGCAACGCCATCGCGCCCACGCCGGCGATGATCCAGAACAGCGGGCGCCAGTCGCCCGCGCCCGCCTGCACACCGCCGATCACCGGACCGAGCGCGACGGCGCCGAAAACGCACATGTTCATCGTCACCCCCGTCCAGGGAACCTTCGACGCGGGCCAGCCGATCACCAGCGGCGGCACGGCGGCAATCAGCATCAGGCTGGTGCACAGGCCCTGCAGCACTCGCCCGGCGATGAACAGCCCAGGGGTGAGCGCCAGGGCGGCCATCACCGATGCGATCACGAACAGCCCGGCGTACAGCACGAGCAACCTCCGACCGCGTAGATGCACGGAGAACTGGATCGCGAGCACGGTCCCAAACGCGTAGCCGGCGTTGGCCATCCCCGTGGTCAACGCGAGCGCCTGGTGACTGAGCCCCAGGCTCCGGGCGAGCACGGGCGTAAGCGGACCGAGCGCGGCGCTGAGCGCCAGGTAGGGGACCAGCGCGAACACGACCAGCGCGACCGCGGCCGGGTAGCTGCGCGCGAGCGGCCCGCGAAAGCGGATCGAGGCTTCGAGCGTCATCGCACCGCCACCGGATTTCTGCTCGCGAGTCCCCGCCGTCATCGCACTGCCACCGGATTTCTGCTCGCGACTACCCGCCGTCATCACACTCCTACGGAATCCGGCTCGCGAGCGCCCGCGCCAACGTGTCCTGCTCGGGACGCTTGGCCAGGCCGCGGAGGCCCGACTCCAGCTGGATCTCGTGCAGGATCAGGCCACCGAGCCCAAGCGCCGCGAACAGCGCGGCCTCGGAGAACGACAACCATTTCAGCGTCGCCCCGCCGAACGAGCACGAGGCGACGATCGTCCAAGCCCCAGCCAGCGCCATGCCGCCGTCCAGCGCACGCTGGAGCGCCCCGCGCCCGGCGCAGGCGAATCCGACGAGCACCGTGACGAGGACGACGCAGCCGGCCGCGAGCGCGAGCCAGCCGACGACCGCGAAGCGGAAGGCGACGGCGCCCAGCAGCAACAGCCAGCCGGCGACCATCACCGCCAGGTTGACGAAGAAGCGTGAACGCATTCCAGCCGGGCTACCCGATTCCCGCATGCAAATCACGCGCCCCGCGCTGCGGTCCAGACGGGCGTTGGCCCGCTGGAGCCGAGGGCCGCCCAGATCTTGTCCCGGTGTCCGTTGGTGGCACTCAGCGATCCCTGAACAATCGCGACCACGAAGTTCCCCACCCGACCCCCCCTCGAAACCTCGATCCACGCCCCGCGGTGGATTGAGGGGAACACTGATTTGACGCCGATCGCCTTCCGGAAGGACAGCCATGGCCACCACTGTCTCACCCAAACCACCCGTCCCACGCGAACCACCCATGGGACGCGCACACCGCGCTTTCGGCGCGCTTACGGGCAACCCGATCCTGGAGGACTACTCGCTGCGCTACGCGCCGCGCTCGTTCCGCCGCTGGGGCCACTACACGGTGGCCACCTCGGCGCTGGGCGGGATCGCCTACATGGCGGACTTCGCGATCGGCGGATCGATCATGGTCACCCACGGCTTCGTCAGTGGCCTGTGCGCGATTCTCGCCGCGGCGGTCGTGATCTTCCTGACCGGGATCCCGATCGCCTATTACTCGGCGAAGTACAACATCGACATGGACTTGCTGACCCGCGGCGCGGGCTTCGGGTACTTCGGCTCCACGCTGACGTCGCTGATCTACGCGAGCTTCACCTTCATCTTCTTCGCGCTCGAGGGATCGATCATGGCGCAGGCGCTGAACCTGGCTCTGGGCTTCCCGCTCGCGCTGTCCTACCTGCTCTCGGCGCTGATCATCTTGCCGCTGGTGGTCTTCGGGATGACGGCGCTGTCGAAGTTCCAGGTGTGGACGCAGCCGATCTGGCTGGTCCTGATGGTGCTCCCATTCGTCGTGCTCGGGATCAAGGACCCGCACGCCTTCAGCGCCTGGACGGGCTTCGCCGGACAGGCCAAGCACGGATCCTCATTCGATTTCGTCGGGTTCGGCCTCGGCGCCGGCGTCGCGCTGTCGCTGATCGCTCAGATCGGTGAGCAGGCCGACTATCTGCGCTTCATGCCCCAGAAGACGGCGGCCACGGCGCGCAGCTGGTGGATCTCCGTGCTGGCGGCCGGCCCCGGATGGGTCATCCTCGGCGCCTTCAAGCAGCTCGGAGGCGGCTTCCTCGCGTTCTACGTCTTCACCAAGCTGGGCTCCACCGAAGCCGTCCAGCCGATCCACCAGTACGTTGCGGGCTTTGGCAGCATCTTCTCCAACGGCGACGTGGCGCTGGCCGTGGCCACCGTGCTGGTGATCCTGTCGCAAATGAAGATCAACGTCACGAACGCCTATTCGGGATCGCTGTCCTGGTCGAACTTCTTCTCCCGCGTGCTCCACTGGCATCCCGGCCGCGTCGTGTGGGTGTTCTTCAACGTCGGGATCGCGCTGACCCTGATGGAGGTCGGGGTGTTCGCATTCCTGAACACCGTGCTCGGCTTCTACTCGAACGTCGCGATCGCGTGGATCGGAGCGGTGGTCGCGGATCTGGTGATCAACAAGCCGCTCGGCCTGTCGCCGTCATACGTCGAGTTCAAGCGCGCCCACCTCTACAGCGTGAACCCGGTTGGCTTCGGGGCGATGACCGTCGCCTCCGTGGTATCGATCGTGGCGTTCTACGGCGCCTTTGGCACCACCGTGGGCGCGTTCTCGCCGTTCCTGGCGCTCGGCATCGCGATGGTTCTGTCTCCGGTGATCGCGGTGGCGACCAAGGGTCGCTACTACATCGCGCGTGAGGACACGCTCCTGGCGGCAGATCCCGATGGCAGCGCGCTCCACGAGTGCGTGCTCTGCGGCGGAAGCTATGAGACGCCCGACATGGCCCAGTGCCCGTTCCACGACGGCAGCATCTGCTCGCTGTGCTGCTCGCTGGAGAAGGAGTGTCACAATGTCTGCAAGCGCTCGCCTGAGCCGGCCGGGACCGGAGCCTCGCTCCCGATGGCCACCGCGACTCAGGGGGCGCCGACGGCGTGAGCTCCAGGTGCGGTTACCCCCAAGCGATACGGACAAGCTCCTGCTGTATGTCGCGGGGATGCTCGCGCGCGAGCGGCGCGCGCGAGGATTGCGGCTCAACCATCCGGAGTCGGTGGCGCTGCTGAGCACCTGGGTGCTTGAAGGTGCCCGGGACGGGCGCACGGTCGAGGACCTGATGAGCGCCGGGCGCGAGGTCCTCGACCGAGATGATGTCATGGAGGGAGTTCCCGAGCTGGTCGACGAGGTGCAGGTCGAGGCGACCTTCCCCGACGGCCGTAAGCTCGTCACGCTGCACCAGCCGATCCCGTGAGGAGTGGCGGGATTCGATGAGCTCCGAGCCGATCCGAACTTCCTCTGGCAGGATCCGATGATCGCCGTTTCAATCGCGTGATCCCCGGCGAGATCGTTTGCGGCGACGGCGACCTGGCGCTCGCCCCCGGACGTGAGCGGGTGCACGTCCGGGTGCAGAACGCCGGCGATCGCCCGATCCAGGTCGGGTCGCACTACCACTTCGCCCAGGCAAATCCCGCGCTCCGGTTCGATCGGGCTCGCGCGGCCGGCTTCCGCCTGGACATCGCACCGGGGATCTCGGTGCGCTTCGAACCGGGAGTCACCCACGAGGTGACGCTGGTGGCGCTCGCCGGCGCTCGGCGCGTCCCGGGGCTGCGCCCCGATGGTGGGCTTGCGGGCGCCCTGACCGAGAACGGGCGCTGACTAGATGGGCACGATCAGCCGGCGGCGGGCGGCCCTGCTCTACGGGCCCACGACCGGCGATCGCATCCGCCTCGGCGACACCGAGCTGTGGATCGAGGTCGAGCGCGACGAATGCGCCGGAGGAGATGCGGCGCTGTTCGGCGGCGGCAAGACGATCCGTGAGTCGATGGGGCAATCGACGGCGACCCGCGCGGAGGGCGCTCCCGACCTGGTCATAACCGGCGCACTGGTACTCGATCACTGGGGGGTGGCCAAGTGCGACGTCGGTATCCGGGATCGGCGGATCGTCGCGCTGGGCAAGGCGGGGAATCCGGACATCATGGATGGCGTGCACCCCGCGCTGGTGATCGGCGCGAGCACCGAGATCCTGGCCGGCGAGGGGCGGATCCTGACCGCCGGAGCGGTCGACTGCCATGTGCACTTCATCTGCCCGCAGCTGATCGACGAGGCGCTCGCCGCCGGCGTCACGACGCTGATCGGTGGCGGCACGGGCCCGGCTGAGGGGACAAAGGCGACGACCTGCACCCCGGGCTCCTTCAACCTCGGAGCGATGCTGCTCGCCCTCGACGAGCACCCGGTCAACGTGCTGCTGCTCGGTAAGGGAAACACCGTCTCGGGGGAGGCGCTGCGCGAGCAGCTGCGGGGCGGCGCCGGCGGCTTCAAGCTGCACGAGGACTGGGGCTCGACGCCGGCGGCAATCGATGCGTGTCTGCGCGTCGCCGACGAGCACGGCGTCCAGGTCGCGATTCACACCGACACGCTGAACGAGGCGGGCTACGTCGAGTCGACGCTCGAGGCGATCGCGGGCCGCACGATCCATACGTACCACACCGAGGGAGCGGGCGGTGGCCACGCGCCGGACATTATCCGCGTCGCCGGCGCAGCCAACGTCCTGCCGTCCTCGACCAATCCGACCCGCCCCCACACCGTCAACACGGTCGCCGAGCATCTCGACATGCTGATGGTCTGCCACCACCTGAACCCCCGAGTACCCGAGGACCTCGCCTTCGCCGAGAGTCGCATCCGCGCCACGACGATGGCGGCCGAAGACGTGCTCCACGACCTGGGCGCGATTTCGATGATCGGATCGGACTCCCAGGCGATGGGCCGGATCGGTGAGACGATCACCCGGACGTGGCAGACCGCGCATGCGATGAAGCAGCGACGGGGCGCCGACACCGGTGGCGGGGCCGCTGACAACGGCCGCGCCCGCCGGTACGTGGCCAAGTACACGATCTGCCCTGCGGTCGCGCACGGGATCGCGGGCGATGTGGGTTCGGTGGAGGTCGGCAAGCTCGCCGACCTCGTGCTGTGGGACCCGCGGTTCTTCGCCGTTCGCCCGCACGTGGTGCTGAAGGGGGGAATGATTGCCTGGGGTCAGATGGGCGACCCGGGTGCGTCGATCCCGACGCCGCAGCCCGTGCTCGCGCGCCCGATGTTCGCGGGCTCCGGGCGCGCAGCCGCCGAGAGCTCGCTCGCGTGGGTCGCGCCGGCGGCGCTGGCGGACGGGCTGGTCGAGCGCCTGGCGCTGCGCCGCCGACTGGTGGCCGTAGAGGACACGCGGCGCCTGAGCAAGGCGGACATGCCCGAGAACGCCGCGCTGCCCGAGATCGCCGTCGATCCCGACACCTTCCGCGTCTGGATCGACGGCGAGCAGATCGAGCCCGCGCCGGCTGAGAGCTTGCCGCTGGCCCAGCGCTACGCGCTGTTCTGATCCGATGAGCCCGTCGCCGACCTCGATCCGATGAGCCCGTCCTGGAGCTCAATCATGCTGCTCGCCGATGGTCGCTTCCCGAGCGGGTCCTACGCGCACTCGAGCGGGTTGGAGGCCGCCGTCCACGGTGGGCTGATCCGCGGAGAGGTGTCGGCCTTCATCGCGGCGCGCCTGGAGACGATCGCGCGCTGTGAGGCGGCGATCGCGGTGGCGGCGCGGCGCGGCGCCGCGGGAGAGGACATCGCGATGCTGCTGGCGCTGGACGACGAGGCGCAGGCGCGGTGCAGCTCCCCGCCGCTGCGGCAAGCCGCGTCCCGGCTGGGCTCGCAACTGCTGCGAACCGCGGCCACCGTGTGGCCCGCCTCCACGATCGTCAGTGGCTACAGATCGGCGAGCGCGTCCACGCCCAGGCCCGTCGCCTTCGGCGTGGTCGCCTGCGCCGCGGGCCTCGAAGCTGAGCCGGCGGCGGCGGCGATCCTGTACGACGACGCTGCCAGTGTCGTGAGCGCTGCGGTGAAGCTGCTTCCGGTCGACCCGGCGCTCGCGACGCGCTGGCTGGCCGACTCGGGGCCCACGATCGACGCGATCGCTCGAGCGCTCGCCTCGCTGCCCGCGCGCGAGGCTGACCCAGCCGCGCTGCCGGCGCCCTTCGCACCGCTGCTGGAGACGCGATCGATCGTTCACGCCGCCGAGGACCGGAGGCTGTTTGCTTCCTGAGCCGAGTATTAGGCGCGCGCTGGCGCGCGCGTTTAGGGTCGGCATCGCCGGGCCGGTGGGTACGGGCAAGAGCTCGCTGCTCGTCGCGTTGTGCCGCGCGCTCTCCGGCGGCCTGCGGATCGGCGTCGTGACCAACGACATCTACACGACCGAGGACGCAGAGCTGCTGCGGCGCGCCGGAGTGCTGGCGCCCGAGCGGATCGTCGCAGTGAAGACCGGCGCCTGCCCGCACACCGCGATTCGCGACGACGTCGGCGCGAACCTCGAGGCGGTCGAGGGACTCCAGGACGCCTCCGGCGGACTCGACATCGTGTTCATCGAGTCGGGCGGAGACAACCTGACGGCGGTGTTCAGCCCGGCGCTCGCGGACCGGCAGGCGTTCGTGATCGACGTCGCGGGCGGCGGCGACATTCCCCGCAAAGGCGGTCCGGGGATCGAGCGCTCCGATCTGCTCGTGATCAACAAGCGTGACCTCGCGCCCCATGTCGGGGTGGACGCCGAGCTGATGCTGACGGAGGCCGCGGCGCGGCGGGGCGGGCGACCCGTCGAGTTGATCTCGCTGCGCGACCCAGAGGGCGTGGCGCCGATCGCCCGCTGGGTTCTGGAGATGCTCTCCTCCGCGCGGGGGCACGGACTCGAGCCCTCAGGGCCACCGGACTGCGACGGTGAGGCCGCCACGGAGCACCACACCCACCCTGCGCACGGGCACCACCACGGCCACCCGGCGGACGGTCACCACCAGGCCCACCCGGCGGACGGTCACCACCAAGATCTACCTACATGACCACGGCGACAGGCGCCGTGCTCGTCTGCGTGCAGCGTCGCGGCGGGCGGTCGATCCTCACCCGCTGCTCGGGAACCTCCCCACTCGCGCCGCGCGTGGTCACCGGCGAGCGAGCGGATTGGGCGCAGGTCGTCCTGGTCTCCACCGTCGCCGGACCGCTCGCAGGCGATGAGGTCTCGCTCCAGGTCGAGGTCGGAGCGGGAGCGTGCCTGCACCTTTGCAGCGCAGCGGCGACGATCGCCCATCCCGACGGGAGCGGGAATCGCCAGCCCTCGGTACAGCGGGCGCACTGCACGGTCGGCGCCGGCGGACGGCTCGCGTGGCGCCAGGCGGAGCTCGTGCTCGTCGCGGGCGCCTGGCACCAGAACGTGGTCGACCTCGAGCTCCAGGCCGGCGCCGCTGCCCTGATCGACGAGATGGTCATCCGCGGGCGTCACGGTGAGCCGGGAGGGAGCCTCGCCGCCAGCCTGCGCTGCGGGCTCGGCGGCCGACCGCTGTTGCGTGAGCGTGTCTTGATCGAGCCCGACGATCCGATCACCGACTCCGTCGTGGTTCTCGGGGGGGCGCGCGTGTACGGATCGGTGAGCCT
This sequence comes from Solirubrobacteraceae bacterium, assembly GCA_050996975.1. Taxonomy (GTDB): domain Bacteria; phylum Actinomycetota; class Thermoleophilia; order Solirubrobacterales; family Solirubrobacteraceae; genus Palsa-465. The sequence goes on along the minus strand of JBPCRJ010000032.1, from coordinate 8,900 downwards.
GCTCGGGCTCCGCGCCACCAGCGAGGACCCGGCCGAGCAGACGCTCGCCCGTCCCGGATGCCTCCAGCGAGCCCTGGGCGGGGACGCCGTCACCGTACGCACCCGGCTCGCGAAGGCGCGCGCGGCTTATCTCGCTGCGCTGTTGGCGCCCGGGCTCCCGCCGGCAGGGCGTGCTCAACCGCGGACGGTCACGCCGGAGGTTGTCCAGCCTGGCCTGTCCGCGGTCAAACATATGAAGGCCGAACCGAATCATGAATCAGCATCGAGTTGAAAGTCGACCCACAGCTCACCACGCCGGGCAAAGCATGACCTCCGCGCAATACCCGTCCTTGACCGCAGTCGCCCGCTCGCTCTCGTTCGGCTCGACCCGGCTCACGCCGCCCCGCGCATTGCAACGTTTCAGCCTGGGACCCCGACCGGACCGGCGACGACGCCGTCTTCGTAGAGCCGGCCGATCTCGGTGTCGGTCAGTCCGAGCACGGTGGCGAGAACTTCGTCGGTGTGCTCACCGAGCAGCGGTGCCCGCGTGGCCGGAAGACGCTCGCAGGCGTCGAAGCGCAGCGGTGAGCTCGGCATCAGGTAGGTGCCGATGCCCGGATGCTCGACCGCCTGGAACATCGGGTTGGCCGTCGAGCAGCGCTCGTCGTTCTCGACCAGCTCCATGAAGCTCCAGTACGGGCCCCAGCAGACGTCGTTGGCGTCGAAGACCTCGCGGATCTGATCGAACGTGCGCGCCGCCATCCACGGCTTCAGGATCGCGCCGAGAATCTCGCGCACGGTCCAGCGATCGCCCTCTTTGCGCAGGTCGACGTCCATCATCCGCTCGCAGCTCGCGAAGGCGTCGGAGAGCCCGGTCGCCTTGACGAGGCTCTGCCACTGGCGCAGCGTCAGCGCCACGACCATGATCCGGCGGCCCTCCTGGGTGAGGAAGTCGCGACCGAAGGCGCCATAGAGGTAGTTGCCGTCCTTCAGGCGCTCGTTGCGGTTGATCTGGACCTCGGCGATCTTGCCGAGGTTGCCGACCATCGCCAGCGCGACGTCGGAGAGCGCCAGGCGCACCACCTGACCCTCACCCGTCAGCCGCCGGTGGCGCTCGGCGGCGAGCAGGCCCGTCGCGGCGAGCCCGCCAGTGATCGCGTCCCAGGCCGGCAGCAGGTGGTTGAACGGAACCGCGAGATGTCGCGGCCCCGTCGCCCACGGGAAACCGGTAGCCGGATTGACCGTGTAGTCGACGGCCGAGGATCCGTCGTGGTTCCCGGTGATGTTGACCGTGATCAGGTCGGGGCGACGCTCGGCGAGCGCGTCGGCGTCGAGCCAGCCACGCAGCGGAAAATTGGTCAGGAACAGCCCTCCATCGGGACCGGGCGCGGTAACGAGCGCGGAGACGAGCTCCCGTCCCTCGGGGGAGCGCAGATCGATCTGGATCGAGCGCTTGCCCTTGTTCAGGCCCGCCCAGAAAAGGCTCTTCCCGTCCGCGGTCACCGGCCACCGGTGACGATCAAGGCCACCGCCGATCGGATCGAAGCGGATCACCTCCGCCCCCAGCTGCGCGAGGGTCATCCCCCCGAGCGGCGCGGCGACGAACGCCGAGCCCTCGATCACGCGGAGACCGTCGAGGATCCCGGTCACGCCATCACCCCGACGAAGCGCCAGTCGAGAACCTGCGCCTCCACCCGTTCTCCTGCGTCATCGCGCTCTGCCCACACGAGCGCGCGAAGGTCGACGAGTCCACCCTGCTCGAGCGGCTCCTTGGCCTCGAGCGTCAGCTCAGTGCGAAGCCGATCGCCTTCGAACACCGGTCCGAGGTGCTCGCAGCCGTGCCAGGCGACGATCGTCACGAGGTTGGGCAGCGCCCGCGTCGTGTGCGCGGCCGCGATCGAGATCGTGTGCCCGCCGTAGACGAGCCGCCGGCCGTGCGTGGTCGCGCCGGCGTCCGAGTGCGCCGCCGCCAGGTTGAGCGTCAGACGGACCAGCTCGGGTGCGGCCGTCACGGTGTCGCGGCCCTCGAGATCCCAGACCGCACTCGGGGTGAGGTCGGCGAAGTGCTCGCCGCCGATCCGGCCGCGGAGCTCCTGCAGGCGCCAGCCCGGCGGGACCGCCCCGCGGACGCGCTCGCGGTCGAGCTCCTGCGGAATCTCGCCGAACTTGTCGGCGTGGCGCGTCTCGCCGGCGGGCTCGCGCAGCGGGATCATCGGGCAGCGCCAGAAGTCGAGCACCGGCTCTCCGCGCTGGTTCTCGGTCTGGATTCGCAGGACGACGAGACCGGTCGCCGGGCGCCCTTCGCGCACCCGATTCTGCTTCAGCGCGACGATCGTCGTGCGGGTGTGCAGGGTGTCCCCGAGGAACACCGGCGAGAGCAGGACCAAACCGCGGTAGAAGAGGTTGCCGAGCACGCGTTGCGTGGGTCCGGTCGACTGGCCGATCGCCACATCGCACACGAGGCCTGGATGAGCGAGCTGGCCCTGCCGGCCGGTGACGGCGTGGCTGAGCTCCGCGTCAAGCGCGAGCCGCAGGCGATCGCCCGTGAGCGCCTGGTGCATCGCGGCGTGGCCCGAGGTCAGCGTCAGCGCCGGAGCGTCGTCGAACACCTGTCCGACGGCGAAGTCCTCAAAGTAGGGACCACCAACCGTAACCCGTTCGATCGTTCGCAGCGCTGCTTCTCCTTGGGATGATCAGGGGTGGCGATCGCCTGGTCCTCACCGCCGTGCGCGCAGCGTATCCAATCTCCGCCAGCCTCCGGTGGCCGTCGCGCATAGCCTCTCGTACCCGTCGCATATCCTGCAGGAGATGCGAGCCCGTCGAGCCTGCCTCTCCGTTCCCGGCTCCTCCGCGAAGATGATCGCCAAGGCGCGTACGCTGGCGGTCGACGAGGTGATCATCGACCTCGAGGACTCGGTGGCGCCCGATCAGAAGGCCCGCGCGCGCCGCACGGTACTCGCGGCGCTGGTCGACGGCGACTGGGCGGCCCCCACCGTCGGGGTGCGGATCAACGCCACCGACACCCGCTGGTGTCACCGCGACGTGATCGAGCTGATCGAAGGCGCCGGTGGGCGGCTCGCGTCGCTGGTCCTCCCGAAGGTGCAGGGGCCGGCTGACGTGGAATTCGTGGCGCAGCTGGCGTCGATGGTCGAGGACGAGTGCTCTCGGGAGCGTCCGGTCGGGCTCGAGCTGCTGATCGAAACCGCGACCGGGCTGGCGCATGTGCATGAGTCGGCCCGCGCCAGCGCCCGCGTGCAGGCGCTGATCGTCGGGTACGCCGATCTCGCCGCGTCGCTCGGGCGGCCGGTCGCAGTTCCGGAGGACCCGGATGGGATCCATTGGCGCTGGGTGCTCGAGACGGTGCTCGTGGCCGCCCGCGACGCGGGGATCCAGGCGATCGACGGGCCTCATTTCGAGATCGCGGACCTGGACGGGCTGAGCGCCCGCGCAAAGCTCACCCGGACGATCGGCTACGACGGCAAATGGGCGCTTCACCCGACGCAGATCGAGCCGCTCGAGGACGTCTTCTCACCGACCGCGGAGGAGTTCGACCGAGCGGCGGCGATCCTGGCGGAACTAGAGGAAGCCGCGGTCGCCAGCGGTCGTGGCGCAATCATGTTCGAGGGCGAGATGATCGACGAGGCGAGCCGCAAGCAGGCCGCCGAGATGGTCGCGCGCGGCCGGACCGCGCAGCGCTCGCGGACGTGAAGTACGTCTACGCGTTTGCCGAGGGCTCCCGCGAGATGCGGGAGCTGCTGGGGGGCCAGGGCGCGGGCGTGGCCGAGATGACGCGCGTCCTGGGTCCGGATCAAGGGCCGGCCGGCTTCACGATCACGACCGTTGCGTGCGTGGCGTACATGAAAGGGACCAGCGCTTTCCCGCGGGGCTCCAGAGCCAGATCGCTGGCGGCGCTGGCGGCGCTGGAGGAGCGGACCAGCCGGCGCCTGGGCGATCGCCATGACCCGCTGCTCGTCTCGGTGCGCTCCGGGGCACGCGAGTCGATGCCCGGGATGCTCGACAGGTCGCGGGCGGACTGGCGGCGGCGACCACAAGCCTGGTCGAGAAACGGCCATAGGTTCCGGTTTCACGACCAGCCTCCGTGGGTGAAGCCCGGAGGCCGGCTGTCACCCCGTGTCCTCGAGAGAGCCGAGAATGCCCAGGCGCCGGCGGATTTCGTCCAGCACCTCGGGCTGCACCGCCTTGTGCACCCGTGCCTCGAGCATCAGCTTGCGTTCCTGATCGCGTAGCGCGGCCGCGCTCTCGAACTCTTGTGACTCGATCGCCTGCTCCTTGGCGCGCGCGGCCTCCCGCGTCCGTCGCGTGAGCTCCTCCTGCAGACGAAGGCTCTCCCCCCGGCGGCGCTCGATCGTCCCCCACAGCGCATCGAGATCCACTCCGAGCTCGCGCAGCGCCTGGGCAGCCAGCGTTTCCGGCGCGCACGCTAGGGCGAGCAGCAGATCCCCTGGGTCTGGCTCTCGCCCCAGCCCGTCATGAATCTCCCCCGCCAATCGATTCAGCGCTGGACCCAGTCCATCGACCCATCCGGCGTCGATCGACCGCTGGCCAGCGCCGGCGCTCGCCGGCGTCCCCCGTCCGCGGCGGCTCGCGCCGGGCCGGAGCATCCGGATCACCTCGCCACGGATCTTCTCCGCGCTCGCATCAAAGTCGAGCAGCACCCGAGCGGCGACACCCTCGTTCTCCCGCACGAGTCCGAGCAGGATGTGCTCGGTGCCGATGTAGTCGTGGTCGAGGCTCATGGCTTCGCGCAACGCGAGCTCGAGCACCTTCTTCGCCCGCGGCGTGAACGGGATCTGGCCCGAGGTGACCTCGTTGCTCAAGCCAACTATCCGCACGATCTGGGTGCGCACGCGCTCGATGGTGATGTTGAGCGACTCGAGGGCCCTCGCGGCCACGCCTTCCTCCTCCCGAAGCAGGCCGAGCAGGATATGCTCGGTGCCGATGTAATTGTGGTTGATCGTCCGTGCCTCTTCTTGGGCCAGGACAACCACTTCGCGAGCCCGATCTGTAAATCGTTCGAACATCCTGTACTCCCTTGGATGAGGCCAGCGGCAACGGCGCGAGGTGATGAGCCAGCGTAGCGCCCCCTACGGGTCTCTAGCCGCCGCGCTGGGGCCATCTGCGGGCGCGCCGATCAGCGCGCTGGCGATCCGCCGCACGATCCTCTCACCGAAGGCTTGGGCCTGGATCGGCACTCCTGTTCGAAGCGTTTCAGGGCAGTCCGCTCGATCTTCGCTACCTGCGGATGAAGGGCAAGGCGATCGCCGAGCGCAACTTCGAGCCGTCCTTTGCGCTCAGCCTCGCGGCCAAGGACGCTGCCCTGGGTGGAGCAGTCCGCCCGAGCGCACGACCTCGACCTGCCGCTGATCAGGACGATTCGCCAGCGGCTCGAGGAGGGCGCACGGGAGGATGGCGAGGAGGACATGAGCGCCACCTACCTGACGAGCGCTCCACCTCGCGCGGCGTGAGCCCAGGCGGCGCGAGCGGCCGTTCCCTACGCGCCTACGGGCACGAGTCGCCGTCCGCAGGGTCCTCGTCGCCGTCCGCAGGATCCTCGTCGCCGTCCGCAGGATCCTCGTCGCAGCCGCGGGTCCTCCCGCGGGCGGACCGCGCAGACGGTCGGGATCGCGATGCCGGGGACGCGGATTACACGACATGAGCTTGCTGAGTGGCCGGGACGACGTGCACAATGCGACAGGGGACCCGCCCGCCCGCCTCCCTGTCGCGCTACGCACGTAGGGCATGCACGACACGACACGGCCTGCTCTTTCGCGCTGGTCTGTCGTGCTATGCAGGTCGCCCGGCCCCATGCTGCACCCCGGACCTCGCTCTGCTAATAGGAGCGAGCCGCAGCCGATTGTCGAGCCAATGACGACGCGTTCGCCGCTTTCGAAGTTGCGCATATCGTCGCCCAGATCGCGCCGACGAACCTGCAACTGCTCGGTCTGCAGCTACCCACACGAGACGGGATCAACGCACGCGTCTAGCACCAGCAAGTGGAGTTTGAGAAACGCGCTGACGGGTACTTAACCATCATGCTCAGCGCAATCCTCAACGTTATCCGCATGGTCCTCGGGCTAATCCTCGACATCGTGACACTGCCGTTCCGCGCGGTATTCGCGCTGCTCGGCGGCGCCGAGTTCGAGTTCCAGCGCTTTAGCCGCTCGCGCGACTGACTAACCTGCTCAGCGGACGCGCGGCTTTCGTGCCCGCGTGCGGCTGACCGTGCGCGTCCGTACCGCACCGCGCCTACATCGTCTGTCTGATCACCGGCCGGCGCGCCGCCGCCGCTTCGTCCAGGCGCCGTACCGGGGTCGTGTGGGGAGCCCCGCGCGCCACCTCTGGGTCCTCGCGCGCCTCGCGCAGGATCTCCGCGACGATCTGCGCAAAGCGGTCGAGTGTCTCGCGGGTCTCGGTCTCGGTCGGTTCCACCAGCAGCGCCTCCTCGACGATCAGCGGGAAGTACACCGTCGGCGGGTGCACGCCGTAATCGAGCAGGCGCTTGGCGAGGTCGAGCGTCCTGATGCCCAGCTCGCGCTTCATCGGCGCGCCGCAGAGCACGAACTCGTGCATGCAGAGCCGCTCGTAGGCGACCGGGAGATGCTCGAGCACGCCTTCGTGCCGCAGACGCGCGAGCAGGTAGTTCGCGTTCAGCACGGCGATCTCGGAGACCTCACGCAGACCGGCGGCACCGAGCGAGCGGATGTAGGCGTAGGAGCGTACGAACACGCCGTAATTGCCCTGGAAGCCGCGCAGGCGCCCGATCGACTTCGGCCGCTGGTAGTCGAGGTCGTAGTAGTAGCGCCCTGAGTTCCCCGAGGGCCCTGAGTTCCCTGAGGTCCCGGTGAGCTCGGGCATCGCGTCGCGGGTCTCGCTGAACGCGCGACGAACCACCTGCGGGCGCGGCAGGTAGGGCTCGATCCGCTCTGAGACCGCGATCGGACCTGAGCCCGGGCCACCGCCTCCGTGGGGCTGGGTGAAAGTCTTGTGCAGGTTGAAGTGCACGATGTCGAACCCCATGTCCCCGGGGCGGCAGATGCCCATGATCGCGTTGACGTTGGCGCCGTCGTAGTACAGCGTCGCACCGACACCATGCACGATCCGGGCGATCTCCTCGATCTGGGGCTCGAACAACCCGAGCGTGGAGGGGTTGGTCAGCATCAGGCACGCGACCTCCTCGGTCGCCTTTGCGCGCAGGTCCTCGAGGTCAACGTTGCCGCGCTCGTCGGTGCCGATCTTGACGACCTCATAACCAGCCATCGTGACCGTCGCCGGGTTGGTCCCGTGCGCGGTCTCAGGGGTCAGCACCTTGGTTCGGCGCTCGCCCCGATCCTCGTGGAAGGCGCGCGTCAGCAGCACCCCCGCGAGCTCTCCGTGTGACCCGGCCGACGGCTGCAGCGAGACGTGCGGCAGCCCGGCGATCTCGGCCAGCGCGTCCTGCAGACGCCACATCAGCTCAAGCGCTCCCTGGGCCCGGCTGGGATCCTGGAGCGGGTGCAGCTTCGCGTGGCCCGGTAGCGCCGCGACCCGCTCGTGGAGCTTGGGGTTGTGCTTCATCGTGCACGAGCCGAGGGGATAGAAGCCGGTATCGAGGTCGAAGTTCCGCTTCGAGAGGCGGTTGTAGTGGCGCACGATCTCAGGCTCTGAGACCTCGGGCAGGCGCGGCGGCTGCGCGCGACGTAGCTGCGGGGGCAGCAGCTCGTCCAGCGGACGCTCCGGCACATCTAGCGCCGGTGCGACGAACGCCCGGCGCCCGGACTTCGAGCGCTCGTAGATCGTCAGCTCGTCGTCGGCGGCGCCGATCACCGCTTCGCCTCCACCCCCGACGCGACGCCGACCAAGCCGCCGCCCCGACGCTCGCGCGCACCGCCGATCACGCGGTCGCCCCGACGCTCGCGCGCTCCGCGGCCACTGCGGCGCCGAGCACCTCCACCAGCCGATCGATGTCGCTCCTGGTGCGCTGTTCGGTGATCGCCACGAGCAGGCAGTTAGGGAGCTCGGGGTAGTCGCGTTCCAGCGGATAGCCGGGATTGACCCCCCGCGCGACGCAGTTACGGATCACCCGATCCACCGGCGCCTCCAGCCGCAACGCGAACTCGCGCACCACCGGCTGATCGTGCGCCGGCTCGATGCCCTCGATGCTCAGCAGCCGCTCGCGCGCGTACGCGGTCCGCTGCAGCATCAGCTCGGCGAGCTCAACGACCCCGCGACGCCCGAGCCAGCTCAGGTAGATCACGCCGGCGAGCGCGTTCAGCGCCTGCGAGGTGCAGATGTTCGAGGTTGCCTTCTCACGCCGGATGTGCTGCTCGCGGGTCTGCAAGGTGAGCACGAATCCGCGCCGGCCGTCAACATCCCGCGCCTGCCCGGCGATCCGGCCCGGCATCCGGCGCATCAGCGCCTCGGTGGCGGCGAAGAAGCCAAACGAGGGGCCGCCGAAGTCGAGCCGGTTCCCGAGCGTCTGCCCTTCGCCGACGGCGATGTCGACACCACACTCGCCGGGCGTCCTCAGCAGCGCCAGCGGCAGCGGGTCACAGGAGCAGACCGTGAGCGCCCCCGCCGCGCGAGCGGTGCCCGCGAGCGACGCGATGTCCTCGACCGCCCCGAGGAAGTTCGGCTGCGCCACCACAATCGCGGACACGTCCTCGTCCACCGCGGAAAGGTCCGTCAGCCCCCCGCGCAGCGGTGCCTCGACGACCTCCATTCCGTAGCCCTTCGCCAGCGTGCCGAGAGTCTCCCGGGAGTGAGGATGCACGCCGCGGGAGACGACAAACTTCCGGCGGCCGTTGGCCAGCTTCGCGAGGTACCCGGCGGCACCGACAGCGCTCGGTCCCTCGTACACCGAGGCGTTGGAGACCGGCAGCCCCGTCAGCTCACAGATCGCGGTCTGGTACTCGAACATCGCC
>JBPCRJ010000172.1:0-18441 GCA_050996975.1 Solirubrobacteraceae bacterium | reverse complement strand
GGGTTTGTGGATCCCCCCTTGCAGCATGGGGTGGGGGGGGGGGGGCAGCGGAGCCCGCGAGGGGGGGGGTTTCCCCCCGCCAACCGTGGTGGCGTGTGCCTCCACCGACCGTCCTATTAGAGCGCGGCGCCGTTGCAGGTCAGCTTGTTCAGCTGCGCCTGGTCCTTGGCAAGCAGCGATGCCGGCAGCGGCCCATACGAGAGCTGCTTCTCGACACCCTGTCCGGCCCCCAGCCCGTAGGCGATGAACTTCTTGACTCCCGCGGCGGCCGCTGGCTTCACGCCGGCCTGGCACATGTCCTTGTAGACGACCAGGAACGTTTGGGAGACGATCGGGTACGCCGACGGGTTGGGCGAGTTGATCGATGAGATCGTCAGGTCGGCTGGCACCTTGATCCCGACCGCCGCGGCCGAGGTCGCCGCCAGCGTCGGCAGTATGTAGCTCCCAGCCTTGTTCTTCACCGATGCGTAGGTGAAGTTGTTTTGCAGCGCGTACGCCTGCTCGACGTAGCCGACGGCGCCGCTGGTCTGCTTGATCGCGGCGGCGACGCCCGAGTTGCCCTTCGCGCCGGTGCCGGTCGGCCACTTGACGGTCTTGTCGGCCTTGCCCGCCGCCGCGGTCCACGCCGGGCTGTAGTCCGACAGGAACGTGGCGAAGCCCTTCGTGGTGCCCGATGCATCCGAGCGGTGGACGACCGTGATCGGCGTGCTCGGCAGCTTGATCCCGGGGTTGAGCGCCTTGATCGCTGGATCGCTCCAGGTCTTGACCTTGCCAAGGAAGATGTCCGCGGTCGTCTTGCCGTCGAGCTTGAGACCAGCCTTCACGCCGGAGAGATTGTAGGAGACCGTGATCCCCCCAAACGCGATCGGAAACTGGGCCACCGGGCCCTTCCCCGCCTTGATCTCCGTCGCCTTCTCCGGCGGATCGGAGCCGGCGAAGTCGACCGTGCCGGCCTGCAGCTGGGCGATCCCCGCGCCCGAGCCGACGCCGCTGAAGTTCACCGTAATACCCTGCCCGCTGAGATTCGACCCCCATTGCATGTAGATCGGCGCGGCGAGCGTCGAGCCGGCGCCGTTGATCGTGCCCGCACCGCCGCCCGTGGTCGAAGGTCCGCTCGCGGCCGGCGCAGGCGAGCTGGAACTGCTGCTGCTGCTCGAGCTGCTGCTCGAGCCGCACGCGGCGAGGCCGATTGCTGCGGCGACCAAAAGGCCGACCGCCCTGATGCGACGTGTAAACACACTCTCTCCTTGCCTAGATGTGCGCGGGAGTCTCGATGCAACCGGACCCCTAAGTGTTACTTATTTGTAAACAGGCCCTCCGACTGCGGAACGCGCTCGGCTCGCTCAGCCGTAAGCCGGTAGCCGAAGCCGAAATGCGTGTGGATGAAGCACCACTCCGGCAGCGCTCGCCCCAGCTTCACCCTCAGCTTGCGCACGTATACGTCGACCGATCGGTCCCCGGCCCGCATGTCTTGTCCCCAGACGAGATGGAACAGCTCCTCGCGGGGCATGATCCGATCGATCCGGCGCGCGAGCTCGGTCAACAGGCGAAGCTCCCTGGTCGAGAGCGTCAGCGCCTGCCCGGAAGCCCAAGCAAGATGCTCTTCGGGGATGATCTCAAGCGGCCCGACTTCGAGCACTTCCCGGCGCGCGTGAACCATGGCCGACATCCGCACGGGATGCTGGCGCTGGGCAGCCTGCACTGGTGTTACTCGCTGGTAGCGGCAACGTGAAGAAGCTGTGATCCCTCGCGAGGGCGTCTACGCAGCAGACTTGTGCGGCGGGAGCGACGGGTTCTGTCGGATCAAACTCAGGGCATTGGCGCGCCGGGGCAAAGATCGCGCTAGCCGCTGCGCAACGACTGTGACCGGCCGCCGGCGTGCGGCGCAGACGGGTCCCGCCCGCGCAGCGGAAGGTTCTCCTCCGCCAGCGGAGCCTGGTCACGCGCGGTGGGATCGGCCGGATAGGCGAAGCAGCCGACGGGGTCTATGTGCAGCCCGACGTGGTCCCCGCGAGCGTGCTGGCGGGTGTGAAACAGGCCCGCGAGCTCGAGCCCGGATCCGAGCGCGACGACGTAGTCGTAGCCGCGACCACGGAACGCGACGTCGCGGATCGTCCCGCGCAGCCGCGCTGCGGCGGCTTCGGGGCGGCACAGGCGGATGGCACTGGGGCGCAGCAGCACCTGCGCGGCGGCGCCCACGGCGATGGGGTCTTTCGCGCTCGCGAGCAGCTCGACGAAGCGTCCGGGCGCCGCGGTCTCGATCGCGATCCGCGCGAGCTGCTGCTGGCCGCCGGTCGGCCCACCGGGGCCGGCGGCGGCCCTGACTGCATCCCGCTCGAGCCCGACCACGCGTCCGGTGAGTCCACCCGCGATCCCGGTGAAGCGGGCGACGAACGGGTTGGCGGGCGCGCGGTAGATCAGCTCGGGCGGCCCGTGCTGCACGAGGCGCCCGGCCGCGAGCACTCCCACCTCGTCGCCGAGCGCGAACGCCTCGCCCTGATCGTGGGTTATGTAAACGGCGCTGGCTCCGGTCTCCCGGACCAGCGTGCCGATCTCGATCCGCAGCCGTTCGCGCAGGTTGGCGTCCAGTGAGCTGAGCGGCTCGTCGAACAGAAGCAGGGCCGGCGAGGCGACGAGCGCGCGGGCGAGCGCGACGCGCTGCTGCTCGCCGCCTGAGAGCTCGTGGGGGTAGCGCTCTCGGAGCTCGGCCAGCCCGACGCGCTCGAGCATCGTGACCGCCTGGCGGCTGGCCGCCGTCCCGCGAATCTTCCGCCGGCGCAGCGCGAACGCGACGTTCTGCGTAGCCGTCATGTGGGGCCAGAGGGCAAAGTCCTGAAACACCATCGCCAGATCGCGCCGCTCTGGCGGAAGCTGGCGCGCAGTGTCCGCGACGACGCTGCCGCCGAGCGCGATCGTCCCGGCGCTGACCTGCTCGATCCCGGCGAGGCAGCGGATCAGCGTCGACTTGCCCGACCCCGACGGGCCGAGCAGGGTGAGAAAGCGCCCCGGCGCGAGCGACAGTGAGACGCCGTCGAGCGCCAGCACGCCGTCGAACCGCTTGGTGACCGCGCGCAGCTCGACGGCCGGCGCGGCGTCGGCGGGCTTGGCGCCGCCGCCTGCGGTCCCACCGGGCGCGCGTGCTCGACCGGTGCTTGGCTTGCTCACGGGCTCGCCCCCACGCGCCGCCAGCCCGCCGGAGCGAGCAGGCGGAACAGCCCCAGCACGGCGCCGGTCACCAGCAGCCCGCCGAGCACGGCGACGACCTCCATCGCCGTGCCGCCGGCAAAGTCATAGCCCGCCAGCCGGCGCTCGATCGCGACCGAGAGTGGATAGGAGCCCGGCGGGTAGAGCAGCTGACTGATCGGCAGCTCGAGCAGCGTGCCGGCGAAGCAATACAACCACACCCACAACGCGTAGCGCGAGAGGACCGGCAGCGCCACGCGGCGCCACGCGGTCTGAGTGCTCGCGCCGTGCGTCCGCGCCGAGTCGATTAGCGAATCCTGCAGCTGGGCCAGCGGGCCGACGAGGATCCGCGCGTTGTTGGGCAGCGCGCCCGCGACGTAGCCGATCGCCAGCAACGTCGTGGTCCCGTACAGCGCGATCCCGACCGAGTGCATCGCCGGCAGGTTGTAGATCAGGATGTAGCCCGCCGCGAGCACGATCGACGGCAGCGCGACCGCGCCCAGGAGCACGAGATCCAGCGTCCGCGCGGCGAACCCCTGCGCTTTGCGCGTGAGCAGCCGGGCGACGGGCACCGCCAGCGTGACGACGATCGTCGAGACGACCAGCGCGAGGCCCAGCGAGTAGAGCAGCGGTGTGCGGAGGTCGCCGCTGGTCAGGACGCGATGATAATTCGCCAGGGTCAGCGAGAAGCCGTACAGGGTCGTCCCGAGGTCCTTGAGCAGCGAGGCGCTGACCGCCCCGAACACGGGCACGCCGAGCGCGATCACGAAGAACGCCACGACCCCGGCGAGCGCTGCGGCCTGAGCGCCGCGCGAAAGCCGGTGGCGCGTGTATGGCCGGGTGCGCCCGGAGAGAACCTGGTAGGAGCGACCGCGCAGCGCCCGGCGTTGGGCCACGAGGGCGACCGCAGCGAGCGCGACGAGCGTCACCCCGATCGCGGCGGCGAGCTCGAACTGCACCGGCTCGTTGTCGACGGCGTTGAACAGCGCGAACGTCGCGATCGGGAAGTGCGAATCGAAGGCCAGCGTCGCGGCGACGCCGAAGTCGCTGATCGACTCGGCGAACACGATCGCCACGGCGGTCCACAGTGCGGGCGCGAGGATCGGGATCACCACCCGCAGCGCCGCCAGCCGTCCCGCCCCGTGCGTCCGCGCGGCCTGCTCGAAGCTCGACCCGAGTCCCGGCAATGCCGCCGAGATCGCCAGGAACGCGAACGGGACCCCCTTGACCCCCAGCACCACCGTCACGCCGACCGGACCGTAGAGCAGCCCATGGATCGCACCCGGGTCGATTCCGGCCCGCACGAGCACGCCGCCGGGTTCGAACAGCCGCTCCCAGCCCAGCGCGACGAGATAGCTCGGCGCAAGCAGCAACGCCCAGATCAACAGCGTCCATACGCCGCGCCCGATCAGGTTCGTGCGGTGCACGAGCAGCGCCAGCGGCAGTCCACACGCGAGCGCCAACACCGCGGCGCCGACGCCGATCAGCGCCGTGTTGCGCAGCGCGACCAGGGATGCCCCGCTGAGCGCCTGACGGAATGGCGCGAGCGTCAACCACGAAGACCCCTGGGCGAACAGGTGCGGACTGATCGCCACCAGCAGGAAGGCGCCGATCGGGGCCACCAGCAGCAGCCCGAGCACGATCGCCATGACGCTCGACAGCGACGGCCGCCGCAGTCGCCGGGGGATCCGGGCAAGCGGACCCGGCGCCCGCGACGGCGGGGCGGACGCCTCGACGGGCGCGACCGGCACGGTTAGTGCACGATGTTCGCCGTGAACCAGTTGTTGATCTGAGGCTCGCGGGGGCCCCACACGTACGGATCGATCTTCTGGCTCGACACCGACGAGAGCGGCGGCAGCCCGCTCAGCGGGCTGGGCTGAGCGACGACCGGCCAGTACAGCGAGTCCCCGGTCGGATCACCGCTCTGCATCACCTTCTGGCCGGCCGGCGAGAGCACGAAGTCGATGAACTGCTGCGCCTCTTGCTGCACGGCCGCTGGCGCCTTGCGGTCGACGCCGATCGCGCCGGGCAGCAGCGTCACTTTGGGCAGGTAGCCGACTTTCAACGCCGGTGCCTTCGCCGCGGCGCCGACCGCCGCGGAGCTCTGGATCAGCGCGATCGAGATCTGGCCGGTCTGCAGGAGATGCAGCGTGTCGGGATTGGTTTGGGAGACGTGCAGCCCGTTGCTCTTCAGCTGCTTGAAGAACGCCTCGCCCTGGGAGACACCGCCGAGGTAGTTCATCAGCCCGGCTACGCAGGGGTAGGTCGGCCCGGACACCGCGGGGTCGTTCATCCCCACCTTGCCCTTGAACTTGCTCGTCAGCAGCTGTTGCCACGTGGTCGGCGGCGCCTTGATCGCGCGGCTGTCATAGATCACCGTGCAGGCCATCGTCGTGCCGGTGGGGATGAAGCTGGCGTCGCTGGGAACGAGACTCTGACCGACCGCGGTGAGCTGCGGGACCTTGAGGCCCTTCTGGAGCAACCCCTGCTTGTCGAGCGACGCGAACGCGGTCCCGCCGTCGACCCACAACAGACCCCACTGCGGGTTGGCCCGCTCGGCCTGGATCCGCGCCAGCAGCGGTCCGGTGCTGTCATCGATGAGCTTCGCGGGGATGCCCGTGGCCTTCTGGAAGGCGGCGACCGTGTCCTTGTCGTAGCCCTGGGCGGAGTAGACGAGCAGCGTCGGCTTTCCCGACGCACTGGGGCTCGCCGCGCCACCGGAGGAGGTCGGCGGCGCGGGAGAGCTTGGGGAGGCAGCGCTCGCGCTCGTGCTGGAGCTCGAACCGCCGCAGGCGGCGAGCAGAAGGGACGCGCTGAGCGCGAGCAGCGATGCGGCGGCGGACCTGCCTGGCATACGGAAAATGGTGGTCATCTCCTCGAAAATGGTCTAATCGGACCCGGTGGCGGTCGCAGCTGACACCCGGCGGCCCGTCAGCCGACGGTAAGCTAAGACCGTCCGATCACCCAGATGTTGCCCAGATGTGATCGAGTGGTGGCGATCATGTGAATCGCGGATGGCGACCACGATTCACCCGGCCACGATCATTTGCGTGGTGATAAGACTGTGCGGCACGATGCGAGCGCGAGCGATGCCTCTCCTCGGCGGCTCCGTCACGGTTCTGTACCTCGGAACGACCGTCTCGGGCGTCGTGACGAAAATTGACGACGGCGGCCGTGGGCTCCTTGTCGTGACCGAGGACGGCGACACGCTGACGTTCGCGCTCAGCCGCGCGACTGGCCGCTTCGTCGACGACGGACACTTGGGGGCGCGCCTGGTTTTCGTGCCGGACCCTTGATCGACGATCGGCGTCGGCAGTCCCGTTCACCGCACGTTCGCCGCCACCGTCAGCTCGGCGCCGACAGCGCGCTCGCCGCCGCCAGCGCCGAGAGGATCGCCAGCGTGGCGAGCACAACTCCGTATCGGGAGAACGCCCGGATTGACGGTGCGGCCTGGACCTGCCGCGCGGCGCGGATCCACAGGTAGGCGCACAACGAGCCCGTGACGGCAAGGTTGGGGCCGAGGTTGAGGCCGATCAGCAGCGCGCGCGGGTGTGGCGCGGCGTGTGCCGACAGGAGCACCGCGGCGGGGAGGTTATTGACGGCGATCGCCGTCAGCGCGCCGATCGCCGCCGTCTCCCAGCGGCCGGCCCCGGCCAGAAGCTGCGCGGGCCCGTCCCAGGACCGGGCGAGCACCCCGAGCGCCACGCTGACCAGAAACAGGGTCAGGAGCACCGATGGCCCTACGGCCTTGATCACGCTGCGCACCTCCAGCCTTCCGCGCAGTACGTGGATCGACACCGCAAGCACCCCAACACCCAGAACGAACAGGGCGGGGTTCTTCAGGGCAACTGTCAGCACGGCCGCGGCCAGTGTCGCGAGCGCGCCCAGCCCGGGCGCGCCCAGCCGGGGCTGGGCGCGGCGTCCGCGGGCCGGCGCCGGTCGGACGTCCGACGGAATCTGAACGCCCCCTCCCGACCGACCGCCCAACCGAAGACTCGATGAGAACAAACCGAACAGCATCGCCGCGGTCGCGATCGTGGCGGCGAGAGCCGGGATCAGCAGATCGGCGGCGAACATCCCTCCGGAGGCCGGATTGTGGGCGAGCACGAGCAGGTTGGTGAGGTTCGATCCGGGGAGATACAGCGAAGCGGCGTTGGCCATGTACACGGCGGCGTAGAGAAACGGCCGCTCGTCCACTTTCCGGCGCCGAGCCGCGAGCACCAGCACCGGGGTCAGGAACACGACCGCCGTGTCGAGGTTCAGCACCGCGGTGACGAGCACGACGACCAGCACGCTGCCCGCAAACAGGACCGCCGGTGGCCCGGGGAGCCGCTCGAGCATTCGTCCCGCCCGGTCGAACAGCCCGTCAGCGTGCGCGACGATCCCGATCAGTAACAGTCCGGTGACGAGCACGAACGGCGGCCATGTCTGCTGGGCGGCTTCGGTCAGGCGCAAGGCAGCCAGACTGCCATAGGCCGTGCGGTCTTGGGCGGGTCTCAGACCCGCGCGGGCCGCCGACTGACCCGTCGCGGCAGCTTCGGGCGCCACCAGTTCCACTCGCCGAACAGCGCGACGGTCGCGGGTACCAGCAGGCCCCGCACCAGCGTCACATCGAGCAGGATCGACAGGCCCATGCCGACGCCCAGCTCCTGTAATGGCACCAGGGGCGAGTCCGCGAAGGCGACGAATACGACGCTCATCGTGATCCCCGCGAGCGTGATCGATCGCGCGCTGCCGATCAGCGCCCGCTTCAGGCTGGTGGCGTTGGTCTCGCCGGCGCGATGGTGCTCGCGCAGGCGGGAGAGCAGGAAGACCTCGTAATCGGTCGAGAGACCGAACACGGTTGCGAACAGGAACAGCGCTGGACCGACTGAGCGACCCCAGGCTGTCGGCGAAGGAGCACGACGAGGCGCGCCTGTGAGGTACGCGCCAGCACCACCGCCGGGGCTCCAACTCCCAGACCGAAGGACGCAGCGACCGTCTCGGTGGCGGCGCGTACCGGATCCAGCCGAGGTAGCACAGTCAACGACTTCAACGTGATGTGCATACCACTCAGCGGCATCGACAGCGCGATCATCAGTGGAACGATCGTCGCCACGACGGCGATTCGGCGGCGTACGACGAAGCCGGCCAGCCTGCGCCAGAACACACCACTCTGAGCGGCCCGGACAGCCACCGGTATTGCGAACCGGTCGAGTCGATCCCCGAGGAGCACGACCACGGCCGGAGTCAGGGTGAGCGAGGCGGAGACCGCGATCAGCACCGCTCCGATCGCCCCCGTCGCCAGCGACGCGAAGATGCCAAGCCTGCGGTCATCCGCAGCCCACCCCCGCCACGGCGCCGGGAACGGCGAAGGCATTCGTCCTCTCGGCCAGCGCACGACGCTGGCGGACCAATACAGCCGACACGGTGATCTCATACAGACGCAGGATCTTTTTCTACGACTGTAGAAATGCCGCTGCTGCAAGACTGCCCCGATGGCCCCTGCAGATCGCCGTACCGCACTGCTCGACGTCACGCTGTGCCTGGTCGCCGCCGGTGGGCTGCGTGCCGTCACACACCGGGCCGTCGAACGTGATGCGGGCCTTCCCCATGGCTCGACCACCTACTACTTCAAGACGCGCGAGCAGCTGGTGGACGCCGCGGTCGACCGTCTCGCACAGCTCGACCACGAGCACGTCGACGAGATGGCCTACGCGGTCACGATGGCTCTCGCACCGCGCGCGGAGCGCCTGGATCCAGACCTGGAAGCGGTTGGCGCCGCTCTCGCCGCGTGGCTCGAGGAGGAGCGCACGATCCAGCTCGCCCGCTTCGAGTTGTTGCTCGAGGGAGCTCGCAGACCGGGGCGCAGCAGACTCTTGCCCACTGCGGGGACTCCTTCGTGCGTGTGGCGGAGCCGGTCGCCGTCGCCGCCGGCTCCCAGCATCCGGAGCGCGACGCCCGGCTGTTGGTGGCGATGGTGAACGGGATCCTGTTCGCCCAGCTCAGCCGGCCCCAGGAGAACTTTGCCACCGAGATCGCGCCCGTCGCCGTACGCAAGATCCTCGCCGCGATGAGCGCCTGACACCAGCAGACCGGACAGGCCAGGCAAGCCCGACCGCGCGCGAGTCTCCGGCGCCGAATCAGCGTCTTCGGGCTGACCGACGGTCATCAGGTGCTGGCGGTGGCCGCCTCGGCGCGGTGGGATACCTCGCGCAGCAGGTCGCGGCGGATGATGCCCGACCCGCCTCGGATCGCCAGCCAGTAGAGACCGAAGCGCCGACGGGCACGGGCATCGGTGGCCCGCACGCGCGTCTCCGTGCTCAGGAGCGTGGCCTCCCCGTCGGGCTCGAGCACGAAGTCCATCGCGGTCTTTACCCATCCCGGCTCGTCAAACGCCCGCAGGTCGGATGCGTCGAGCTCGGGCCGAGTCGCGCCCCCCGACAACCTCCACGGCTGCATCACTCCGCCCGCGAGCACGGAGTGCCACGGATCCGACACGAGCACCGGCACGGGACCGTCCTCGAGCAGACGGGCGGTCGTGATCCGCGATTGCGGCCGACCCAGCAGCCGCTCGGGCAACCCGCGTACTTCCATCAGCGCTCGCGACAGCGGGAGATCGGCGAGCGACAGCTCGTGCAGCGCGTCCCATACCGCCGGCGGCGGCGCGGCGATACGACGCTGGTGGCGCTCGCAAAAGTGCGGCCGGGGAAGCAGGTCCTCGAGCGTCGATGGTTGGACGGTGGTGTGCATTCGCGCCTCGCTTTCGATTGGACCTCGTGCGATGTTCATCCGAGCCTCGCTTTTCGATCGGACCTCGTGCGGCCATACTGATCAGTACGGAGACTTTGCATACTGTACCGTACGGTCGATGGGACTGTCGCGGTCTGACTGGACGGAGGCCGCGCTCTGCGCGCTCGCCGAAAGCGGGCTGGCCGGAGTGGCCGTCGATCCGCTGGCGCGCCGGCTCGGCGCCACCAAGGGCAGCTTCTACTGGCACTTCGCCAACCTCGACGAATTGATCGCGGCGACGCTCGTCCTCTGGGAGCAGCGCGACACCACCGAGGTCATCGCCCGGCTCGAGGCGATCAGCGATCCACGTCGGCGCCTGCTCGCCGTGGCTCGCTTCGCCTACGAGCGCGCCGCGCGCGGCAGCGGCGCTCAGGCGGGCGTGCTCGCGTCCGCGTCGGACCCGCGCGTTACTCCCATGCTCCAGCGGGTGACCGCCACCCGGCTGGCATATCTCGTCCGCCTCTACGTGGACCTCGGCCTCCCGCCCGAGGAGGCTCACCGACACGCCCGTCTCGCGTACGTCCTCTACGTCGGACTCGCCGACCTCCATCGCGCGGCGCCGGGCGCGATCGGACCCACAGACGAGCCCGACGACGTTGCGCTGATGATCGAGGCGCTGACCCGTCTCGCGGGGATCAGCTCGCCGCCGTCACCACCGTCCCGGTGATGCGAGCTACTGGTGCCTGGGGTTGCGGTCCAGGCCAAGTCCCGTGGCCACCGATCCCCGGGATGCTCATCGCGCGGCCCGAGCACGCGCGTGCTCGGCGAGACCTCGGTGCAGCCAGCCGCGACGCTCGAGCTCGTCCACAAGGCGGACGTAGGGCTCACGAAATCGTTGGCTGGGGTCGCTTCGCGGCTCGATGACCTCTCGTACGCGCACCATCTCAGCGGCGGTGTCTGAGAGCACAAGCATTCCTGTATCGCCCGTCTCGGACCCCTCCTGCTCCTGCTTCCCCGCGGCGACGGTTTCCGACAGCCGCCGTGCCCCGGCTGCGGCGAGCACCGCCATTCCCAGCGCGGGCTCGGCGTGCTCGACCAGCCGGACCTCCCGGCCGAGCACGTCGGCTCGAAGCTGGCACCAGTAGCGGCTGCGGGTCGCTCCCCCGGTGAAGCTCAGCTCACCGCCGGTCGGCGCCCCGATCTGGTCCAGATGGTCGAAGCACAGCCGCTCGATGTACGCGACGCCCTGCAGAAGGGCCGCGAACTCGCTGGCCTCGTCAGCCGGGGAGCCGAGCATGAACGCTTGGGCCTCAGGCGCGATGAACGGAAAGCGCTCGCCGCGTGAGACCAGCGGATAGGCCAGCGCGTTCGCCGGCTCGCGCTCGGCGGCCCGTCGATCGAGCGCTCGCAGGTCGCGACCGGCGAACCGTTCGGAGAGTACGCCGGCACCGACGCTCGAGGCGCCCCCCGGCAGCCAGTGGCCATCTGGCGACCGGTGCGAGTAGACGACGCCCTGAGGATCCCGGATCCGCTCGCGTGAGACGCCCTTGAGGGCAAGGGTCGTCCCAAGCACCGAGTTCCAACCGCCGACCCTCAGCGCTCCCGCGGCGAGCTGCGCCGCGCAGCCGTCGGTCATCCCGGCGATCACCGGGGTGCCCTCGGGAATTCCGGTCGCTTCGGCGCCCGCATGGCCGACAATCCCGAGCTCGGTACCCGGTGGCACGACACCCGGCAGCATCCTTTCCGGTACTCCCAGCGCTGACATCACTTCATGGGGCCACGCGTTGCTCAGCAGGTCATAGCCCGACTTCAGCGCGTGACTGCTGTCGGACGGAGTCTCACGGCCGATCAGCCTGCGGATGACGAAGTCGACCTGCTGCGCGAGCCGGCAGCGGCGCACCGCGTTGCCGTGCTCGCGAAGGAGCCAAAGCAGCTTCGGCAGTGCCCACGTAGGCTGCATCTGATAGCCGAGCGCCTCCCAGGCGGCGCCACCCACCTCGTTTGCGCGCGCGGCGTCCTCGCTCGCGCGGGAATCGTCGTACATGATTGCGGACGTGCGCGGATCACCGGCGGCGTCGACGAGCAGGATCGTGCCTGAGGTCCCGCAGATCGCCAGCGCACCGATCTTGCCGCTTGACTTCGGCGGGAGGCTCGCCAGCGATTCACGGCCCGTCACCGTGAGCGCGTCCCACCACTGCTCTGGGTTCTGCTCGTGACGCGACCCGTTCCGAGCGCTGACCAATGGACGCGACGCGGCGGCGAGGACCTCACCGTCCGCGCTCACCACGAGCGCACGCACGCTCTGTGTCCCGAGGTCGAAGCCGAGCCAGTTCCCGCGATCGTCCACGACGCCTGGGAGACTACGGGTCCCATGCCAAAAGCATCACAATCCGCGTCCGAGGGCTCCCTGCAAGCGGTGATCCTGGACGTCGATGGCACCTTGGTCGACAGCGAGCGCGACGGCCACCGCGTCGCGTTTAACCGCGCCTTCGCGGAAGGCGGGCTTCCTGACCGCTGGAGCGTCCAACGCTACGGCGATCTGCTCGAGATCACCGGTGGCGAGCGCCGCATCAACTCCCACTTCCAGCAGCGTGGCCTGCCGGCGCCGGAGCGCGAGCGACTCGCCGGCCGTCTGCATGCCCGCAAGACCGAAATCTTCACCGAGATGGCGAGGCACGGCGAAATCCAGCCGCGCGCGGGGGTCGCCGGGCTGCTCGACGAACTGCGAGACGCACGCATACGCCTTGCGGTGGCAACCACGGGCAGCGCCGTTTGGGTCAACCCGCTGCTCGATCAACTGTTCGGACTGGATCGCTTCGAGGTTCTCGTGACCGGCGATCAGGCGCCGAACCGTAAGCCCGACCCCAGCGCCTACCGGATTGCGCTGGAGCGCTTGGCGCTTTCGCCCCGCGCCGCGGTTGCCGTCGAGGACTCGCAAAATGGCCTGCGGGCCGCAAAGTCAGCCAGTTTGGCCTGTGTCGTCGTGGTCAACGACTACACGCGCGAGCAGGACTTCGGCGATGCCGACCTCGTGCTCGACGGCTTTGGCGACGCCGACGCTCCGACTAGGATCTTGTCCGATCCCCACCGGCTGGATCCACCCGCACGCCTCGACGTAGAAACCCTGCGAGGGATGACGGGCAGGTGAGGATCCGCGGACACGCGACCCGGTGAGAGCGCCGGTCAGGCTGCTCTCACGGCGCGGGTGGTCTCGGCGAGAGCCGCCGGACGGCGCTCGTGCGATGCGGACGCTTCGGCGCGGCCTGCGTTCCAGCAGCGATGGATCCGGCGTCCGAACGCCGGCGCCTTCTCGGCGTACAGACGTTCGCCGACATACATGGCCTGCGTCTGCAACTGCTCTCGCCGGTAATCGACCAGACCGAGCAGCGCATCGAGATCGACAGCGAGATCGTGGCTTAGCCGCCGGAGGGTCTCTTTGAGGACGCCGAGGTCGTGGTCATCGCCCAGCAGGTCGGCCAGCCGGTGAGCTTCCTTGGCCTGTCCGCGCACGGCCAGACCGCAGACGGGCGCCAGCAAGCGCAGCTGGTACCAGAGATCCTTGACGCGTTTGCGCCACGCGTGCAGGTTCTCAAGCGAGGGCTCGTTGCGCGCCTGGCGGAATGCCTTACGGCCGCTTCGATAGGTCCGGTGTAGACCGTCGTCAAGCGCACGCCAGCCATCCCGCTTGAACTTCCAGTCATCGATTCGGAGCTCGACGCTGCCGATACCCTGTACCGCCTGGCTGCTCACCGCCGCTTTGACCGCGCGCGCGCGTTCCGCTCTGCGCGCGACGTCGAGCTGCTCTCGAACCGCGCTGAATGTGCGCTCGGGCAGCTGACCGGTAAATCGTTCCGCAAGCTGATCGAGGGCCTGAACCATGACTTCGGCGTCGCGCGCGCCGGACAGGCCTCTCCCCGCCTCCCGCAGGGCCGCGTTCCCTCGAGTGCGCTGCTTGGATGCGAGCGTGCCGCGCGCCAAGCGCATCAGCGCCCGCTCCTTCTTGATCGCTTTGCGAGCACTATGCACGGCGCCAACTGGGTCGGTCTCGATCTCCACGCTCAGCTTCTGCACGGCGACGTCGCTTTGTCCGCGCGCGCAACGTAGCACCGCGTCACGGACGCTCTCGTCAGGCTCAAATCGATACGCCACCCGTTTCTTCCTCCTCCTCGCGACTCACGGCTTTCAGCCTACGTTACCTGGCTACCCGGCCGCCGCCGCCGATAAACGCCGCTGCCACCGACCCGGATGGGTGTACCTCGTCGGGGGTCGCGGCGCAGCTGAACGGGTCGCTGCCGGGCTGCGGGCCGAAGCTCGTGGCGGGCTCCAACCGGGCTGACGCCGACGCGATGCTTGCTCAGCGAGATCGGTTCCAGCCCCATCGACGCGAGCTCACGGTCGGCGGGCCCGTCGCCGGCTTCGATCTTCGTCTCGACCAGCCAAAAGGAACCAGCAGCGACTGGCAGGCCGCCTCGGACCGCGACGGGGTGCGCCGTGCGCAGTTCGTCCGGCGAGCTCGCCGCAGAGCCGTCCCAGACGATCTTCATTTATCGCGAGCCGATCCCGAACCGCAAATCATCCCCTCCTGATTTGCGACGGGCTTGGACGCCAGTCGTGAAATCGGGAGTACCCCAGCGCGAGGCGACGTTGGAAGCGCTCCCCGCGGGCCGCCGCTTCTGCCGCCGCCCCATTGGCCGGCCGGACGATGACGGAGACCGAGCTCGGCGCCCGGTCCTTCGCCAGGCAAGTCAGGCATCCACGACCGCGTTCTCTCCCCCTGCTCGTCCCGAGCGGTAGCGCCGCTCGGCGACTCGCTGGCCCTGGCCGACGGCCGCGATTTGTACGAATCGCACAAGATCGGTGTGCGGTCCATCGAAGGGCCGTCTCGGCCCGAGCCGGGCTTCTCCAATCGCGCGGAGAAGAAGGGCCACCCTCGGCACCGCCGAGCTCGTGGATGTGCTCAGATGCGCCGGCGCCGCCGCGGCCGCGGCCTGCTTCCGGCACGCTACGAGAAACGGAAGGCCCACACGCGCGCCCGGTGTGGTTTGACCGCCTTCCAGGACGCCATGGTTGATCGAATCGGGCTCGGGCTCGGGCTCGGGCTCGGCGCTGAGCTGCTCGTGCAACATGATCGTGTGCGCGAACGTCTTGATTGCGGTTAGGACGACTCGTGGCCCTAACTGGTTGGTTCGGTCATCGCTGCTCAACGATCACGAGGCGATTGCCGTCGGGGTCGCGGAGGGTGAACATGGGTGGTACGGAGTCGCCCATCCGCATGATCTCCGCATCCGTGTCGACGCCCCCGGCGAGCAGGGCGGCGTGGTCAGACTCGGCGTCAACGGTGCTGAGGCGGATGCGTCTCACGCCGGCGACGCGGGTCCCCGGGCGTACATCAGTGATCCGGGTGTCGTGAGCGTCTCGCCGGTCTCGAGAAGCGTCTTTAGCCCGGAGAGAATCATCGGCCAGCCGCCGTAGATCTGACTATCGGCGTTCTGGGGGAGCTGATCGTGGGTCACCCGTCAACCAGCGGCAAGAGTCCTCGACGGGCGCGATCTCCCACGTGACCCGAGAAGTGCCCGCGTCCTTGACGTCCTCGCCCCACAGCGCCCGGAAGCTCTGCACCAGCTTGCGCGGGGGATCGACCTCCAGGCTCTCGCCTTCGCTGATCAGGCCCGGCGGGTTGGGGTGCATCGCTTCGTAGCGGGAGCCGGGAGTCCAATCAGAGTTCACGCCCACACCGAAGCTGTACTTCTGGCGCATCTCGCTGCTGGTGATCGCCTCCCAGAGCCGGCCTGGGCTGGCCTTGATGTAGATCTCAAACACCTTCTCCACTCTGTCTTCCTCCATTTCGCTTTTGAGCTCGCTGAGGGTCGCCACCCAGGGTTCGGCGTACTTGCTGACCCACCGATCATGGACGAGGCGGATCGGGACCGGGTTCAGGAAATGCAGCTTCTCGCGACCTCGTCGTCTGGTCACGACCAGCCCCGCCTGCTCCAACACCTTGAGGTGCTTCATCACTCCGAACCGCGTCATCGCCAGTCGTTTCTCCAATGCGCTGAGGGTCTGGCCGTCCTGGTTGAACAGCTCGTCGAGCAGGCCTCTGCGGGTGGGATCGGCCAGCGCCTTGAACACCGAGTCCATGTCGAGCATCAGACGTGACCGTTTAGTCACCTGTCAAGGGCGGCGTTCTCGCGCTTGCGGGGAGGAAGCTCGGATGGATCCGACCCAAGAGATGGCGGCGTGGTTTGAGTCTCGCGCCGACGAAATGGCCGGGCCGCTCGAGGAGCTCGTCGCCGTGGAAACGGAGAACCCACCGGGACGCAGTCTCGGTAGCTCTGGTGCAGTCCTGCGGAATGCGCTCGAGCGGGCGGACCTATCGCCGGAGCTGATCGAGGTGGCACCGAGCGCGGACTTGACGATCCATGGCGTCGTCCGTGGCGGGGTCGGCGATGGCCCGCGGACAATCCACTTCCACGGTCATTTCGACGTCGCTTCGGCACAGCCACCCGATCAATGCCGGCCGGTGCCGACGGGACGGCAAGATCATCGGTCGTGGGACCGCGGACATGAAGGGCAGTCTGATGAGCATGATCTATGGCGCGGCCGCCGCCAGTGAGTTCGGAATGCTCGGCGGCGGGCAGATCGTCCTTCACCTCGTGGACGACGAGGAGACCGAACGAGCCGCTGGGTCTGGACACTTGCGGGCGATGAAGATGATCGACCGGGCCGCGCCGGCGACGCTGACGCCCGAGCCGACTGGCGGCGTCGTCTGGCACGCGAGCCGCGGCGCGATCACGCTACGAGTCGTCGTCTCGGGACGCGAGGCGCACGTCGGGCAAGCGCACCTCGGGGTCAACGGCGTTCGAGCAAATGATTCGCATCGCCCATCCGCACACCGAGCCCGCGCTCGGATCGCCGGGCGCCGCATGATCGGCTCGCCCGGCACCCGCTGCTCGGGCCGCTGCTGCCCCAGACCGGCGCGGAACTCAACCGACTCGAAATCTCCCCACGCGAGGTAGCGCTCGACGGAAGCTTTCAGGCCGCGCGGACCTCGCGACAGCCTTGCGGTAGGAGCGCGAGTCGGTGCGAGCTGGCGGAAGGTCGCTGCCGAGCCCGGCCAATCCCTGTCGGGTGATCTGATAGCACCGCGGCTCGGAGCGCAGCGCGCGTTCGTGCCTGACCAATCCCGCTCTCTGGAGCGCCGCGAGTCGCGGGCCGGTATCGCGTTCGCTGCTGCCGAGCAGGACGTGAACGTGGCTTTCGAGCACGACTCGGTGCGCCGCCGCGAAGGCCAAGATCTCGCGCTCGCCGTCGTTCACGATCGGCGGGTCACGGTCGTGATTGGCTCCATGCTCCCTCGCTCATCGATCTGATCGGAAAACCCTCCGGCACAGGACGACCGGCGGCCCCAGGCTTGGGCCTGGGGGCATTCGGTTCGCGCGAACCCGGGCCAGGCGCCCCCGCGCGGCTTGGCAGCTCACGCGGCCGCGGGAACGGTCGGTCCGCGATAGGGCGCGGACAACCGCCTCCCGGTCGGTGCCCGACGCGCGCGCGATCGCCGAGGAGCTCGAGCAGCGCGGCGTCCGACTGCAACTCGGCTCCTCGATCCATGATCCGCGCGACCCGATAGGCCGCACGTTCTTCAACATGCTCACGACCTTCGCGGAGTTCGAGGCCGACCTGCTGTCGATGCGCACCCGGAACGGGATGGGTCGCCAGCGCCCGCGGTCCCTCAAGGGCAAGCCGCCGAAGCTCGCGGCCAAGCAGCAGCAGCACCTGGACAAAGCTTCACGACGGCGATGAGAAGACGATCCCTGAGCTCGCCGAGCTGTCCCGCGTCAGCCGCGCGACCGTGTACCGGATGCTCGAACGACGCGCGAAAGTGGCGTAAAGGGTCAGGTCGGTCGGTCCGCTGGTTCCCGGCGCGCGCTCAACCCCCGAGCGCATTACGTTGACGCGTACACGACAACCGCTACAAAGTCGGCCTTGTGGTTGCTCAATGCCGTTTGGTGGGCGTGGATGTCTCGTGAACGATCATTCTCGGACACTTTGTGTTCGTCTGACTCGGCGTGGTCTCGCTCCTCTAAGTCAAGTCGAGACAGCCGCATTTGGTCGAGAGCAGCGAGCTGGCCGAGAGTGCCGGATGGGCGAGGAAGCAAGAGCCGGCTCGCGCTGGGATCTGGGCGAAGACGATCGTCCGTTGCCGTGCCGGTCGCGCCCGAGCCGCACGATCGAAAGGTCGCCATATGTTGAATGCAACATAGGTCGCCAAAGGACTCGTCCGGCGTGAGATCGCCTAGCTCGTAAAAGCAGTCGTCCGGTTTCCGGGCGGAGGGGTTAGGATGAGGCGGCGAAGATCAGCGACGCAGGAGGTCTGCACGATGGTGAAGCCGATCCCCGATGAGTACCCGAGAATCATGCCGTACCTGATCGTCGACGGTGCCGCCGCGGCGATGGAGTTCTACAATTCTGTGTTCGGCGCCACCGAGCGGATGCGGATGCCCGGGCCGGACGGTCGCATCGGCCATGCCGAGCTAGAGATCGGGGAGT
>JBPCRJ010000109.1:0-4876 GCA_050996975.1 Solirubrobacteraceae bacterium | reverse complement strand
GTCAAGCACTGCACCGAAGGCATCGGCATCTGGGAATGGGCCAGCAACGACGGCGACCAGGCCCCCGATGTCGTGATGGCCTGCTGCGGCGACGTGCCGACGCTCGAGACGCTCGCGGCCGTGTCGATCCTGCGCGAGCACCTGCCGGACCTCAAAATCCGCGTCGTCAACGTCGTCGACCTGATGCGCCTGCAACCGGAGTGCGAGCACCCTCACGGCCTGAGCGAGATCGCCTACGACCAGATGTTCACCCGCGACAAGCACATCGTCTTCGCGTTCCACGGCTACCCCGGGCTAATCCACCGCCTAACCTACCGCCGGACCAACCACCACAACATCCATGTGCGTGGTTACAAGGAGGAGGGCACGACGACCACGCCGTTTGACATGGTCATGCTCAACGACCTCGACCGCTTCCATCTCGTGATGGACGTCATAGATCGCGTGCCGGGGCTGGGGGAGCGCGCGGCAGGCCTGCGCCAGCAGATGGTCGATGAGCGCCTGCGCCATCGCGCCTTCACCCGCGCGGCCGGCGAGGACTCGCCTGAGGTGCGCGACTGGACCTGGCCCGAGACCGTGCAGCCGCACTGACGCGCGGCGTGGCGATCCTCACGGTCAACGCGGGCTCCAGCAGCCTGAAGCTCGCGCTCCTGGGTGCCGATGACGAGCTGCTCGCCGAGCACGAGCTGCAAGCGTCGCAAGCCAGTGTCGATGACGGCGCGTTGGCCGCCGCGCTTGAAGACCTCGGCGACATCGATGCCGTCGGCCACCGGATCGTGCACGGAGGGGCCCGCTTCACCGAGGCGGTTCGCGTCGATGGGGCCGTCGTCGCCGCGCTCCGGGCGCTCTCCGATCTGGCGCCGCTTCATCAACGCAAGTCGCTCGCCGCTCTGGAGGCGGTTTCGCACGTCTTGCCCGGTGTGCCGGCGGTCGCGTGCTTCGACACCGCATTTCACGCGACGCTACCTGCAGCCGCCACGACCTACGCGCTTCCGCGCCGGTGGCGCGAGCACTTCGGGTTGCGTCGCTACGGGTTTCACGGGCTGTCACACGCGTACGCGTCGCGGCGCGCTCGGGAGATGCTGGCACCGCGGAGCGCGTCGCGGATCGTCACCTGCCACCTGGGGGCGGGAGCCTCGCTGGCTGCGGTGCGCGACGGTGTATCGGTGGACACCACGATGGGGTTCACGCCGCTCGACGGGCTGGTGATGGCTACCCGCGGCGGCTCGGTGGATCCCGGCATCCTGCTCTGGCTCCTGGAGCACGGTGTGCTCGGCGAATCCGAGCTCGCCGATGCGCTCGAGCACGACTCGGGGCTCGTTGGGCTGGCCGGTACCGGTGATATGCGCGAGCTGCTCGCTCGCGATGACGAGCAGGCCGAGCTCGCCCTCGAGGTCTACCTGCACCGTTTGCGAGCGAGCATCGCGGCGATGACGGCCACCCTCGGCGGCGTCGACGCGCTCGTTTTCACCGGTGGCGTCGGCCAGCACTCACCGCCCATAAGAGCGCGCGCCGCCGCGGGCCTGGGCTACCTCGGGGTTCAGGTGGATGCGAGGCGCAATGAGAAGGCCACCGGCGACGCCGAGGTCGGCGCCGCAGCTGGCTCAGTCGGTGTGCTCGTCGTGGCCGCACGTGAGGATCTCGAGATCGCTCGGCAGACCAGGGAGGTCCTCGCGTGAGCCGCCGCGCTCAGCGGGTGCTCCAGCGCGAGGCGCGGCGATGGATGCGGTGCTCGCGCGGGGGGCGTGCGCGTGCGATCGACGGGCCCTGTGCTTCGATCCGGTAGAAGCGCCGCTTGCCCAGCTCGATGAGCAGGAGGTAGGTGAGGATCATCGCGACGAGGACGCCGAGGAAGCCGATCGGCAGAGCGGTGAAGCCCAGCACGTGCGCGACGGGCGAGAACGGCAGCAACACTCCGATGGTCACGCAGGCCAGCGTCGAGGCGAACAGCGGCCGGCTTGGGCGACTGCGGAAGAACGGGATGCGGCGGGTCCGGATCGCGAAGATGATCAGGCTCTGCGTGGCCAGCGACTCGACGAACCAGCCGGAGCGAAACAGGGTCGCGTGGGCGTTGAAGACCCAGATCATGATCCCGAACGTCGCGAGATCGAAGATCGAGCTGATCGGTCCGAAGAACAGCATGAACCGGCGGATCATGCGCGTGTCCCAGTGGGCGGGACGCCTGAGCTGCTCCTCGTCGACGTTGTCGGTCGGGATCGTCATCTCGCTGACGTCGTAGAGGAGGTTGTTGAGCAGGATCTGGGTGGGGAGCATCGGCAGGAAGCTGAGGAACAGCGACGCGGCGCCGGCGCTGAACATGTTCCCGAAGGTTGATGCAGAGGTCGAAGCTGCTTGGACTCGACTGCCGGCGCTTGCGGGGGGAATGCTCGTCCGTCGCCAGGAGCTGTTCACGTACGTCCATGAGGCGCTCGCCGAGCAGAGTCGCCACCGCGAGGCGCGCCAGCGGATCGTCGACAAGCTGAGCGCGATCTCGGACTCCCTGCGCAGGGGCGAGAGCGACACGGTCAAGCAGCTCGAGGAGCGCCGCGAGCAGATCGGCGCGTCAATCCTCGACGAGCAGCGAACGCAAACTCGCGCAGAGGTTGAGATCGAGAACCTTGACGAACGCGAGGGCGAGCTCGAGAGGGAGCTGGAGCGCGCTCGCGCGGAGAACGAGAAAGCCGAGGTCGCTCGCCGCCGCGTCAGCGTCGCGCGGAGCAGCGCGAGCATCTTTCGAGAGATCTTGCGGCTGCGCACCGAGGAGGTGCGAGAGCAGCTCGACCGAAGGATCAAGGACCTCTACGGGAAGATCTCGTTCAAGGCGTACGTCCTCTTGCTCGACGACGGCTTCCGGCTTGACCTGCGAAACGCCGAAGGCGAGCGGTCAGCATCCGTGGCCAAGTCGACGGGCGAGAACCAGATCCTGTCGCTGAGCTTCGTCGGAGCACTCGCCGAACATGCGCGGGATCGTCACGAGGAAGCGAGCAAGGACGGCGGGGACGGGTTGCTGAGCTTCCAGGG
The DNA here is from genome assembly GCA_050996975.1 of Solirubrobacteraceae bacterium. Lineage (GTDB taxonomy): Bacteria > Actinomycetota > Thermoleophilia > Solirubrobacterales > Solirubrobacteraceae > Palsa-465. The sequence goes on along the minus strand of JBPCRJ010000109.1, from coordinate 1,855 downwards.
CGGCATCTATCCCGTGGTGATGGATTCCCCGTTCGGGAGCTTGGACCTCAATTACCAGCAACGCGTGGCGGAGGCCATCCCGAAGCTCGCGCCGCAGGTGGTGGTGTTCGTCTCGCAGAGCCAAGGCCTCGGTGCCGTGCAGGAGCAGATGGGACCACGGATTAACCGCGAGTACGTCATCGAGTTCCATACCCCGAAGCAAGATCTAGAGACCGAGACCATCGAGTTGAGGTCGGGCACGTATCCCTACATCAGCCGGTCAGCCGGCGGCGAGCGGGCTGAGCTGATTCCGGTGAGGGTCACATGAGACGCGTTCGGCGACCTGCCCAGCATGAGCAGCTCATGAAGCGTCTTGCCGGTGACGAAGGGCCGTTCACGACGCTGGCTGAGGTCCTGACGTTCACCGCCGGGCTTGGATACGCCGCAGGCCGGCGGGAGCCCCTGGCCGCGTCCGGCGAGCAGATCGATTTCGATGTCTTCCAGCGCCTCGGAGTGGAAGGCTTCATTGACATGCTGGCCGGCGCCGTGCACGACGACGTCACGATCCTCGGACCCGCGATGTCCGACGAGCGGCTGACGGTGTTCGAGGAGTTCGCAAACGGCGGGCTCGACATTCTGCAGAGTCGTTTGGCGCAATCCAAAGCCGACCTCGACAGCCTGCTGACGATCGTCCTGGACCGCGAGCGCGACACCGCCGCTGACGATGGCGCCGGCGTGGACTTCGATGCAGTCGTGGACGAGCTATCACGCTAGAGGGTGTCTCAATACCTGGGGGAGGGTCGTTGAGGCGGGCGTCGAACTCTGGGTCGGGTGACATAACCGGCTAGTGGAGGTGGTGGTGGCGGGGTCGGTGTGGCAGGTCCGCGACGAGCTGTGGAAGGAGGTCGAGGGGCTGGTCCCGCGTCGCGATCCGGATCCTCGAGGGGGTCGACCGCGGGTCGATGACCGCGTGTGCTTCGGGGCGATCATGTTCGTGCTGTTCACGGGGATGGCCTGGCGGCATCTGCCGCGTGAGCTGGGGTGTTCGCCCGCGACGGCGCACCGGCGGCTGGCCGAGTGGCAGGCGGCGGGGGTCTTCGATGCGCTGCATCGTCGGCTGCTGCGTCATCTCAACGCTGCCGGACGGATCGACTGGGAAGTCTCGGTCGTTGACGGCAGCCATATCCGCGCGTTGCAAGGGGGGGCTCCACCGGGCCGTCTCCGGTCGATCGTGGCCGCACCGGTTCCAAGCACCACCTGATCACCGACGCCACCGGGGTGCCGCTGGCAATCTCGCTGACCGGCGGCCACCGCAATGACGTCACTCAGCTGCTGCCGCTCATCGATGCCGTCGGACCGGTGCGCGGCAAGGTTGGCCGGCCACGCCGCCGGGCCCAACGGCTGCTCGCCGACCGCGGCTATGACCACGACAAGTACCGTCGCGAAATCTGGGCCCGCGGCGTCAAGCCCCAGATTGCGCGGCGCGGCGCCGAGCACGGCTCGCACCTGGGGACCGAGCGCTGGGTCGTCGAGCGCACCTTCGCGTGGCTGCACAACTTCCGGCGGCTGCGCACCCGCTATGAGCGGCGCGGCGAGCTGCATGAGGCGTTCATGCTTCTGGGCTGCGCGGTGATCTGCCAACGCATGCTTGCTTGGCCCTAAGCGTCTTCGGTCTCCCGGCCATATTGGTCGGGGATCCACCCCCACCCCCACAAGATCACCGGGCCTGAAGGCAGTTCGCCGAACTCCTCGCGCGCGTCGAGCTTCTCAGCGAGGACCTCGTAGCGGTGGCGCCAGTCGTCGCCGAAGTCGAACACGAACTCAAACCGATCACCCGGCGCGAGAAGAGATCCCACCTTCTCGCCGTGATCTACCC
>JBPCRJ010000105.1:0-20937 GCA_050996975.1 Solirubrobacteraceae bacterium | reverse complement strand
GACCTCGCCGAGCAGATGCTCGCGTACATCGAGACCTACAACCAGACCGCCAAGCCGTTCAAGTGGACCTACACCGGTAAAACGCTCGAAGCATGAGAGCGCGGATTAACAGGATGAACCACTAGCTACACGCCCGCCTTGGTTTGAGCAGCCGCCTGCGCGCCACGCTCGGCGTTGCGCACTCCGTCGCCGCCCAGCGCGACTGTGGCCCTCGCAGTGACCAGGTGGTACAGGATCAGCAGCTGTACGAGCGCCAGGGACTCGGAGCGGTAAAGCTCGGTGCCGATCGTGAACTCGCCCAGGCGTCGAGCGCGGAGGTGGGTGGCGAAGTGCATCCTCTCCCAGATCGCCTCCTCGATCGCTGCGGCCTGATCGGGATCCATCCGCCCGGAGATGCGCAGCAGGCGTTGACCGTCCTGCTCGGTCAACGTCAGCCCGTCGTTGTCGCCCTGCACGAACGGCGCCAGATCGGGATGCGGAAGGCCGTCGCGGAGCGTCAGCTCGGCATCCAGGTGGATCGGATCCTGCTCGCCACGGGGCTCCATGAAGGAGACGAGCATGTCGGCGTAACGACGCTGAGGCCTGATGAACGCCTCCGAGTCGGCCTCGCGCCGGTCGAGCTCACCCAGCACCTGACTGGTCGTGTACCCGCGCCGCGCGCAGTCCCGCTGCACCTTCCACCGGCGCCGTAGCTCCTCCGGTGGGTTCAAGTAGACGCGCACGTCATAGAGGTCGCGCATCTCCGAGGAGTAGTAGCCGAGCAGGCCCTCGATCAGCGTGAACCGCTCCGGCTTCATGTACACAGGCGGCCCGAATGTCCCGTCCTGGTGGCGGTATACGGGCTTGAGGATCGCCTCGCCGCGGCGCAGGTGTGCGAGTTGTTGGGCGATGATGTCGAGGTGGTTACAGTCGGGGTGCAGGGGTGTGATCCCGAGCTCGGCACGCTGGTAGCGGTCGTAGCGGTGGTAGTCGTCGGTGCAGACATAGGCGACGTTCTCCTCGCCGAGGATGCGTAGCAGCCCCCGGGTGAGCGTCGTCTTGCCGGATGCCGAATCGCCGACGACGCCGAGGATTACAGGGCGCGGATTCATCATTAGCTCCTGGGGTTCGGTGCGTCGTCGGGACGCTGTGCGGGTGGGTCCTGCGAGTCGTTGCGCGGCGGGTCGCTGGTCAGGACATCCTCGGGTCTAATCTCGACCAGATCCTCCCGCGATGGCTGTCCACCGCCACGCGCCAGTTCATAGATCCGGTTGGCGTGACGCAGCCGGGCGCGCTCGATCGCGTTGCGCACGCTACGCCCGTGCGCGAACCGCGGGTCGCGCATGGAACCCGCGAGGTACTCGCGCAACGCGTCCTGCGCCTCCGGAAGGAAGGTGTACTGCTCGGCGTCGAGCATCAGGTCCGCGATCCCCAGCAGCTCGTCAAGCGTGTAGTCGGGGAACTCGATGTGGTGCGCCACGCGCGAGCCCATGCCCGGGTTGAGACGGAAGAAGTCGTCCATCCGATCCGTGTAGCCGGCGAGGATCACTACCAGCCGCTCGCGCTCGTTCTCCATCACCTGGAGCAGGATCTCGATTGCCTCCGGACCGTAGTCACGCTCGTTCTCCGGCCGGTAGAGGTAATACGCCTCGTCGATGAACAGAACCCCGCCGTAAGCCTGCTTGAGTACCGCCTTGGTCTTCGGTGCGGTATGCCCGACGTACTGACCAACGAGGTCGTCGCGAGTGACGGCGACGAGCTGGTTGCGCTCGAGGTAACCGAGGCGGTGCAGGATGTCCGCCATCCGCAGCGCCACGGTCGTCTTGCCCGTCCCGGGGTTGCCCGTGAAGGACATGTGCAGGGTCGGCCGGGTGGATCTCAGTCCCGCCCGCCGGCGCAGCTGGTCGACGATCAGCAGCGCTGCGATCTCCCGGATGCGCTCCTTCACCGGCTCGAGCGCGACGAGCTCGCGGTCGAGCTGATCGAGCACCGGCTCGATATCGAACTCGCGCAGAATCTTTGCGGCGTCCGGTGCCTTCGCCGTATCTGGTGCCTGGGCACTCACGTCGATGCCCACGGCGGACGGTGCGAGGACGCTGGGAAAAAGCTCGTCAACGTCGGTACGCAGCCGATCAGTCGGCTGACCGCCGCCCGGCGGCAGCGGCGGAGGTGAGCTCGGGGAGATAGGAGAACGTTCCCTGGGTGATGCGCATCGTGATTGGCCTCCTGAGAGAGAGAAACCGGGGTTAGGAGAATACGGGGTGGGGGAGGGACGTTTGGAGGGTGTCCCCCTCCGGGGGCGGCTCGCCGGCTCGCCCCCGGAGGTTGGTTTGCTCACCGACCCGCGTCAGGTCGTTGGGGGCTAGCTTGAGCTCGCAGTCGCGTTCGCGACGCGGTCGGGGATGTCGGTCGAGTCGAACTCGGACGTGACGTCCTTCCAGACCTCGAGCACGGCGTTGCGCTCGGGGCGACGCGGTTCGCGGTCGCGCCCGCGGCGATTCCACACCACCGTCCACGTCGCCGTCGAAGACTCCCCCGCCACCGCCACCGCCGCCGAAGCCTCAATTGGATCAACCCCCGGCTGCGGCGTCACCCGAAACGCACCCAACGCAGCCGTAGCCTTCGGCACATAATCAGCATCGTAATAACCCATCTCCGCATACGGCGTCACGCCAGACGCCCAACGATCCTTCTCCGGCTTGCCGTTCCGGCTCATGTCGAGGCCTCGTCGCCGTTCTGGCGTGGCCCGGCTGGCGTTGATTCGCCGCTCTTCGTGGATGAGCTGGGGGTCATGTTCACGGAGCCTTTCGGGGTCGAACCTCTGGTGTGAGAGTATCCTCTTGCGATGATTTTTGCTGGTTGATTGATGCTCGCCCGACTAATGGAGAGGACTTATGGAATCCGCGATGCTCGAACCGGACACGCCGGTTGACGCGCCGTCACGGGCGGGCTGGCTGACAGATCTCGAGCCGGTCGCGCTCGAGGCCACCCGCGCAGCCGCGCTCGCGTGCCAGCGTTGGGTCGGACGCGGCAGCTCCAACGACGCCGACGGGGCCGCGACCGAGGCGATGCGCGGGGCGCTGGCCCAGGCGCTGGGTGCCGGAACCGTCGTGGTCGGCGAGGGCGAGAAGGACGAGGCGCCGATGCTGTTCGACGGTGAACGGCTCGGTGCCCGCGATACACCCGAGTTCGACATCGCGGTCGACCCGCTCGAATGCACCACGCTCTGCTCGAAGGGACTTCCCGGATCGCTGGCGACGATCGCGTTCGCGCAGCGGGGAACGATGGCCTCGATCGCCGCCGCGTACTACATGGACAAGCTCGTCGGACCACCCCCGGCGCGCGGAGTACTGGACATCTTCGAGCCTCCAGAAGTCAACCTGAAGCGTGCGGCGCAAGCGCTGGGCAAGGAGGTCGAAGAGCTGCGCGTGATGGTGCTCGACAAGCCCCGCCACGAGGAGCTGATCGACCGTCTGCACCGCGCTGGCGCGCAGGTGATCACGCTGCCCGACGGGGACGTGGCCGGGGCCCTGGCGGTGCTGCTGCCCGACGGCGGCGCGGATCTGCTGATGGGTATCGGCGGAACCCCGGAAGGGGTCATGACGGCCTGTGCCGTCCGCGCGCTCGGCGGAGTCATGCAGGCCCGGCTGGCCCCGCAACGGCCGAAGGAGGCCAAGGCCGTCGAGGAGGCAGGCCTGCGCACCGACCGCGTCTACGAGCTCGACGAGCTCGCCGGGGGCGAGAGCATGTTCGTCGCCACGGGCGTGACCGGCGGCCCGCTGCTGCGGCGGCCGTGGAGCCGGGATGGCCAGATCTTCACCGAGTCGATCGTGATCGGGTCGCGCTCGGTACGGTGGGTGGTCGAGGCCCGCCGGTCGGATGGCGCGGCGACTCCGCAGAACGGTGCGACTACACAGGAGAGAGAAGACCGATGACCGAACACAGGCAAGCACTCGAGTCGACCGCACGCGAAATGGTCGCCGAAGGCAAGGGCATTCTCGCGGCGGACGAGAGCAACAGCACGATGACCAAGCGACTCGATTCGGTCGACGTGGAGTCGACCGAGGAGACGCGGCTGCGCTTCCGGGAGCTGCTGTTCACGACGGATGGCGCGGCTGACCACATCAGCGGCGTGATCATGTACGACGAGACGATCCGCCAGGCCGCATCCGGCGGAGAGCAGATCCCGGCGCTGCTGGAGAGCCTCGGGATGATCCCCGGGATCAAAGTCGACACGGGGGCGAAGCCGCTGGCCGGCGCGGATGGCGAGAAGATCACTGAGGGGCTCGACGGGCTGCGCGAGCGCTTGGCCGAGTACCGCGAGCTCGGGGCGCGGTTTGCCAAGTGGAGAGGCGTGATCGCGATCGACGAGCATCTCCCCAGCCGTTATTGCATTGCCGCCAATGCCCATGCGCTTGGTCGCTATGCCGCTCTCTGCCAGGAGGCGGGAATCGTGCCGATCGTCGAGCCCGAGGTGCTGATGGACGGCAAGCACTCGATCGATCGATCCGAGCAGGTGACCGGCAAGACCTTGCGCGCCGTGTTCGCCGAGCTACTCGACCAGCGGGTGATCCTCGAGGGAATCGTGCTGAAGCCGAACATGGTGCTGTCGGGCTACGACAGCGCGCAGCCTGCGGGCGTGGAGGAGGTAGCGCAGCGCACGCTTGAGCTGCTGCGGCGGGTGGTGCCGGCCGCGGTTCCCGGGATCGCCTTCCTGTCGGGCGGTCAGAGCGACGAGCTGGCGACCGCGCATCTGAACGCGATGAACGAGATCGGTGGCGTGCCGTGGGAACTCACCTTCTCCTACGGCCGTGCCCTTCAAGCTTCCCCGCTCAAGGCCTGGGGAGGCGAGGAGTCGAATGTCGTCGCCGCTCAGGCCGCGTTCGCGCACCGCGCCCGCTGCAACGGCGAGGCGCGCTTCGGCCGCTACAGCACCGCGCTCGAGCAGGAGCTCAGCGCGGCGTGAGGAGCGTGTCCGCGGCGGGCTTCAGCGCGGCGTGAGGAGCGTGGTTCGGCCTCAGCGCTGAGCCTGCGCTCTGGCGGCGTTCAGCACGAACGCGATGAACGTCTGCACCGGCGGCCTCACCGGTCCGACGGCGGAGCGCAGCAGGAACCACGATCTCCGCGCCGGCCCGTCCTTCAGGCGAAGCTCGCCCAGCCACCCTGCGGCGAGCTCCGCTTCGACGGCGGACCGCGACAGCAGCGACACGCCCAGTCCAGCTCGCGCCGCCTGCTTGATCGCTCCGCTCGAGCCAAGCGTCAGCGTCCCCGGGGCCAATCCGCGATTGGCGAGGAACTGCTCGTTGAGGGTCCGCGTGCCTGAGCCGGGCTCGCGCAGCAGCCACGCCCGGCCCTCCAGCTCGGCCGAGTCCACGGGCCCACCGGCGGCGGCCGGGTCATCCGGAGCCGTGATGCACGCGATTTCATTGTCGGTCAGTGGCTCCGCGAGCAGGCGGTCATCGGCTGGGGGCTTGCCGGAGATCGCCACGTCGACAGAGTGGTTACGCACTCGCTCGAGCACGTCCTGGCGGTTGCCTACGGCGAGCGTCAGCTCGATCCCGGGATGCGCGTCGGAGAACGCCCTCATCAGCGGCGGGACGAACGACTCCGCCGCGGTCGTGACGGCTGCGAGCTGAAGCTTGCGCGCGGACAGCTGAGCGGCTTCCTGCGCGGCTTGTCGCCCGGACTGAAGCAGCCCCATCACGTCGGATGCGTATCCGGCAAACGCGGCGCCGGCCTCGGTCAGCCGGATGCCCCGGCCTGAGCGCTCGAACAGGTCGCATCCCAGCTCGCGCCCGAGCGCTGCGAGCGCTGAGGAGACCGAGGGCTGGGTCACCACCAGCTCATCCGCGGCAGCCGTGACGGACCCGCCGCGGATCACCGCGAGGAACGCGTTCAGCTGGGTCACAGTTATAGAGATCTGCCTAGTATCACGATTGATCGCATTGATTGTTGCCAACGCTTCCGGCCTTACGGGACGAGGCGCCCGGGCACCCGTTAGCCGGCCGGCGTGGGCTCCCCGTCGGCGGGCGTCTCTGAGACCGCGACGTTGACGACGTCGCAGCGGCCGCACCGCACGCGGACCTTGTAGGTCATCTGTGCCGGATGCATCGTCTCGGCCAGCACGTTCCCGCAGTCGACGCAGACGTAGTCGTCCGGGCCGTTCCCGCGGAACACGGGCCGATCGGGGTCCTCCTGGATCGCCGTTCCGCCATCGAAGGGCACCTCGCCCTTCCGGATCTCTCGCATCGTCCGGGTCGCCATCGTCTGATCAGGCTACCCGAGCGGGTAGTCCCCCCCGCCGGGCTCGCGCGCGCTCTTCAGTGGATCCGGGGGGCGGTTCGCGCCGACAGGCGTCCGCCGTCGCGGCCGTGCCGAACCGCCACGAGCTCGGCCATGATCGACAGCGCGATCTCCTCGGGGCTGACCGCGCCGAGGTCGAGGCCGATCGGGGCGCTGATCCGCTTCAGCTCGTCCTCGCGGACACCCGCCTCCAGCAGACGCTGGCGGCGCTGTGCCTGCGCACGCTTGGAGCCCATTGCACCGATGTAGGCCGGTGCGGCGCGTAGCGCGAGCGCCAACACCTGGTCGTCGATTTTCGGGTCATGGGTGAGGATCGCCAGATAGGTGGCTCGGTCGATGCCGCCCAGCTGCTCGAGCGCGGAACCCGGCCAAGCGACCACCACCTCGATCGCATCGGGAAAGCGCTCGCGCGTGGCGAACTGCGCACGCGGATCAATCACGTATGGGCGCCAGCCCGCCACCCGCGCCATATGGGAGAGATGGTTCGCGTACTCGACGGCGCCGAAGATCAGCACGCGGGGGGCAGGAGCCGTGACGTCGACGAATAGCTCCCCGCGCCGTTCCGAGCGCTCGGCCCACATCAGCTCCTGCGCGTCGGCCACAGCCTGCGCGTCGAGCGCCGCGTCGCCGAGCGTTCCCTGGTGCTCTCCGTCGGAGCGCACGAGCATCCGCGTGCCGATGTACGGGCCAGCCACGGCGGTGACCAGCGCGCCGCGTCCGTTGTCCCGCGCGATCGCCGCAAACGCGCTCTGGGTGCTCACGGCTCGAAGCGCTCGACCCAGACATCGATCTCACCTCCGCACGGCAGGCCGACGTCCCACGCTTGGTCATCGGCGATCCCGTAGGTCAAGAGCTGAGGCTCAGCGCCCGCGAGGACCCGCTCGGCGACGTCGACGACCGCCCCTTCGACACAGCCTCCCGAGACCGCGCCATAGACCTCGCCGCGATCGTTGATCGCCATCTTGGACCCCGGCGGCCTGGGCGCCGAACGGCGCACCCCGACAACGGTCGCCAGCGCGACACGATCGCCGCGCGCCACCCATTGATCAACCTGCGCGACGACGTCCTTCATCCTGCGCTCCCTTCCAAGCATCGAAACTGGGGATCAGACCACCGACAGGAAGCTGCGGGCGGGTTCGGTCACTGCGGGTGGGTTGGGTCACTGCGGGTGGGTTCGGTCACTGCGGGTGGGTTGGGTCACTGCGGGCGGGTTCCGTGGACGGCGCGGATCAGAGCGCCGCGAGCTTGCCGGTGAAGTCCTTGATCAGGGCGTCCAGGACGCCGCCGACGGTGCCCTCGCCCATCGAGGCGGCCTTGCCGGTGATCTGGGCGCTGGTGTGGAGCGTCCCACCGCCGTCGGCGAGCGAGAGCACGACCGTGGCATTCGCGTGGCCCTGTCCCCCGGCCTCCTTGGACTTGACCTGCATCACCGCGCGATGCGCTGCCGGATCCTGCTCGATGACCTCGACCGTCCCGGTGAACTTCATCGACATCGCTCCCATCCTGACCTTGATCTCGGCCCTGACGGCGTTGGGGCCGGTCCGCTCGATCACGCTGCCCCCTTCGACACACGGCACCAGGCGCTCCAGGTCGAGTATCGCCCGCCAGGTCTCTTCAACCGGCTTGGCGACCGCGAAGGAATGGTCGAGCTCAACCAAGTGCACTCTCGCTCTCGCCGCGCTGGACGTGTCTGGGCTGGTCTGGGGTGGTGGCGATCGGTCCGATGATATAAGACCTCAGATGTCGATCGAGCCGGGTACCCACCCGCTGGGACCTGATCATGGGACCCTCTACGTCAGGACCGGCCGGACCGGCGCCGCGAGCAAGGCAGGGCATGATCTGATGATTGAAGTCACCTCGTGGCAGGCCACGCTCGAGGTGGGCGAGGATCCGGCTCAGAGCAGCGTGCAGCTGAGCGTCGATGGCGGATCGCTGCGCGTGCGCGAGGGCAGCGGCGGAATCCAGGCGCTGGGTGACGAGGACAGGGCCGGGATCAAGAAGACGATCGACGATGACGTCTTGAAGGGAACCGCGATCCGGTTTCACTCCGACGAGGTGCAGGCCGGGCCTGACGGCGATGTGCTGAGCATCCGAGGTGGCCTCGAGCTCGCCGGGAGAACGCGTCCGATCGCGTTCGAGCTGAGCGTGGGCGACGGCGGTCGCCTGAGCGCGAGCGTCAAGCTGAAGCAGACCGACTGGGAGATCAAGCCCTACTCGACGCTATTCGGCGCGCTGAAGGTGCTGGACGAGGTGGAGGTCGTACTGCAAGCCAGCCTGCCGTCGAACTGACGGGCGCGTCTTGCCCGTAGGGCCCCCACCGCCGGCGCTGCTGTCGATAGACGACGCGTTGGTACTCGTCGCGGCCAACGTCAGGGCGCTCCCGCCTGAGCGAGTGGCGCTCGAACAGGCATACGGGCGTTTCGTCTCCGAGGATCTCCATGCGGCGGTCGATCTGCCCCCGTTCGCAGGCTCGGCGATGGACGGGTACGCGCTGCTCGCAGCCGATACTCCCGGTCGGCTCACTGTGGTCGGCGAGTCGGCCGCCGGCTCTCCTTACCGAGGCGCGCTGCGACCGGGCGAGACGATCGTGATTTCCACCGGGGCCGTAGTTCCGCCGCCGGCCGACGCGGTCATCCCGGTCGAGGACGTCGAGAAGGTCAAAGACGTGCAGAGCGTGGGCGGCGCCGGCGAGCGCATCGAGGTGCGCGCGGGCGTGGCGCCGGGAGCGTTCGTGCGGGCCCGTGGCAGCGACATGACTCGCGGGGACGTGCTTCTGCGCGCCGCAACGCGGGTGGGTCCAGCGCAGATCGGGGCCGCCGCCGCGGCGGGCCTCACCACGCTCCCCTGCCGGCGGCGCCCTCGGGTTGCGTTGCTGAGCACGGGGAGCGAGCTGCGCTCGCCCGGGGAGCTGCTGGGCGAGGGCGAGATCTACGATTCCAACGGACCGATGATAAGTGCGGCGCTGCGCACCAGCGGCGCACACGTCGAGCACATCGCGGCGGTGGCGGACACCCGGGAAGCTCATCTCGCTGCCCTCGAGCAGGCGCTGAAGCACGACGTGGTGATCAGCTCCGGAGGCGTGTCCGTGGGTGCCCACGATCTCGTGCGCAGCGTCGGGCGCGAGCTCGGCATCCGCGAGGTCTTCTGGCGGGTCGCGCTGCGACCCGGAAAGCCGCTGGCGTTCGGCGTCCGTGGTTCGACGCTGGTCTTCGGGCTGCCCGGGAATCCGGTCTCCACGCTCGTCTGCTTCGAGCTGTTCGTGCGACCGGCGCTGCTCGGGCTCGAGGGGGCTTCGATGATCTGGCCCGCGCTGCGCTCCGGGGTGCTCGGCGCGGCTGTGAAGCGCAATCCGACGCGAGACGACCTGATCCGCGTCCGCGTCGATGACGAGACCCGCGGCCTGGTCCTGGCTCGCGGCCCGGAGGCCGTTCTCACGCCCCTGCGCGGCCAGCAGTCACACCAGATCGCAATCACCGCCCACGCCGACGCGCTGGCGCTGATCCCCGCCGGCACAGGGGAGCTGGATGCGGGCACCGGGGTCGCCTACCTGCCGATCCATCAGTTCTGAGGGGCTCGGCGTCGGGGACCGTCGGCGTTGTGCGGGCTCGGCGTCGGGGGACTGTCGGCGCGCTCAAAAAGAGGTTCCGACACGCCCCCCGATGAAGTAAGGTTCCCTCGACTCAACCCCTACGAAAGACGAGCCGATGCTGAAGCGAATCATGGAGCTCCTGACCCTGAGGTGGCTGTGGGATCGACGCGGGGGCCGCAGGCGCTGAGCTGAACGCGCGGTCGTCCCGGGCCGCTGATCCGGGCCGCCACGCCGGTCAGCGCAGCTCGGGACGGTTTACGCGGTGCCGGATTCGCTCGCTTACTCGACGCGGGGAGGGCGCGGTGGCGGCGCAGCGCGGCCACGTCGTGTCGATAGTCGCGCGCCCTGGTTGCCAAACCGGTCTTGAAGCTCGGCGAGGTCGATCTCGCCCTCTCTGATCGCGGCGGCGATGTAGAAGATCGTGGCTCCGAGAAGGCAGAGGATCGCGTCCAGGAGGCCGAAGCCGATCCAGGCGGCGGCGAAGGCGAATCCCAGCAGCGCCGCGAATTGGTTGGTGTTCATCAGTCGAGCTTCCTTTGCTTGTGTGGAGTGAATCCCGTCAGCGTCACGTTGATCGGCAGGCCCGGGAGCTCGTGGCGGGCCAGCGCACCCGCCACCCGCTCCTGTACGGCGGAGAGCGTTTCGGCCAGCTCGCTGGCCTGACGAACCGTGACCGCGAGGCTCACGTCGTCCGCGCCGTAGCGCCCGGCTGCACCTACGACGAACGGGTGACCGAGCGCCGCGAGCTCCACCGTGCGTTCGATCGCGCGGGGTGCGATCACGGTCCTACCCAGGTCGGTATCAGCTGAGATGTCGAGCTCGCGCCGGGTCAGGTAGGGCCGAGGCAGCGCCCGCCAAGCGAGCGGCGCCAGGACGACAAAGCCCGCGACGCCGGAGATCGCCACGATCACCCGCACCTGCCCGGTGATGCCTGCGGCCGTGAGCGCGGCGAGGTGATCATAGACGGTGCGGTAGGCGGAGATCGCGTTGATCGTGTGCGGGCTAATTTTCACCGCTAGCAGGATGGTCATCGCCCCGTACCAGATCAACCCGGCGCCCGCCACGACGCCGACCAGGCGAAGCAGGGCCTCGACCACCGCGAAGCGTCGCGTACGCAGCCGCTGGCGGGTCATCACGTCGCGTTCTCGCCGCGCAGGCGGTGGCGGGCGCGGACTCGCACGCGCAGCGGCAGCGAATCGGTCAGCGGGGCCAGCGAACCGGTGACGGCGCCGATCACCTCGTCCCGGGACGAGCCTCGCGGATGATCGACACGCACCCGCAAGTGTCCGCCCGCCCTGCGCCGCGAGGGGCGGGCGCGCGCCTTGGCGCGGAGGACCGGGCGGGGTTCCCCAGCCAGGGTCGCGGCCGACTGAGCCAGCGCGCGGCGCCGCGCGGCGATCAAGCCCTGCTCACCGCCCGAGAGCACGATCAGGCGCTCGCGCGGGGAGGACAGGGAACCGATCAGCATCGCGATGCCGATAGCGATCGCCGCCAGGCCGGAGAGCGCCGGCACCGCCGCGATCGGCCCGTGAACCTCGAGGCGATGGAGGAACGATCCGACGGTGGAGCGCAGCTCCGAGAGATGCAGATCTTTGGCCAGTCCGGGCAGGCTGAGGCTGCCGTGGCCGCCCTGGAGGCAGAACACGGCGGCCACCAGCCCGGCCACGGCCAACGCTCCGATCACCAGGAGGACGAGCAGCCGGATCAGCGCACGGGCCAGCAGCACGGTTATGCCGGCTCTCCACCAGCCGGGGGATCGTCGGGACCGAGCACTGCGTCGAAGTAGATCTGCATCTGGCCGAGCTGGGCTTCGAGTCCGGCGCTTTGAGCGGCGCCGTGCACGCGACGGCGCAGATCGCCCGCCAGGAGCGTCAGCGGCGGTGGCGGCCACGCGACGATCAGGTGCAGCTCAAGCTCGTATCTCCCGTCCGGTTGCACGCTTACGAGCAGTCCCCGGATCGTCTCCGGGCCGTCCGCGGTCACCCAGCGTGAGCCGGCGCTCAGCGCGGCGCCGGGTAGTTGAGCCACCACCTCCCGGGCCACGCGCGCGAGCGACATTCGCGGGGATCGAGGCGGTGCGTGCCCCGGATCGGCCGGCCGGGTGCTCAAGACACCCGTGATGCTTGACCTTCGAGCTCCTCATCGCCGGCGAAGTGCAGGTCATCGACCATGATGTTGACCTCGGTGACCTCCAGTCCGGTGATGCTCTCGACGCGCTTGATCACCTGGTTGCGGACCCGCTGGGTAATCTGCGGGATCGACTCGCCGTACTCAACCACGAGCGTCAGGTCGACCGCGGCTTGGCGTACGCCGACCTCCACGCTCACACCCTGAGCGCCCAGGTCGCCGATCCCTACGCGTTGGGTGACGTTGCTAAACGCGCGGGCGCCAGCCCCGCCCAGCTGATAGACGCCCGGCACCTCGCGCGCGGCAATTCCCGCCACCTTGTGGACCACCGAGTCGGCGATCGTCGTGGTGCCGCGCTGCTCGATCGGCGCATCCCGCTGATCGGGCGACACGGCGATCGGCGTCAGGGCCACCGCGGCGGGCTGGCTGGACGACGCTTTGGCGCGCCCTTTGCCCTGCTCGCTTTCGATCTGCTCAGCCATTTGTCATGCGCCTCCAATGAAGAGAGATATACGTGTCGGTTGGATTAAAATAGGTTGGGGGGTCAGTTCGAGTACACGGCCTGCGCGTCGAGTCCGCCCTCGACTCCGGGCGGGAGTGCCCCGGTGCCGTGGGCGTACAGGGCGACGTCGGCAACGGTCTTGACCTGGGTGGGGTCGCTGGGGCTGATCCACGCGCCGTTATCCCAACCCAGACGCTCTGAGGGAGTCTCCAGCGCCACTCCAGCGAGCAGCTGTCCCTTGGCGCGGATCTTGTCCGTGGCACTCACGATTGCGGCGGATGTCCCCGGGGAGGGCGTCAAGTTGTAACCGTGCCCTACCCCGAACCGGTTGGTGTCCGCGGGGACGACCTTGACGTCAAGCGCCGGGATGCCGAGCTCCTGGGCGACAAGTTGTGCGTAGTGCGCTTCGTTGCCGTCGGGCTCGATCGTCAGGCTGAGCACCATCTTGCCGGTCGGATGCACACGCAGAAAGACGGCTCGATATGCCTCATTCGCCATCGCTGAAGTCTCCTTCCGACCAGTCTGACTTGTAGATGCACATGCTGAACACGCTAGGCCTGGGGTTCGTCCCGGTCGCCCGCAAGCGCCCCCTCGCGGCGGTCACCGGTGCCATCCACGGACTCGCCGTCCCGGCGCAGACGCTCCTGATGAGCGGTCAAGGCGTTGTGTGCCTCGAGCGCACAGAAGCTGGGTTGCGGTCCGCCGAGCGGGTGCGCAGGTGCCGCCGGGCGCTCGCATCCGGGGAAGATGCAGATCTTGGTCGAAGGCTGATTCATCTGGCGGACGCTCCGATCGTCAACGGTAGCGGTCCGAACGCGATCCGGCAGCGGGGCTCGCGGCTTGAGCGCTATCGACGATCATCGGCGCCCCATCCGGGAGTGGTATTGCCCCGGCTCGGGCCAAATCCGCTCGGCATCGCGACCGAGCTGCCCGGGACCGGAGTCGCACTGGCCCACGGCTCCTCCTCCTCGGACTCCAGTGGCGGCGAGGGCAGCCTCCAGCTCGCGGTGTAAGGATCGTCGTCGCCGCGCTGGGCGCCGATCGCCTCCGCCACCTGCTCGAGCGCGCGTAGGCTGTGGCCGCTGACGAGCGCGTCACAGTGCGGCAGTGCCGCCACCAACCCGCCCGCGCGGGGGGCGAAGCCGCTCGCTCCGACCCGCGGGTTGACCCACACGATCCGGTAGGCCAGCCGGGCGAGGCGCTCCATCTCGCGACCGACCAGCCTCGGGTCCTCGCGCTCCCAGCCGTCGGAGAGGATCACGATCACGGCGCCCCGGGCCATCCCGCGGCGTCCGTGGCGGTCGTTGAACGTCTTCAGCGCGTCGCCGATCCGCGTCCCGCTCGACCAGTCGGGCGCGGTCGCGGCGGCGCGTTGGATCGCGTGCTCGGGGTCGCGCCCGGTCAGCGCGCGGGTCAGGCGGGTCAGGCGGGTGGCGAAGGCGAACGCCTCGGCATCGGGGCCGCCAGCGGCTGCACAGCTCAAGAACAAGAACTGCAGGTAGGCGCGGGCGTAGGGCTCCATCGAACCCGAGATGTCGCACAGCATCACGATTCGGCGGCGACGCACCCGCCGGCGCCGGCGGGCGAGGCGAACTGGATCCCCACCCGTACGTAAGCTTGCGCGCAGTGTGCGGCGCATGTCGATGCGCTCGCCGTGGCGCCCCTTCCTCGTTCGGCGCGTGCGCCGCAGCGGAGTGGCGAGCGCCAGCCGCGTCATCAGCCGGTAGAGCTGGGCCAGCTCGTGGGGCTCGAGCGCGTCAAAACGCTTGCGTCCCAGGAGCTCGTCGGTGCTGGCGATCGCCACCGGCACCTCGACCTCCCTGGACTGCACTTCATCCGCGCGGCCGGGCGGGGAGGAGCAAGCGGTACCGACCGGCGGCTGAGCCTCCACGCCCGGGCTTGCCGTGGTCGTCTCGTGGATGGATTCCGGTTGGTCCTCGGAGCTAGCCGCGGTGGTCTGCACGTCCTCGGGCTCGAACCTGTCGTGTTCGTCCCCGCCCCCGAAGACCGAGAAGAACACGGCGTCGAAAGGCTTGACCTGCGCCGAGTCCGCGACGAGCACCGCGCGAGTGGTCCAGTAAAGGCGCCGGCGCGTGATCGGCTTGATCAGCGTGAGCGCGTGGGCAAGATGGGCGCAGCGCTCAGGGGTCACCGCCACGCCGGCCGTCCGCAGCCGCTGGCTGAGCGCCCCGACGAGGACCGGAAGGTCGAGGTGGATCGTCTGGACCGCGAACGCGGTCTGGCGGCCAGTCACCGGCCGCTCAGACACCGGCCGGTCAGGCATCGCTCCCTCCGTCGCGACTGCCGACGAGGGCCTGGAAGCCTCCCGCGCGGATCACCTCTTGATCCTCGGCGTACTTCAGCACCGCGCCCAGCGTACGTTCGATCGACGCCGCGTCGAGGCTCTCCACGCCCAGCAGGCCGAGCGCCGCGAGCCAGTCGATCGCCTCGGCGATCCCGGGCGGCTTCTGCACGTCGCTGTCGCGTATCCGTGACACCGCGTCGGCTACCTGCACAGCCAACGTCTCTGACGAGCCCTTCACCCGGCGGCGCACGATCTCCACCTCACGCTGCGCGCTCGGGTAGTCGATCCACTGGTAGAGGCAGCGACGCTTGACCGCATCGTGCAGGTCACGGGTCCGATTGGAGGTCAGCACGATGATCGGCGGGTGCGTGGCGCTGATCGTCCCGATCTCGGGGATCGTGACCGTGGCCTCGGCGAGCAGCTCGAGCAGAAAGGCCTCGAAATCGTCATCGGCGCGGTCGATCTCGTCGATCAGCAGCACTGCCGGCCGTGGACCTGGATGCTCAAGGGCGCGCAGCAGCGGGCGACGGATCAGGTAGTCGGGACCGAACAGATCCTCCTCGCGGAGCTTGGTGGCGCTCGAGTCGGCGAGCCGGATGCTCAGCAGCTGGCGCGGATAGTTCCATTCGTACAGCGCCTCCGCGGCATCGATCCCCTCGTAGCACTGCAGGCGGATCAGCGGCGTGTCGAGCACCACCGCGAGCGACTTGGCTGCCTCGGTCTTGCCGACGCCCGCCTCGCCTTCGAGCAGCAGCGGCTGGGGCAGGCGCAGGCTGAGGAAGATGGAGGTGGCCAGGCCCTCGTCGACGAGGTAGTCGATCCCGGCCAGGCGCCGGGCGAGCGTCTCGACGTCGGGCACCAGCTGAGCGATCTCGCCGGCTGCTTCGCCGGTGGCTCCCCTCGCGCTCATCGGTGATCCCGCAACGGGGCTCCGCCAAGACGGTTCATCGCGGAATCTCGGCGAAGTCCGCCTGTGCCAGCACCGCCTGATAATCCTCCGGGGTGTCGACGTCGAGCGGGACCGGGCCGGGGATCGTCACCTCGACGACGTCGTCCCGGCGCGCATCGAGCAGTCGCCAGACACCTTTGTCTCCGTGCAGGTCGGCGAGCGCCGGGAACACTTCGCGCGCGAACGCGAGCGGATGGCCACGTCCGTTCTCGTAGCGGCAGACGGCGAGCGGGGAACCTTCGCGGCGCTCCAGCAGCGCTGTCACCGTGGCCCGGGTCACCCCCGGCTGGTCCCCGAGCATCAGCACGAGCACCTCGCAGCGGGGATCAAGGACCGCGAGCGCCGCGGCGATCGACGATGAGCAGCCCCGCCCGTAGGCGGGGTTGACGACCACCTCGGTCCCGGTCAGGTCCACGCCCGCGCGGACGTCGGAGGCCGCGCCTCCGATCGGGACGACGATCTGATCGAACGCGCAGGCTCGCGCGACGCCGAGGGTGTGACCGAGAAGCGTGCCCTCGCCGTAGGCCAGGAGCTGTTTGGGGGCGCCGAGCCGGCTCGAGCCACCGGCACCGAGCACGAGACCGGCGACGAAGGTCTCAGCCCGTCGCGAGCGCATGCTCGTGGACAGCCTCGAACTTACTCTTGCAGCCGGCACAGCAGAAGTAGACCGTCTCGCCGGCGTGGCGCACGGACGGCGTATCCGCGGCGATCACGACGGTCATCCCGCAGATCGGGTCAGCGGCGGTGAGCGGCCCGGCCGGCGCCCCGGTTCGAGCGGTGCCGGGACCGGCCAGCGGGCCGGTCGCCGGGGTCGCGGGCTGCCGTTCCCCGCGGCGGACAGTGACGATCCGCGCGAGGATCGACAGCGCGATCTCCGGGGCGGTGCGCGCGCCGATCGCGATCCCGGCGGGGGTGTCGATCGCGTCCAGGAGGTGATCGGCGACTCCGTCAGCGCGCAGCTCCTCGATCGCGGCGGCGCCGCGCTTGGCGCTGGCCACGAGCCCGATGTAGGGCACGCGCGCCTCCAGGCCGCAGCGCAGCGCGCGGTGCTCGTCGCGTCCGTGCGCCGCGACGACGAGCGCGAGGTCGCCACCGGTCGGCCCGAGGATCCCCTCCGGGCGCTCGTGCGACGCGATCACCTCGAGTCCCAGCGTGGAGCCGAGCGTCTGCAGCGCCGCGGCGATCGGCGTGTCGCCGACCACCAGCACCCGTGGTGAGGGCAGGACCGGCTCGAGAAAGACCTCGATCGCTCCGCTGGACAGGCACGGGTTCTTCACCGTCACCGCGCCGTGGTCGCTCGCCGATGCCACTGCCTCGCGTGCTGGGTCCTGCGCCGCGGAAGCCTCGCCCGCGTCCCCGCCGGGTCCCTCGCCCACGTCGGGAAGAATCCTCAGCAGCAGCGGCTCCCCGCTCTCGAGCGTCTTCAGCGAGTACGCCCGCACGCTGTGCTCGGCGCAAACCCCCCCGACGAAGCCCTCGATCGTCCCGTCGCCCAGCACGATCGCGGCGCTCCCGGGCTCGACGCTCGCCGGGTGTGCCACACGGACCACCGTCGCCGTCACGAACGCCGTCCGGAGCGCGGCGAGCTCCTGCGCGCGCCGTGTCAGCGCGCTCGTCATCATTGTGGCGGCTCGGGACGACCCTGCATCGCCGCCCAGACGCGCGCCGGCGTGCACGGCATGTCGACGTGGGTGACGCCGTGGGATTCGTGCAGTGCGTCGATCACCGCGTTGACGATCGCCGGCGGCGACCCGACGTTCGGCGACTCACCGATCCCCTTGGCGCCGAGCGGATGGTGCGGGCATGGCGTGACGGTCTCGCCGAGCTCGAAGTCGGGACACTCGAGCGCGGTCGGAATCAGGTAGTCCATGAACGACCCGTTCAGGCAGTTGCCCTCCTCGTCGAAGGTGATCACCTCCATCAGGGCGATGCCGACGCCCTCGGCGAGCCCGCCGTGGATCTGGCCGTCGACCACCATCGGGTTGATGCGCACCCCGCAGTCGTCGACGGCGATGAACCGCCGGACGGTCACCTGGGCGGTGTCGGGGTCGATGTCCACCACCGCGATGTACGCACCGTACGGGTAGGTCAGGTTCGGCGGGTCGTAGATCACCTGCGCGTCGAGGCCGCCCTCCAACCCCGTCGGCATCGGCTCGCCGCTGTATGCCCGCGCCGAGATCTCGTCGATCGTCGCGCCCTGCTCGGGGTCACCCTTGACGTACCAGCGCCCCTTCTCCCAGGCGAGATCCTCGGGTCTGGCCTCGAGTATCGTCGCCGCGATCAGGCGCGCCTTGTCGCGGACCTTGCGCGCGACGACGGCGACCGCCGCGCCCGAGACGGGGGTTGAGCGGCTGCCGTAGGTCCCCAGGCCGTAGGGAGAGCGGTCGGTGTCGCCGTGGCGGACCTCGATGTCCTCAGGCGGGATCCCGAGCTCCTCGGCGACGATCTGGGCGAACGTCGTCTCGTGGCCCTGTCCCTGGGTCTGGCAGCTCAGGCTCACGACCGCCTTGCCCGAGGGGTGCACGCGCAGGTCGGCGCCGTCGTTCATCGCCAGGCCGAGGATGTCCATGTGCTTGCGCGGCCCAGCGCCCACGCCCTCGGTGAAGAACGACACGCCGATCCCCATCAGCTCACCACGGGCGCGCTTCTCCGCCTGCTCGCGGCGTAGACCCTGATAGCCGGCGATGTCCATCGCGACGCGCATCGTCTGCGCGTAGTTGCCGGAGTCATATGTCCAGCCGGTGGTGGTCTCGTAGGGGAACTGCTCGGGAGCGATGAAGCTGCGCATTCGCAGGTCGATCGGGTCGACGTGCATCTCGAGCGCGAGCGCGTCCACCATCCGCTCGACGAGGTACACGGCTTCGGTGATCCGGAACGAGCAGCGGTAGGCGACACCGCCCGGGGCCTTGTTGGTGTAGACCGCCTTGACCTTGACGTGCGAGGCCTCCAGGGCGTAGGACCCGCAGACGATGTGGAAGAAGCCGGCCGGGAACTTGGTCGGCTGTGCGGTCGAGTCGAACGCTCCGTGGTCGGCGATCGCGTCGACGCGCAGGCCGGTGATCTTCCCGTCCTTGGAGCACATCTCTGCGTGCATGATGTAGTCACGGGCGAACCCGGTCGACATCAAGTTCTCCGAGCGGTCCTCGACCCACTTGACGGGGACGCCGGCGACGATCGAACCGGCGATCGCGCACACGTAGCCCGGGTATACCGGGACCTTGTTGCCGAAGCCGCCGCCGATGTCGTTGCAGCGAATGCGGATCATGTGCTCGGCAAGTCCCGCCACCTGCGCGTACACCGTACGGTGTACGTGGGGCGCCTGGTTGCCGTTGTAGATGTCGAGCTGTCCGGTGTTGGGGTTGAAGTCGGCGATCATCCCGCAGGTCTCAAGCGGCGCCGGATGACAGCGCGGGTAGATGATGTCTCGCGTCACGACTGTGTCGGCCTGCGCGAACGCGCGGTCGGTGGAGGGCTCCGCGCCGGCCTCCCAGGTCGGGCTGGCGAGATTGTCGCGCTGTCCCACCTTGTCGTCGCGGATCAGCGGCGCGTCTGGATCCAAAGCCTTGCGGGCGTTGACGATCGCGGGCAGCGGTTCGTACTCCACGTCGATCAGCTGTAGCGCGTCGCGCGCAGAGTACTCGTCGGTCGCGATCACGAACGCGACCTCCTGGCCCTGAAAGCGGACCTTGTCGCCCGCCAGGACCGCCTGCGTGTCGTAGGAGATCGTCGGCATCCACGCGAGCCCGAGCGTCTCGAGGTCCTTCGCGGTGACGACGGCGGCGACGTTGGGATGGGCCAGCGCCGCCGAGGTGTCGATCGAGAGGATGCGCGCGTGGGCGTACGGGCTGCGCAGGACGGCCCCGTAGACCATGCCCGGCAGCTTGATGTCGTCGAGGTAGGTGCCCTCGCCGCGGATGAAGCGCGCGTCCTCCTTGCGCTTGAGGCGGCCGAAGCCGATCGGCCGGTCGGTCGTGGCACTCGGAAGGTTCTCGGTGACCGCCATGCTCTAGGCCCCCTGCTTCGCCGCGGATTCGTGGTCAGCGGCCCAGCGGACGGCACTGACGATGTTCTTGTAGCCCGTGCACCGGCAGATCGCGCCGGAGATCGCCGTGCGGATCTCGTGCTCGGTGGGGTTCGGGTTCTCGTCGAGAAGGGCGCGCGCCGTCATCAGCATTCCCGGCGTGCAGAAGCCGCACTGCAGCGCGTGGCACTCGTGGAAACCCTCCTGCACCGGGTCCAGCCGCCCGTCGACCTCGAGATCCTCGACGGTGCGGATCTCGTGGCCCTCGCACATCGCCGCGAGGATCGTGCACGACTTGACCGGCTGGCCGTCCATGAGCACGACGCAGGCGCCGCAGTTGGAGGTGTCGCAGCCCCAGTGTGTGCCGGTCAGGTCGAGCGTCTCGCGCAGGAAGTGCACGAGCAGCTGCCGGGGCTCGATCTCACCGGAGCGCGGCTCGCCATTGACCGTTATCGAGACGTCCATCTCAGGCCTCCTGGTGCAGGGCGCGTGCCGCTGAGCGGCGCAGCGCGCGGTGGGTGAGCACGCCGGCGAGATGGCGCTTGTAGTCGACCGGCCCGCGGCCGTCGGCGCTCGGGGAGCAGTCCTCGGAGGCGATCGCGCCCGCTTGGGCGAACAGCTCCTCCGACGGCGCCTTGCCGCGCAACAGCTCCTCGGCCCGGGTGAGGTGCACGGTGGTCATCGCGACTGCGCTGAGCGCGATGCCGACCTCGGTGATCGTGCCGCCCTCGATCCAGACGGCCGCCGATGCCGCAGCGATCGCCCAGTCCCCGGCGCGCCGCTCACACTTCTCGTGCGCGCTGCCTCCGCCTTCGAACAGGGGCAGGCGGACCTCGGTCAGCAACTCGCCCGCGCCGACCGCAGTCATGTAGGGCCCGACGTGGAACTCGTCCATCGCGACCTCGCGCTCGCCCTCGGCGCCACGGATGATCACGTGCGCCTTGACCGCCGAGCACACGGCCGAGAGGTCTTCGGCAGCGTCGGCCTGGCACAGCGATCCGCCGATCGTCCCGCGGTTGCGCACGAACGGGTCGGCGATCACCATCTCGGCATCCCCGAAGATCGGGTAGTGCTGGGCGAGCAGCTCGGACTTCAGCAGGTCGACGTGGCGGGTCAGCGCGCCGATCCTGATCTCGCCCTCCTGCTCGCGGATGTAGGCGAG
>JBPCRJ010000027.1:0-10137 GCA_050996975.1 Solirubrobacteraceae bacterium | reverse complement strand
GAACGAGCAGCAGATCGTGCGGCGGCCGGCGCCGCAGAGCCACGCTGCCCGCCGCGCCGGCAAGGATCCCCGCCTTGCGCACGGCGCTCGCCGGCGAGGCGACGATCTCGTACTGGCGGTCGCTGAGGGTCGGCGAGTACATGACGTCCACGCCGTGTTCGGCCAGGAACGGGGCGAACCGCGCGATCCTCACACGTGCACTGGGAACGATCAGCGGGTACGCCGTCTCAGCCAGCACTGCGAGCGGGGCGCCGCGGGCCTGGGCGCTCGGCGCATCGGTCGGTGCGGTCTCGTTGGCGCGCGCGATCGACGGCATGTTCTCATTCGCGGCATTGCACCGCATGGTGAGGGCTGCCGTTTCCTGCTTGACTGTCCGCTGATGAGCCTACCCGGATCCGCCCAGCCCGCGGAGTAGCCGCGGTGTGCGGCATCTCCGGGTCCGTCCAGGCGCGCCGCAGCGGTGACCTCACTCGTGTCGTCGCCGCGCAGCTCGCGTGCCAGCGCCATCGCGGTCCCGACGCTGAGGGCTGCTTCGACGGCGGGCGCGGAGTGGTCTCGCAGAACCGGCTCTCGATCATCGACCTTCTGCAGGGCGATCCCCCGCTCACCAACGAGGACGGCACGATCGGGGCGGTGCTGAACGGCGAGATCTACAACTTCCGTCAGCTGCGCGAGGGACTCACGCGAGGGAGGCACACCTTCTCAAGCCACGGCGATACGGAGGTCATCGCCCATCTGGCTGAGGAGCATGACGCGGTCTCGCTGGCGCGCGAGCTCGACGGCATGTTCGCCTTCGCAGTTTGGGACCGCCGGCGGGAGCGATTGCTGCTGGGGCGCGACCGCGTGGGAAAGAAGCCGCTCTACTACTGGTCCTCGGGCGCAACCTTCGCATTTGCCAGCGAGATCAAGGGAGTGCTGGCTCACCCCGAGGTTCCCTGCGATCTCGACCCCCGCGCCCTGCCGGCATACCTCACGTTCGGCTACGTGCCGACGCCGCATACGTTCTTTGCGGGGATCAAGAGCCTGCCGCCGGGTCACGTGCTGACGTTGGAGCCCGGCGGTGAACCGCGGATCGAGCGCTACTGGCGCCTGCAGGTGCCCGGCACCGACCCCGGCGCAGCGACGCTCGACCTGGGGCTCGAGGAGGCGGCGGGTGAGGTCCGCGCGCGACTGCAGGAGGCCATCCGCCGGCGCCTGATCTCGGATGTCCCGCTCGGCGCGTTCTTGAGCGGCGGCATCGACTCGAGCGCGATCGTCGCCCTGATGGCGGGTGTGATGGGCGAGCCGGTGAAGACGTTCACGATCGGCTTCGATGACCGGGAGGGGTTCGACGAGCGCCCGTTTGCCCGTGCGGTGGCGCGTCGCTTCGGCACCGAGCACCACGAAGAGGTCGTCCACCCCGAGGCGGTCGAGCTGGTCGAGCAGCTCGTCTGGCACCACGACCAGCCGTTTGGGGACTCGAGTGCCGTGCCCACGTATCTCCTCAGTCAGGTCGCCCGTGAGCACGTGACGGTCGCGCTGTCGGGCGACGGCGGCGACGAGCTTTTCGCGGGCTACGAGCGGTTCGCCGCCGGGCTTGCGGTCGACCGCCTGCTCGCCCTGCCGGCGACGCTACGCGGCGCCGGTGAGCGCCTGGCGCAGGCGCTGCCGGCGAGCGCCCTGGGCGGTCGGGCGGGCCGCCTCCAGCGCTTCGCCGCGACCGCCGAGGAGGGGATGCCCGGGGCTTATCTCGCGTGGATCAGCTTCGTGCCCGAGACCTGGCGTCAGCGACTTCTCTCGTGCCCCGACGACTGGGCGCGCGACGAATACGCTCGGCTTTGGGCACGCACCGCAGACGCACGGCCACTGGACCGGCTGCTGGCGCTCAACCTCGAGACCTACCTGGTCGACGACCTGCTGGTGAAGATGGACCGGATGAGCATGGCGCACGGGCTCGAGGTTCGCTCGCCGTTCCTCGACACGGCGCTGCTCGAGTTCGCGATGCGCCTGGCACCGGCCCTCAAGGTCCGCGGGCTGTCGCTCAAGCGGGTGCTCAAGCGGGCGCTAGCCGACCTGCTCCCCAGCGAGATCCTCTCGCGGCGCAAGCGCGGCTTCGGCGTCCCGCTCGACCGCTGGTTTCGCGAGGACCTCGAGTCCTATACGGCTTCGATGCTGGGGCCGGCGGCGCGCCTTCGCGGGCATCTGAACGGAGCGGAGCTGGATCGGCTGCTGTTTGAGCACCGGGCGGGTACCCGCAACCACGGCCATGCGCTGTGGACGCTGTTGACGCTGGAGCTGTTCCTGCGCCGTCACGGCTGGTGAGAGGGCTGCTCGGCCGGCTGATCAGCTCCACCCTGCCGCCGCAGACGCGGCAGGACGATCGAGCTCGGGGAGGCCTCCCGGGGATCGGGGCGGGCGCGTTGGGGATCAAACCGGGGGGAGACCCGCGGCGAGGGCATCGCCACGGACGCCCCGAGCGTGGGCACCGGCGTCGAGGCCATCGACTGGGCCCCACTCGGCTTTGGCGCCGCGTCGAACGACGCCGTGCTCTCGAACTCCCAGATCAGCAGCCCGCCAAGCGCCAGTCCCGCGCCACCGGCGAGCAGCACCCACCCGAATCCGGCCTGGGCGACCGCGATCGTGATGGCGCACAGCGCTAGCTGGGTCAGCGCCAGCGTCAGCGCGACGTTGCGCGGGGAGCCAAAGCGGGCTGCCAAGCGGTGCGTGAGATGGTCGCGACCGCCCTGGAGCACCGGCCGGCCGCCGCGTGTGCGCGAGATCGTGACGAGCGTGGTGTCGAGGATCACCAGCCCGACGAGGAGCGCCGCGACGACGACGCCGCTGGGGCCGAGATAGCCCCGTCTGACGACGCTCATCGTCAGGCCGGCCACCAGCAGGCCCACCGGCAGACTGCCTCCGTCGCCCATAAAGATCCGCGCGGGGTTGGCGAGATTGCGCGGCAGAAAGCTGACGCACGCTCCCGCCACGGCGAAGCCCAGGGGCGCCAGCGCCCCCTGGCCCGATACGAGCGCCAGCACGCCCGCGCCGAGCGCCGACCCAGCGGCCGCGGTCGCGGCGGCGCCATCCATGTTGTCCATCAGGTTGAAGGCGTTCATGACGCCGACGACCCACAGTATGGTCAGCGCCAGATCCGCGGCACCCAGGTGAAAGACGGTCCAGCCGGCTCCCGTGGCCCACAGCAGCGTCGCCACCCCGACCGCGGCGGCGAGCCGGGGCACGATTGGAAGGCCGACGCGGTCATCCAGCGTGCCGATGATCCAGATTGCGCTCGCACAGGCGATGAGCACCCCGTAGCGGCTCGTGAGATCGCTCACCAGCAGCGTAGCGACGAGGATCCCAGCCATGATCGCCGTGCCGCCAAGATATGGCGTGGGACGCCTGTGGCCCTTGTAGCCGGCGGGCAGGTCGACGAACGACGTGCGGACGGCTACCGCGATCGCCGTGGGCGTCACCAGGAATGTCGTCAGTGCCGCGACCGCGAATACGGCGGTGCAGCGCAGCTCCGCGCTCATGTGC
This sequence comes from Solirubrobacteraceae bacterium, assembly GCA_050996975.1. GTDB lineage: Bacteria > Actinomycetota > Thermoleophilia > Solirubrobacterales > Solirubrobacteraceae > Palsa-465. The sequence continues at coordinate 6,621 of JBPCRJ010000027.1, read as the reverse complement.
GTCCCACCGCGTGGTCGAGCTCGCCGGGCAGCTGCTCGGTGCGGAAGTGCTCGATCGTGCGCTCGAGCCCTCCGCGCAAAAGCACCGAGGGCTCGTAGCCGAGCTCGGTGCGAGCGAGTGAGAGATCGGCCAGCGAGTGCCGCACGTCTCCTGGCCGCGATGCCGCGTAGATCGGCTCTACGTCCGCGCCCAACAGGTCGCGCAGCTGGGCGAGGAGGCGGTTGAGCGTGACCCGCTCCCCGCAGGCGACGTTGTAGGCGCGGCCGCAGACTCCCGCGGCATCCATGGCGAGCATGTTCGCCTGCACCACGTTGTCGACGTAGGTGAAGTCGCGCGACTGCTCGCCGTCGCCGAAGATCACGGGCGCTCGGCCGGCCGACATCGCGGTGATGAAGTTGGGGATCACCGCCGCGTACTGGGAGGTGGGGTCCTGACGGGGACCGAAGACGTTGAAGTAGCGCAGCGCGACCGTCTCCAACCCGTATACGCCGTGGAAGCTGCGGGCGTATCCCTCCCCCGCGAGCTTGGCGGTGGCGTAGGGCGAGATCGGGACCGCGGGCCGATCCTCGCGCTTGGGCTCCGATCCGCCGCCCGAGCCGTAAACCGAGGAGGAAGAGGCGCAGACAACGCGGCGCACGCCCTGGTCGCGGGCGGCGAGCAGGACGTTGAGCGTCCCGACCACGTTCGTCGCGTTGCTTGTCAGCGGGTCCTGGACCGAGCGCGGGACCGAGGGCAGCGCCGCCTGATGGAAGACGATCTCGCACCCGGCGATCGCCTTGTTGACCCGTTCGTAGCTCTGGATGTCACCCTCGATCAGCTCCAGATCGGCGTCCAACGCACTGATGTTCGAGCGCCGGCCTGTGGCGAAGTTGTCGAGCACGCGCACGGTGTGGCCCAGCCCGAGCAGGTGCGCGCTCAGGTGAAAGCCGATGAAGCCGCCGCCTCCCGTGACCAGGGTTCTCATGAGCCTCCGTCCGCGGCGACGGCCAGCCCTTGATGGTGGGCGAGCACGTCGCCGAGGATGTCATCGAAGTCGTGCCGGGGCTGCCAGCCGATCGCCTGCTCGATCTTGGTCGTGTCCGGAATGCGCCTGGCCATGTCCTCGAAGCCGCCCTCGTAGGCCTCGTCGTAAGGGATCAGCACGATCTCTGACGCCGAGCCACATCTATCCTTCACCCGCTCCGCCAGCGTACCGATCGAGATCTCCTCGCTGGAGCCGACGTTGAACACCTCGCCCCAGTGATCGCCTTCCATCAGGTCGCTCAACGCGCGCACGACGTCACGCACATGACAGAAGCAGCGCTGCTGCGTCCCGTCGCCGAACACGGTGATGGGGCGGTCCGCCAGTGCCTGCCTCATGAACGTCGGCACGACCATCCCGTACTGACCGGTCTGGCGCGGGCCCACGGTGTTAAACAGCCGGCCGACGACCGTCGGCAGCTTCCGTTCGCGGTAGTGGGCGAGCGCCAGGAACTCGTCGATCGCCTTTGAGCAGGCATAGGACCAGCGGCCCTTGTCGGTCGACCCGAGCACGAGGTTGCCGTCCTCACGGAAGGGCAGCGCGGTCGACTTGCCGTAAACCTCGCTCGTGGAGGCGATGAACACCGGGCGCCGCTTCTTGCTCGCCTGAGCGAGCACCACCTCGGTGCAGTGCACGTTCGTCTCGATCGCCCGCACGGGGCTCTCGACGATCAGCTGGACGCCAACCGCCGCAGCGAGGTGGAAGACCGCGTCGGATTCGTCAACCAGCTCGGCGACCACCCGGCTGTTGGCGCAGCTCTCGATCGTGTACTCGAAGCGAGGGTCCTTGCGCAGGTGGCGGATGTTCGCGATCGAGCCGGTCGAGAGGTCGTCGAGCGCGTGCACGCGGTGACCGCGGCCGAGCAGCTCGTCGGCCAAGTGTGAGCCCATAAACCCTGCCCCACCGGTTATGAGGTACCTCAAGCGACTTCTCCTAACCTTACCCCGCGGCTCGGAGGACACTGCCGTGTGGACAGGCCCCCAGGCACAAGATCTCCCCCTGCCGGGAGTGGTCGATTGCGACCGGCGCATCGTAGTCGCAATCCCCTCGCAACACAACGGCAACGGCAATGAATACGCAGGCCATGAGCCGCGTAGAATCCTGCGGCCGTGCGCTCTGCCCAGACAGTGAAGAGCGGCTCGGACCCCTCGGGAACGGCCGGCCGGGGCGCGCTGATCTCCGGGCTAGCCCTGGCGTCGCTGGGAGCGGCACTGGGCGTAAGCCAGATCATCGGAGGGGCCTACGACGAGGCGACCTGGGCGCCGATTGCGCTCGGGGCGCTCGCACTAGTCCTCGCGCTCGCGCTCGGCGTTCCACGCCGTCCACCGCTCGCTGCGGTGATACCTCTGCTCGCTCTGATCGGTCTGTGGCTCTGGTCGCTGGTGTCCACGAGCTGGAGCGAGTCCAGCGATGCCGCCCACATCGCCGCCGACCGCTGGCTGCTCTACGGCGCCGTCCTGGCGGTGCTCTGGTGGATGGTCGGCGAGGATCGGCGGCGGGCCATCGTGCTGCTCGCCGGAGCCAGCGCCGGCGTGCTCGGTGTCGCGGGCTGGATGCTGGTGCGAATGCTGGGCGATCACGGCGCGTCCTTGTTTCTCGGCGTGCGCCTCACCGACCCGCTCGGCTACGTCAACGGCCAAGCGGGATACCTGCTGGCGGGAGCCTGGCCGTGCCTGGCGCTTGCGCAATGGCGCCGCTCCGGGGCGGGGGCGATCAGTGCGGTCACGGCGGGCGCCGGCCTGAGCGGGCTGATCGTGCTCGTGGCACTCGGGCTCCTGACTCAGTCGAGGAGCTGGGGCATCGGGCTCCTCGGAGCTGCTCTGCTCGTCCTGATCGTGATACCGGGGCGCCGCCGGCGCGCCTGCGCTGTGTTGCTCGCCGGTGTGACGGTCGCCTTGATCTACCCGGCGCTGGCAAACGTCTGGCGGCATCCCAGCCATCTGACCGGCGTGGTGACCAACCGCAGCACCCACCAAGCAGCCGTCGCGATCCTCGTTGCGGCATTGGCCGCCGGAGTCGTCTGGACGGTCCTCGTGCTGGCGTTAGAGCGTTTGGCGCCCACCGGCTCGCGCGCCAGGACGCACGTCGGGAGGCTGACCGGCGCCGCCCTTGCTTCGCTGGTCCTTGCCGTGATCGTGGGAATCGGCTTCAACGCGGGTGCGATCACGCGCCGGGTCCATGGGCAGTACGAGGCTTTCGTGCACCTCGCGCCGTCGCCGGTGAGCACGCGCTTGTTCTCCGGCGGCGGCAACCGCTACGACTACTGGCGCGTGGCGCTGATCGAGTTCGGCTCGGCCCCCGTCCGCGGCGTGGGGGCGGGGAACTATCAGCCGAGCTGGTACCTTCACCGCCGCACAGCCGAGGAGATCCAGCAGCCCCACTCGCTCGAGCTCCAGACGCTCGCCGAGCTCGGCCTCGTGGGCGCCCTGCTGCTCGCGGGCTTCCTGACCGCGGTGGCGTTCGGCTTGCACGCAACGGCTCGCGCTGGCGCACGAGACCCGGCGGCGCGCTGGGTCGCGGTGGCCGCCGGCGGGACGTTCACCGCCTGGTTGATCCAGACGAGCCTCGACTGGCTGCACCTGTTCCCAGGTTTGAGCGCGATAGCGCTGGCGGCCGCGGTCGCGCTGCTGGTCCGACCCGCCGCGCGGCGGACGGCGGCTCACGCCGGCCGGGCCCGGATCGCGGGGATCGCGGGGATCGCGGTCGCAGCGGTGCTCGCGGGTGCAGGCGCACTGACGATCGCGCCCCGCGTGCTGTCGCTTCATGCGCAAGCGTCCGCTCAACGTGCACTCGCCGAGAGAGTGCCCCGCGCCGCGATCGCAGACGCCAGCAGGGCGCTCGACTACGACCCCAGCTCAGTCGGCGCTCTCCTACTCAGGGCCGCGGGCTTTGCCCGCCTGCACGCCTTCGGCCCGACGCTCGCTGACCTTCGGCGGGCGATCGCGGTCGAGCCGCACAACTGGGTCACGTGGGCACTGCTGGGAGACCTGCTCACCCGTCGCGGAGACAGCGCGGGTGCGCGCTCGGCGTATGAACGCGCGCTCAAGCTCAACCCGCTCGAAGCTGAGCTCGGGAGCGCGCTGAAGGCGATTGCGCTCGCGCCGAAGCGCTAGCATCGCTGCGCCCAGGCCTCAATTCGTCCGCCTGGTGGGTCACGGCAGCGCCCCCGCGCGCAGCCCCTAAACTGCTTCCCTCGATGCGCCTCAGACCATCAAGGCTCGCGTTCGTAGTGGTCCTGGTGGCGGCGTTGGCGCCCGCGGGGCCGGCGGGCGCGCTGGAGCCGGGCGTTTTCTTCGACCCCAACAGCCCGGCTGGAAAGCAATATGCGTTCCCACTCGACGTGCTGCGTGGGGCGGCGGTTGGCCGCAGCGCGCCCCAGGGGGTCACCCAGCCGCTGTTCGGGGTGGGCATCGCTCCCGCTGCAGCCAGCCGCCTGCGCAGTGCAGCCTCCTCGGGCGGCTCCAGCGCCGGCTCGGTCACCGCGGCCGGATCCCGCCTTGGCGTGACCTCGCATCTGGCGCGCACCTCCAACGCCGCCTTGGGTCGAGGCGCGCAGGCCGGTCAAGCAGGCGCGCCCGCAGGCCGCATTCCCGCCCTGGCGAGCCTCGTCCGTCCCGCCTCCACCGCGCTACAGGTCGCGCTGATCGCGGTCGCGGTCCTGCTCGGGGGCCTGGCCCTCGGAGTGATCCTTACGACCGTTCGCCGCCGTCGGGACCAGTAGCCGAGCGATGTCTCGGCGGACCCACGATCGCCTCGACGCGCTGGCGGGCGATCGCGGCGACTCTCCTCGCTACTGACTGGCCCGCGAAGATCGGCTATGCGATCCAGTTCAAGGCCGGCTGACCCGGCCCACATCCACGCCCCGCGGTCGAACCCGGGGGCGTCCAACCGTCATAGCCAATTCGCGGAGCTCTGGCGGGCCCGCGCTGAACGGGCCCTAGCATGTCGAGCGTGTTTCCTGACTCGACGTCCTCTCGAGGCAGATTCGCGCAGATCAGGCGCGTCCGGCCGGTTGGCCGCCGCCGCCGAGTCTGATGGGCGGCCCCGAGCAGCAAACGCGGATCGAGCGCCGGGCGGCGGCGAGGGACGCGCGCCTGCGCCAGCGACGACAGATCGCCGCACTCGCCGGCGCCGCCGTGGTGCTGATCGCGGTGCTGCTCGCGAGCGCCAAGGGCGGCTCCACCCCCGCCCACCGAACCGACCCCCGCGCCGCCGCGGCCCGGCGCGCGAGGGCGGTGGTTCCCGGGGGTCCCGTGGCTCCGGCGGCCTTCGGTGGCCTGGCGGCGTTGTGGGCCCCTCAGAACCTTGTCGCAAACCAGCCCAGAACCAGTGCGGCGTATGCCGCAGCTTCGCGCTTGAAGGGGCTTCCCGGCTTTCTGCTGATCGCCGACCGCGGCAACAACCGCGTTCTGGTGATCGATGCCCGAGGCCAAGCGGTCTTCTCCTACCCCTCGGCCGCGGACCGAGCCGCCGGCCGCAAGCTCGTGTACAACGACGACACGTTCGTGGAGCCCGGCGGACGGGCGCTGATCGCCAACGAGGAGGACAACCAGGCGATCGTCGAGATCGGGCTCGCCGATCATTCGCTTCGCTTTCTGTTCGGGCAGCCCGGAGTGATCGGCGCCGGGCCAACGCACCTGAACACCCCCGATGACGCGTACGCCTTGCCCGACGGCTCGTTCACGGTCGCCGACGCCTACAACTGCCGGATCCTGTTCATCCGCTCGGGGGTGATCATCCGTCAACTCGGCCGCGCGGGGCAATGCCGGCATGACCCGCCGTACTACTTCGGAGCGGTCAACGGCGACACCCCCGAGCCCGACGGCGGGGTCCTGATCAGCGAGATCCCCGGCAACTGGATCGACGAGATCGGCCCAGACGGGCGCTTGCGATTTGCGGTGAGGGCGCCGGTCGGCTACCCCTCCGACCCGCAGCCGCTGCCGGGTGGGCGGGTGCTGCTCGCCGACTACTCGAATCCGGGCCACGTGCTGATCATCGACCACCGCGGTACCGTCCTCTGGCGTTACGGACCGGCGCGGGGATACGGGCGCATGGACCATCCGTCGCTGGCGCTGGCGCTACCCAACGGCGACATCGCCGTCAACGACGATTACCGCCACCGGGTGATCGTGATCGACCCGTCCACGCGGCAAATCGTCTGGCAGTACGGACATGCCGACATCCCCGGCAGCGCCGCCGGCTATCTGAACACGCCGGATGGGATGGACTTCGTCCCCTCGGCGCCCAACGGGACCCCTGACTACGCCGCTGTGGCTCATCCCTGAGTCGCGAGGGGGGCGAAGGGTTTTCGACGAGCATGAACCGTCCGATGTACGAACACACCGCCTCGCCGTGAGGTCGTCGTTGCTGCTCACCGGGCTGCTCGCCGGACTGCTCGCCGCGCTCGTGGTCGCCCTCGCCGGCTGTGGCGCAGCGAGCGCCCCGCCGAACGGGGTGATCGGGTCGCCGAACGGGGCGTCGGTGTTCGCCGCCTCGTGTAGCGGCTGTCACTCGCTGGCGGGTGAGAGCTCCCGTCGCCGGCAGGGCGGCGACCTGCTCCCCTACCGCATGAGCGAAGCGGACATGATCGGCTTCACCCG
>JBPCRJ010000162.1:0-7493 GCA_050996975.1 Solirubrobacteraceae bacterium | reverse complement strand
TCCGCCGCGGTCAACGAGCACGGCGCGGTGAACTTCAACAACCTTCACACGGACGACCTCGAGGCGGCGAAGGCGTTCTACGGCGCGGTGTTCGGCTGGGAGACGATCGATGTCGGCTCGCCCATGTGGACGCTGCCCGGCTACGGCGACCACCTCGAGGAGATCAACCCGGGGACGCGCGCGAGATTCGCGGAGGGCGCCCCGGAGGGGTTCATCGACGTGGTGGCGGCGGTCCTGCCGCGCGAGGGCGGGCCGGCGCGCTGGAGCGTCACGTTCGCTGTGGACGACGCCGACGCCGCCGCCGAGCGGGCGCGCGGGCTCGGCGGCTCGGTGCTCGCCGAGCCCCAGGACGCGCCGTGGGTGCGCTTCGCGGTGCTCGCCGACCCGGCCGGCGCGGCCTTCACCGCCAGCCAGTTCGTGCCGCCGGAGGACTAGATGAGTGATCCACGGCCGGGTGGTCCTGGAGGGAGGGGACATAGGAGCAGGGGTCGAACTCGGCGGTGCTGTGTCGCGCCGTCGACCCCAGGGGGGACGATGCGCGCCGACCTCGACCTGCTGCTCACGACGGTGTTCTGCCCCGCCGACGATCTCCTGCCCGAGCGGGCGAAGAACGCCCGCAGGAGGTCGGCTACCAAGGCTGGAGGGTGAGCAGTTTCGCGATCGCTCGGAGCCCGTTGGTGGTGCGTTGATGGTCTGAGGTGGTGTTGAGATCTTGGAGTAGCCCCCGGACGGCGGCGATAACCGCGGTTGACAGCGCGACGGCGTCGGAGCGGCCGTCGGCGCGTAGCCCGGCCTCGATCGTGGGCAGCCAGTCAGTGATCGATCGGGCCCGAAACTCAGTCCACGGGGTTCGATCTTGCGGAAGGTCGTGCAGCTGGCCGAACAGCCGCAGGTACGGGGGCAGGTCGGGCGCTGTGATCCGGTCCCATGCCTCGGTGAGCACGGTGGCGTAGAGGACCCCGGTTCGCGGTCTGAGCAGTTCGCCGAACACCTGCTGCTGGCGACGCCGGGCCTCTTGGAGCGCCTGGAGTACGAGCTCATCGCGGGTGTTGAATGGTAGAGCAGCATCCGCGAGCTCGTGCCCCCCGCGGCCGCCGTCTTGGCCAGCGTCAGGCCGGGTAGGCCGTGGCGGAGCAGCTCGTCGGTGCAGGCCGCCAACAGGGCGGCTCGTCGTTCGGGTTGCGGGCGTCGTCCCATGCAGCTAGTTTTTCACGTAACTTCCGGTACGGGTAACGTTCTCGGGATGAGAGTCGTGTTCATCCACGGAGCGTTCTCCCGTGACGGGGCGTGGTGGTGGGCCCCGACGGGCACGCTGCTTGAGCGCAGCGGGATCACGAGCAACGCGGTGGCGCTGCCCTCCTGCGGGGAGACGGGAATCGCACCGACCGGTGCCGGCCCCGGCCTTGACGAAGACACTGCGGCGGCGACCGCGGTATTGGACGAGGATGAACCCGCGATCCTGGTCGCGCACTCCTACGGCGGGATGGTCGCCTCCCAGGCCGGCGAGCATCCAGCGGTCCAGCACCTCGTGTACATCAGCTCATTCCTCCCAGCCGTCGGTGAGAGCCTCGCTGCCCTGAGCAGCGGTGCCAACAATCCGGTACCCGTCATCCCGCACGCCGAAGGGTCGGTCAGCGCTAACAACGAAGACACGACCGCGTTCGACGCCCGCTTCCTGCACGACGTGGAGGACCCCAAGCTCGTGCGTGGCGCCCATGAGCGCCTCTGCGCCCAGTCCTCTGTCGTCTTCGGAGCTGAGACGACCGCGGCCGCGTGGCAACGAGTCCCGTCCACCTACGTCGTGTGCGCCGAGGACCGCAGCACCGATCCTGACCTTCAGCGCGTCCACGCCGCCAGGGCGATCACCACGCGCGAGCTGCCGGCCGCCCACTTCCCGATGCTTTCGCGCCCTGACCTCGTCGCGGCCTGCATTAAGGAGATTGCCTCCCGCGCCAACGCTGACCCCGTCGCTCGCCCGTAGACGTCCCCAGTCTGAGTCAGCTTGGTGCGTTCGTTGCACCACGAGCGCAGAGCCAGCGCACGAGTCCGTCGGCGTGTTCTCGCGCTGCCGCATCAAGCGGGGTGAGGTTCTCCCACGGCGGAATCCAGTTCAACTCGGCGCCCCCGCTCGAGGAGGTACTGCGCGCAGTCCGGGCGGCCACCGTGACAGGCGCCCCAGAACGCCGCCGTTATGTCCTCTGGCGAGGGCGTTGTAGCTCCAGCGAAATACGCCTCGACGCGGTCGAACAAACCGAGCGTCGCCGCGTCGAGCGCCACGCGCCACGAACCGGTGGGTCACCCCCCACTGCTTGAAGCCTCGGGCGTCGGCCATCGGGGGGCCTCCACCAAGTACCGCCCCGGGCGCTTCGATGTCCGCCCCAGCGCCGAGGAGCGCGTCGAGCACGGCGACGTCGTCGCTGATCGCCGCCCAGTGCAGCGGCGTTTCCTCATGGGGTTCCTTGAACCGGATCCACCGGCACGCGCTCCGCCCGGCAGCCAGACCACCGTCCAGGGGGTGATCGCCCGCCAGGTATCGAGGGCTCTGATACGCGCACTACGCCTGATTTCACGTCGGTCAGCCGCGGAAACCCCGCGTCGGGCGCAGATGACTCGGTAAAGCCCATGCGCGATGACGGACCACCGCCGGAAACCGCCAGCCCGATTGCGGTGCCGGAAGCGGATCGGCCTCTGGATGGTGTTCGTCACGTGGTCCACGGGTCCTCAACTGGCTCACCGTCGCCAGGATGGTGCGGACCGAAGGCGAGGAACTCGAGGCCGTCCGGCCCGGCCTCGAAGGCGCGTGCGACCTCCGGCGAGACACGGATCGCGTCGAGGGCACGAACCTCAAAGACCTGATCGGCGAGCTTGACTTTTCCAGAGCCGCTGAGAATCACGTAGATCTCCTCCGCATGCGTATGCCGGTGGGAGAACGGGGATCGCTTCCCGGCCCGCAGCCGGAAATGGGTGACGCCCGTCTGCTCGGATCCGAGCGGCGTCCGGGCCACGCGTGCTTCCCAGCGATCACCGAACCCATTCCCAGGTGCCGCGTCCTCAACATCGTCCAGATTGACCTTCGTGTGCGGACTGCCCATCTCTTGAGCTCCCTATCCGAACCTTGAACTGTGCGCCTCCTGGTTATCAGACCGGGCGAACAGGTCGAACTAATCCAACGTCACCCGTAGGAGGATCGGCTACTGAGACGATTCAGACGTCGTTCCGAGACCGTTGAGTGGTTGGCGGCGAGCCTGGAGGCGTCGATGGCCGATGCGCCATCCGACCGGGGTGCGAGAGACCGTGTCGAGGTTGAGTTGAAGTCGATCGGCGCCCAGCGCCCGCACGCCTCGGGACCGGTGAGGATGGCCAGGACGTGCAGGGGGTGCTCTGCCGCGTTGGTGTGCGGTTCGAACGCTCATGTTTGAGCGGCGTTGATGCGCGCGAGGAGGTCGTGAAGAGCCTGTACTTCGCTGTCGGTGAGCGGTCCGAGTAGCTCGGCGGCGTGTTGCGCGGTGATCTTGCGCGCTTGGGTGAGCTTGGCCCTTCCGGGCGGGGTGAGAGTCAGGGCGTAGCGGCGGCGATCGTCCGGGGCCTGCCGGCGTTCGACGATTCCTTGCTGTTGCAGCTCGTCGATCGTTTTGACCAGGCCGCTGGGCTCTAGCGAAAGGCGTTTGGCGAGCTGTTGCTGGGAGGTGCCCTCGTTGAGGTCGATCAGGTTCAGCAGTGCGAAGTGCTTAGGACGTAGGCCGAGCGGCTGTAGGCCGGCGGTGAAGCGCGTCACCTGGCTTCGTCCTACCTGGCTTATCAGGTAGGCGGTCGCAGCAGTGAGCGGCGGTCCACGGCGGCCTTGGTCTCGGGGACCGGAGGCGGGGGCCTGGGGCATCGGGTGTTCCTTTAGGTGTCTAGTTGCATGACTTATTCAACCATGTATGGTTTCAGCTATCAAGCAATGGAACGCAATCACTGACCGCAGAGAGGGAGCAGCGATGAGCAACGACACGCCTACCACAGCGCCACCACCCATCCAGGTTCTCGGAGCGGCGAAGCGAACATGCGCGTTTCCGACAGCGATCGCGAGACCGTGGCCGCGATTTGCAGGCGCCATCATCTCGAGGGGCGCCTGGATCTCGAGGAACTCTTTCAGCGATTGGATCGCTGCCACACGGCCAAGACCGTCGGCGAGCTCCTACCGGTCTTCGTGATGCTGGTGGGGATCTCGTTGGTGGCCGGCGCGCATGTGTTCTGGCTCGCGATACCGCTGACGGTCTTTGCGTTTCGCGGCTTTGGCTGGTCCGGCGGATGGTTGGCCGGGGCCGTCCGGCGCCGGGCGCTCCCGAGCGTTTCATTGGCTGATCATCATCGCCACCCCAGCGGAACGTGGTCGCGATGAGCGTCAACCAGACAGACCCGCGCGCACCGTTGAAGGGTGCTCTGGCCGGCCAGATCGCGATCGTCACCGGAGCCAGCCGCGGGATCGGCGCCGTGTCCGCGCGGGCGTTCGCCAGAGCCGGCGCGGCCGTCGTCCTGGGCGCCCGCGACGAGCCCGCGATCATCAAGATCGCTCAGGAGATCCAAGCCGTCGGCGGTCAGGCGCACGCGGTCGGCACCGATGTCAGCGATCCCGCGTCGGTCAAACATCTCGTCAAGCGGACGCTTGAGACCTACGGCCGCCTCGACGTCGCGTTTAACAACGCCGGCGCCACCCATATGCCGGCGCGCCTAGCGGAGATCACGCTCGAGGACTTTGAGCGGTGCATCAGCGTGAACCTGGCCGGCGTGTTTGTGGCGATGAAGTACGAGATCGCTGCGATGCTCGACACCGGCGGCGGCGCGATCGTCAACATGTCCTCCACCGCCGGGGTCAACGGCGCGCCCGGCATGGGCGCCTACGCCGCCACAAAGCACGGCGTGATCGGCCTCACCCGTAGCGCCGCGATCGACTACGCCCACAGCGCGATCCGCGTCAACGCAATCGCCCCCGGGCCGATCCTCACCGAGAAGATCGCCAAGCTGCCCGACACCGTCCGCCAGCAGATCTCTCGCTCGGTGCCGATGGGTCGCCTCGGCGACCCCCAGGAAGTCGCCGCCGCCGCGGTCTGGCTGTGCTCAGACCACGCCAGCTTCATCACCGGCGCGACGCTCCCGATCGACGGCGCCCGCACCAGCCGCAACGCCTAATCCACCCCATCGCCCCACCAAGGAGCAACGGTCCGGTCGCAGGCCCCCGTCATCTTCCGCCTGCCGCACACGCTTTCTCAACGTCTCCGACGGCAAGCCGATATCGCGCGCTACACGCGTGATCGGCCGCCCCGACTCCAACGCAAGCCTGACGCCGCGCTGAATCAGCTCTTCTGGATACTTCCTTGATCTAGGCATCGTGGAGGTTCTCCTGTCCCGAGGACGGACCGTCCTCGATTCCAAGCCTCCGCGAAAACCAGGGCAGCTCAGGTCGAGCTCGCGACCGTGGAATGGGTCGCCTGGTTCAACCACGAACGCCTGCACGAGTCGCTCGGCGACATCCCGCCGGCCGAGCTCGAGACGCTGCACGCCCACAGGACGCTGATCTCGGCCAATGGATCGGCCGCGGCGCTCACGCCGAGGGCCGCAAAGGCGCTTACACACGTCGCAGCTCGACGGTCGGTTTCGATCTTGCTCCCGCTGGCCCGATCTCTGCCGAGAGCGCTCGCGTTGCTCGGGCGAGGTCCGCTCAGGCCGCGAGAGCGGCGGTCAAGCGACGATGGCCGCGGGTGGCCAGACCACTCTGCGGAAGGCTCGCTGCAGTGAGCGGACCGACACGCCGTGGGCAGCGGCCAGCGCGTCGATGCGGGCGTCAGGTGGAGAGCGCAGCATCTCGTCAACCACCCCGCTGACCAGGTCGAAGGCTGGATCGGTGTCTGGCAGCCGGTCGAGCAGGAAGCGCTCTACGGTCGCGTAGTGCTCGGCCTCTGAGAGTCCGAGGACTTGGCGTTCCAGGCGAGCGCCGTCGGGGCCAAACGCCTCGGTCAGCGTAGTGGTCCGCCGCACGACGTCGACCGCCGACAGGCGGCTGTAGGCGGCGAAGGCTCCCGGGCGAAGCTTGGTGCCGAACACCTCGCCGACGCCGCTCAAGCTCCGGGCATCACGCCCGCTGACCATGCCAAAGACGCCGCCGCGGCCGGCCTGGAAGGCGACGTTGACGCAGGGATGCGGCAAGACCTCCTGGGTAAACGGTGGGCGCCCACGCAGATCCCAGCGCACGGTCCAGTGGCGAGCGACGCGCGCGGCCAGCGCCGGGTGGGGGCGCCCGTCGGAGGAGGGTGAAGTGTCTGCGCCCGGCGTCCGGGTCGAGCAGGCCATGGGTTGCGACGGCGCCGTTTCGCGCAGGAGAAACCGTTTCGGGCGGCTGGGCGCCGCGGGTGATCGCCGTCGCGTCTGACATGTGGCGCATTCTTCCAAGACAACCCGGACGGCGCGGTTTAGCATCGAGGCCGATGACCCAGCTAGCGCGCTACGCCAAGGCCACCGCCGAGCCCGGCCAGGGCGACCGGTTGGCCGAGCTGTTGTTGCAGGCCGCCGAAGGCGTACGCAAGGCACCCGGACGCGACCTCTACATCGTCAACCGAGTGTCCAGGCAAACCCGACACGATCTGGGTTACCGAGCTGTGGGAGAGCCAAGAGGCGCTGGAAGGTGCGCTGGAGATCGCTAAGCGGGACGCAGGCGAGCTCGTGGCCGAGGTCATGCAAATCGCCGCGGACTTCTCGCGAGTCGATCTGGAGCCGATCGGCGGCCTCGGGCTGAACCCGCGGCCGCTCGGCGGGTGGGAACGCGTGGGACTCGACGCGCTCGAGGACCAGGCAGCCGGCTTCGGCCTCGCCGGCATCCAGGAGATGCGCTCACCAGTAGAGCCGCTCGGGCTAGAACGCACCGGCATCACCCTCCAGCGCATTCTCCCGCGCCAGCGACAGCCGTTCGGTCACGTGCACGCCAACGCCGAGGAGACCTACATCGTCCTCGCCGGTTCGGGCACGTTGCGCATCGAAGACGACGAACTCACGGTCGCGCCCCACGACGCCATCCGCGTCGCCCCGACGCTCACCCGGGCCTTTGAGGCAGGCCCCGAGGGCCTGGAGTACCTCGCCGTCGGCCCCCGCCACAGAGGCGACGGCGACACGACGCCGGAACGGTGGGGCTAGCGCTGTCGCGCCCGGACGCCTTTCATCGTCGTAACGTCGGCACTTCGTGGCCAGGAACGCCTCAACCAAGTCGCCGCCGCAATCCAAGAGCTATCCGCGCGATCATCTGCGACCGGACGGAACGCCTGAACCAGCCAGCCATTCCATCGTCGTCCCGCGCCAGGAAGCATCCCGGTGGCTTCGCGTCGCGTCTCGATGACGGATCCCGCTGCGAGATCCCTGGGCGGCGCTGGTCGGCGAGCAGCCTCCCAAGCTTCTGTCGCGCCGTTGGCACCCGAGGTGGCGTCCCGGCGTCGCGATCCGCGATCTCAAGGAGTTCCGGTTGC
>JBPCRJ010000149.1:0-8992 GCA_050996975.1 Solirubrobacteraceae bacterium | reverse complement strand
CACGTCGACCCCGAGGTCTGGGAGGACCAGATCGGGGTGATGGCCGACGTCCTGGACGCAGAAGGCATCGCCACGGCGGTCAGGGGAATGCGCGAGAGCAAACCCGAGTAGCGGCCCCTCGTCCTGGCTGTTCTCGGAGACGGCGCTGACAAGGGCCCAAGGGCCACCGCAGTCGAAAGCGTGCTTCCCCGGCTCGATCAGCAGCCTCGCCCACGGAAGCACAGGCGCAGCCGAACGAGCGCGTCAGTGGACGGCAATGAGGTCCACGACGAACACTAGGGTCTCGTCGGGTCCAATCACCCCGCCGGCGCCACGCTTGCCGTAGCCGAGCATCGGCGGGATCGTGATCCGGCGCCTTCCCCCCGCCTTCATCCCGGCGACGCCCTGGTCCCACCCGGCGATCACCGCTCCCTTGCCGAGCTGGAACCTGAACGTGACACCTCGGTCCCACGAAGCATCGAACTGCCGGTGTGTCTTCCACGACACGCCGACGTAGTGGACCTCGACGATACGGCCCGCCGCGGCTTCGTCGCCGTCGCCGACGGCGAGGTCCTCGAGCTCGAGCTGGTATGACGGCGCGCCGTCAGAGATCAACACCTCCGGTTTCTCGTCGAGCGCCACTCGCGGACCGTACCGCGTCGCCCCCCGCAATGGCTACCGGGTCTGGAGAGCTCCCTTCGCCTCCCAGCCCCGGGGCACCGGTGACCGAGGGCCGCAAGGGAAAGCGGCTGCCAGTGGGTCGTGCCCGCCGGCAGCGTGAACTGGTGACTTCGTGCCGGCAGTCGCTCCCCCCTGACATGCGCGTAAATCTCAGATGAGTGATTCCACCGGGGTCGTCGGTGAGGCGACCAGGTCGTCTACCAGGCGAGGATCTGCGGCCAGTCGGTCTCCTCGGCGCGTGCCGCGTCGTCGTGCAGGGCGGCGATGGCGGCCTCGACCGGCAGCTAGCTGCGGGTGCGGGCTTCAGTGCCCCCGCCTGAGGACGCCGGCGGCGCCACCGCCCCGACGCGAGGGCTCTGCGGCAGCCAGCAGCCGTCCTGCCCCCAGCAGCTCGAGCCCGCTCGCGACACCGATCGTCGGACTGATCGTGATCGTCGGATCGAGCGGCGAAGTGTCGCTGATCTTGAACGACTGCCCGAGACGCTCGAGGCCCGGTGTGGTCGCCTGAGCGAGGAACGCCGGCTCGGCCTGGGTGGTCGAGGAGTTGCGCTGTGACGCGCGCGGCGCGGCGATCGCGGCGGGCAGGCTCATGCGCAGGTCGATCCGATTGATCAGGATCTGCAGGACGGTGGTGATGATCGTCGCGCCTCCCGCAGCGCCCAGCGCGAGGACCGGTCGGCCGTGTTTCAGCACGATCGTCGGTGACATGCTCGAGCGCGGTCGTTTGCCACCGGCGGGAAGGTTGGGATCGGGAACACCGGACTGGAGCGCAGCGAAGTCGAAGTCGGTCAACTCGTTGTTGAGCAGAAACCCCCGGGTGGGTACCGCGATACCGCTTCCACCCAGCTGTTCGATCGTGTTGGTGTAAGAGGCCACGTCACCGTACCTGTCGGCCACCACCAGATGATTGGTGTCGGTCTCCGGACTCGCTGGCGCCGCCGCGCTCGCCTGCCCAGGCGCGCAGCCGCCCGAGCCGGCGAACGGATTGCCCGGAGCAACCGGGGTCCTCAGCGCGCCGATCGGATTGACCAGGCACGCGCGCTGACGGCCAAACGATCTCGATAGCAGCTCACGTAACGGCACGTGGACAAATCGCGGGTCGCCCACGTATCGATTGCGATCGGCGAACGCGAGTCGTGAGGCCTCGAGAAAGTGGTGCACGACCTGTACGCGACTCTCGCGGGCAGGATTGAAGTTGCCCAGGATGTTGAGCGACTCTCCCACGGTCGAGCCGCCGCTGGAAGAGGGACCCTGCGAGTAGACGTCATAGCCCCGGTAGCGGACATGCGTCGGAGACTGGACCGAGGTGCGATAGCGCCCCAGGTCCGCGGCGCTCATCAGACCGGGACGGGCCACGAGGGTGGCGCCGCGCGCGAGCGGGAGATGGTGCACGGTCCGTACGAGATCGCGACCGATCGGGCCAGCATAGAAAGCGCCGATTCCACGCCTCCCGATCAGCCTGTAGGTCCGAGCCAGGTCGCGGTTTCGCAGAATCGAGTCGATCGCCGGGAGCTTGCCGTGCGGCAGGAACAGCGAACTGGTCGAGCTGAACTGGGCGAACCTGGAGGCGTTCTCCTTCACCTCCTCGAGGAAGGTCCGGTCGACCCGGAACCCGCGGTTCGCGACGCGCTCGGCCGGCCTCAGGTTCACCGCCAGCGTGAACCTTCCCCATCGGCGCAGAGCGCTCTGCCAGGTCATCAACGTGCCCGGGATTCCAACCGAGAGACCACTGGTGACGGCTGTGGGAAACGACATCGGGCTTCCGGTCTGGGGATCGACGAACAGCCTCGAGCTGACCGACGCCGGAGCGGTTTCACGGCCGTCAATCGCGTAGATCTGGTGCATGCGCGCGTCGTAGTAGACGAAGTAGCCGCCTCCCCCGATTCCGGCGACGAACGGATCGGTCACGCCCTGGGTGGACGCGACCGCAACGGCAGCGTCCGCCGCCGTGCCGCCGCGCGCCAGAACCGCCAGCCCCGCCTGGGTCGCCTGCACCGTGTCGGACACCACTGCCCCACCCGTGCCGCGGGCGACCGATCGCTTCGCAGGCTGAACCGGCCGGGCGGCGGCGGGCGACACGAACGAAAGCGACACCAAGAAGGCGCCAAACCACCAGCGCGTAAACCGCATGCGCCTACCATGCCCGCTCGCGGGGCGGGCTAATCGCTCAGCGCCCGACGGTCGGCTGACTCCGCGGAAGCCGAGGCCGCCCTCAAAATCCAGTAGCCATCAATTACCTCCGGACGACGGCACCGATGCCCCCGGGTCTTTCTGCGGTGCTGTCGGCGTCGCTCCCGTCGTCGGCGTCGCACCCGTCGTCGGCGTCGCACCCGTCGTCGGCGTGGTCGCTTGGCCCGCGCCCGGGGGGACGGTTGACGTCGTGGCGGCCGTCACCGGCGGCGATGCTGCGGGCGTCGGTTGGCCTGAGACGATCGGTGTCGGCTGGGAGACACCCGCCGATGGCGTTGGGACGCTGAGCCCAGTCTGCGTAGAGGTGGCCGCCGGTGAATCCGACGTGCGGACGCTGGACGCGGGAGCCGTGGATGCCGTGGACGCGGGCGCAGCGGCCGCAGAGGAGGGCGTGCTCGCGACAGGCCCAGCCACCGGAGCCGACGCTGTCGAGGACGTGCTCGCCGGCGCAGCCGCCGCGGGGGCGGTCACCGGAGCCGAGGAACCACTCGCCGCGGGCCCGGAGGGGCTGGCTGCACCACCGCTGGACGCCGAGCCCCACTCGTTCTTCGTCGAGCTGTTCGTGGAATTCAGTGCCCCTGCCGGTGTGGCCCCTGCGCGCGAACTGCCCGCGGACGGCGGTGCCGTGGCAGACGCCGGTGCGCTGGCGGACGCGGGTGCGGTGGCAGACGCCGGTGCGCTGGCGGACGCGGGCGCGGCGGCGGACGAGGGTGCGAACGCAGCCCCAGAACCAGCCGCCGGACGGTGCCGCGACATGCCCTGGAGCCGGACCGAGCTCGAGGATGCCGTCTTAGCGCTGTGGGCGGTGTAGCTGCGGGCGCCCCACGCGCGGCCGCTGGAATGCCGGCTGAGCAGGCCGTTGAGCAGCGAGAGCATGCGCGAGCCCGATCCCGTCGGGCCAGGAGGGGAAAAGCCGACTTCCAGATGCGGGCCCGTCGAGATGCCGACGATGCCGTAGCCCACTTCGCTGATCTGCTGGCCGGCCTGGACGTGCTGACCGACATGGACCCGATCCGAGCCGGCGTGCCCGTAGTACATCTCCATGCCCTTAAGCGGACCGGACGTGATCTTGAGGATCGGCGCGTTCGGACCGAAGCCGCTGATCCCCTCGCCGATGATGACGCCATCGCCCATCGCGTACAGCGGCGTGCCACCCGGGGCCGAGTAGTCGACGCCCTGGTCGACGTAGCCATTGACGAGGTAACTGCGTGGGAGCGGCAGTGCGACGCCGTCGGTCAGGACGTACGTCGACGGCTGCGTCATCGGGGCCGGGGGCGAGACTACGCCGATTGCCGGGGTTTCTCCAGATCCCCCGTCAGCCGAGCCGGAAGCGCCACCCGCGACACCGTTGGCGCGGGCGCCTGGCGTGGATTGAACGCCCGTGTCCCCTCCGACACGGGCCGTCGCACCGACGCCGACATTGCCCGTCGTAGCGCCTGATCCTCGCGTAGCCGCCGGGCCGTTGCCGCCGGAAGCCCCCGCCGGCTGCCCGTGGCCGACGCTCGCCGAAGCCACCGCCGGCCGCCCCTGACCAGCGCCACCCGAAGCCCCCGCCGGCTGCCGCTGAGCACTGGCGAAGTATCGGCCGCCGCCGGCCGCAGCGGTCGCTACCGGCGAGGGAGATCCTCCGTTCGGAGCGCCTGGCGCAACCGTGGTCCCGTCCAGCACAAGCACGGGAGCCTGGAACATGATCGCCCACGTCCTGACGTCGATCGAGCCGGTCAGGGTGAGGCCGTGACGGCGCTCGAAGTCGCGCAACGCTCCCTGCGTCCGAGGTCCGAAGATCCCGTCCACCGCCAGATGCGTGAGCGGAAGGACGCCGTTCAGCCGCCGCTGAGCCGCCGCCACGAGTGGTCCTTCGCTGCCCATCCGCAGCACCACCCGCTGACCGTAAGGCTGCAGCCGGCCATCGGAGCCGGCGTTGGCGTGGCCGGACGGGTTGGGAACCGACGCCCCTTCAGCGGCACCGGCTAGCCGCGGAAGGATCGGCCCCGCGGCGAGCGCCGCGCTCAACGCCAGCGACGCGCTCTTCTGCCGGCGCCGCGCGCGGCGTCCCAGCTCCGTGAGCCGCCGGCGCTGACGCGAGCGAGCCAGGGAGCGATCCCACAGCTCGACCGATCCAAGGTCTCGAACGAGCAACGTCCGTTCGCAGACCGCATCGCAGCGCGCAGAGGACAATAGGTGCTCCCTTCGGTTCTTGCCTCCGGGGTTAGCTGACGGGCTCGCGTGACCGATCACGCTACGCCGCGCTCCAGCGGCGATTCGCCCCAGCGGCCTGCGCCGCAACGGGTTCCCCGGTCTCCGACCAGCGGGCGGACGGAGACTCGGCGTTTGAAACTTCTGGTGCCGATAACCCCTGGCTCGGCGAAGAGTTGCGCCGAGGGTGCCTGAGCTCCGGCGTGTTTTTCTCGAGGACCAAACTGCGGTCGTCGAGGATGGCGGCTCCGGCGCCGGAAGCGGCTGAAGCTAGGCTACGCGAGCCGATGGTCACGGGGACTAACAGTGCACGACTGCCGGACCACACGGAGGCAACGCTCGCGCCGCCGGCGTCAGGCCAGAGAAGGCGTCCGTTGGCGCTGATCGGCGGCGCGATTCTCGTGGCCATCGTCGCTTGGTGGACCTGGCGGGCCCTCCACGACCCGCGGGCGTGGGATTTTCAGCCTGCCTATAGGGCCGGCCAGGGCGCCTGGACGACCGGCCATCCCGAGCGCCTGACGTTGTGGGACGGCACGCCGCTGCTCGCCGCGATAATGGCGGTGGTTTCGCGACTGATGACACTCAGGACCGGAGCGGAGCTCATGACGGTGCTGAACCTCGTGCTCGTCGTCGGCCTAGTCGGCGTCGTGCTCAGGCGACTCCAGGGGCAGATCGCGCCGCGTTGGTGCTGGCTGACCGCGTTCGCGCTGCTGAGCTTCGGGCCTGTGATGTCGACCGTTTGGTGGAAGCAGTTCAACATCATCGCGCTCACGCTGTCGATGGGTGGATTTGAGTTATTGAGGCACAAGCGACTGCGGTCGGCGTCCGGGCTGATTGGCCTGTCCGTGGCGATCAAGCCGCTCTTTGTGCTGCTGCCGTTCGTCCTCCTCGCGCGTCGCGAGACAAGGCGGGTGGGAGCGATGGCGCTCGCGTGGGTGGTGGTGCCGAACATCGCTGGCCAGGCGCTGATGGCAGCCCGCGCTCACGATCTCGGCGTGATGGACCCTGTGCGGGTTATCCAGAACTTCGACCACAAGGCTGGGCCAACGTACGGGGCGGCGTGCAAGTCGCTGAACTTCGCGCCGGGCTCATTGCTGTGCCGCCTGATGGGAGACCAGAACTGGTTTCTGCAGCGTGTCGTCGTGTTCCTCGCCGTGGCGGTACTGGGTGCTTGGGTGATCGACGCTCTTCGCGGACGAGCCGCGACGAGCTGGGAGATGCTCGCCTTCTCATCCCCGCTGGCGGTAATGCTGAGTCCTCTGGACTGGGCCCACTACCAGGTGTTGCTCGTCCCCCTGTTCGTGCTCCTCCTGGTGCGCTTCGTGCGCGAAGGTGCGGGACTCGGCGCATGGGTGGGTCTGGCGGCGGCGTTCGTGCTCTGCTCCCTGATATGGGAGCCCTACGGCACCCTTCCGGGCGCCGTCAGGGCCCTCGTATCGTCACACCGGGAGACCGGCTATGACCTTCGCTCGATCGACTCCGTGGCTCAGTTCGCTCAGTACGTGCTCGTCATCACCGGTCTACTCTGGTACGCGCAGGCGCGGGGCGGGCGCAGCGGATCAGCGGCACGAGAGTGAGCCCCAGGGCGACTCGTGCCGGTGATCTCAAACGCGGCCGCCCGCTCTCAGGTCGCGGTCCGGCCGGCACTCTCGCCGACGCCAAGCGACTGGCGTGCGTTCTCGGCCAGTCCGATCGCGCATTCCTCTCGCCCGTCCATGCTGCGCTGAGGCCAGCTCGACCATGCTTCCAGCGTTGCCCACATGCGGGCGGGCAACCCCGACCCGAGCGCCCGGAGGAGGTCGAGGTCGATCCACGTCGAGCCGTGTGGGTTGCTCACGATTTGCTGCGCACTCCAGTGGCCGATCTCCACGCGCAGCGAGCTTGTGCCCTTTAGCTTTAGCGCGCCCCACTCGGTCGGGGTGCGGAGCTGCAGCTCGGTCGTCGCGTCCCAGATGTCGCCCAGCAGCGCGATGCAGCCAGTACGGATGTGCCGGAGCGCCAGCTCCGGGTCCCGCTCGACGACATGCACGCAAGCTCGCGTGGTCGCCAGGCGCAGCATCGACGCGGACAGCATGCGGTAGCAATGCCCGCCATCGTCGCCGAGGACCATGTCGCCAGCTGGTAGCCGGTCGTCTTGACGGTTCGCGATGAGCGGCGGTCGAGGATGGGGTCCTCGGCGGGTACCTCGGGCACCTGCGCTTGGAGGAGGGCACCGAACGCTGCCCAGAGTCGCATGTCGAGTACCGAGAGCCGGCGCGAGCACGCCACCCACCCGGAGCCGAGCAGACAGCGCCCAACCCAGGGATCCTTGCTCGGCGAGCGCGCGCCTTCCCACATGGGATGGAGCATCGCACCACGCGGGGCCTGACCTCGCCAGCGTGGAGGCCTTGACATGGACCGGAACCCTCGCAGGAGGCTCGGACGGTCAGCCGATGCGGACGGGAATAGCCCGGTTTTTTAGTGGCGCTCGGAGAACAAAAGCCCGGACTACCAATGGCGCTTGACCCCAGACTACCAGTGGCGCTTTTGGGCGAAAAAGCCCAGACTACCAGTGGCGCTTTAACGACCTTAGTTACGTCCTGGAAAAAGTAGAGGCGTCTGAAGGCGGTTCTGCCGAATCTCGTTGTCGGAGCGGGTCCCGGACGAGTCGACCGTTCGGAAGCTCACCCGGCGGATCGGTCCCGAGACGGTGAACGAGACCACGCGCGTGTTGATCGTGCAGGCGACTCGCTCGAAGCGGTTCCGGCCCAGGGCCGTCCGGGTCGATTCGACGGTGATCGAGGCGGACGTGAAGTATCCGACCGACTCGGGTCTGGCGGCGCACGGCGTTGGGGCATTGGCGCGAGAAGGACGCAAGCTCGCGAAGCTGGTGAAGGAGCAGAAGCGGCGGGTGCGGGATCGCTCCCGGGCGATGGGTCGCACGTTGCGGGCGGTGACCCGCACGATCCGTCGTCGCTCCGGGGAGGCAAAGTCCGAGGTGCTGAAGCTGACCGCGCAGACGGGCGAGCTGCTGGAGACATCGATCGCGGAGACCAGGCGCCTCGTGGTGATCGCGCGGGGTCGGGCGCGCGGTCGCGGCGCGAAAGCGAAGCTGACGGCAGCCGCGCAGCTCGAGGAGTTAGCAGACCGCTGCGAGAAGGTCGCCGGCCAGATCAAGCAGCGCGTCGCGGGGGAGCCGATCAAAGACCGGCTGGTGTCCCTGTCCGATCCGGACGCCCGGCCGATCCGGAAGGGGAAACTCGGCAAGCCCAACGAATTTGGGTATGTCAGCCAGATCTGCGAGGTGACGGAGAACACCAAGCGTGGCGCGCGTGGGGTGATCGTGCCGGCAGCGACTCAGGTCGGGAACCCGGGCGAGGACACGCTCCTCCCGGACACGGTCGCGGAGCTGAAGCGGCTCGGGATCTCCCCGAAAGAGATCGCGCTCGACGGTGGGATCAACGTCGGCCCGACGACGACAGCCGTCGACGACCTCGAGCCCGATCGGGTGTTCATCTCCGGCCGCCAACAACCCGGCTCCAAACGCACCCAACGCCGGCTGCAGAAGTATCGAACCGGCGCCGAAGGACGGATCAGTCACCTCAAACGCGGGTATGGCATGGACCGATTCCGCCTGAAAGGCGACGACGGCCAGCAGATCTGGACCGGATGGGCGATCCTCGCCTACAACGCTGACACGCTCGCCATCCGGGAGCGGTGAAACACTCCCGGCAAGCTCGATCAGAGCCCACTCCCACTACGAACCGGCCGCGCCCTCGACCAGCGCGCCGTTTCAATTCCGCCCCGGACACGAGTCATGAGTTTTTCCTCGGCAAGTAGCTAGTAGTGCTTTGTTAGTTGTCACTCGTCGAGTTGGTCGGGATGGAGCAGGAGTTGGTCGAGGTCGACGGGTTGGTGGCAGGTGTGGCAGCGGCCGGTCCAGCACTTGAACAGCGGCTGGAGCAGG
>JBPCRJ010000034.1:0-3460 GCA_050996975.1 Solirubrobacteraceae bacterium | reverse complement strand
AAGCGCGAGGGTCAGGGCGACTATTCGACGAACGCGGCGATGCTGCTAGCGCCCGTGCTCGGGGCGCCGCCGAGGGAGATCGCGCAGCGACTCGCCGTTGAGCTGCACACCACCCTGGGGGACTGGCTGGCCCGGACCGAGGTTGCCGGACCCGGTTTCTTGAACCTCGTTCTCTCCGACGGGTGGCATCGCGCCGCGCTGGCGACAATGCTTGGTGCGGGGGATCGATTCGGCGCCGGTGGCGCCCGGGACGCGGGCGCCGGGGAGACGAGCGGGCCCACCGGGGCGGGCGGCGGCGCGGAGCGGATTCTGGTCGAGTTCGTGTCCGCCAATCCGACGGGCCCGCTCGTGGCCGCCAGTGGCCGCCACGCCGCGTACGGCGACGCGCTGGCACGGATCCTCGAGCACCACGGACACACCGTCGCACGCGAGTACTACTTCAACGACGCCGGCAACCAGATCCGCCTGCTGGGGGAATCGGTCCGGGCGCGAGCCCGTGACGAGCCCGTGCCGGAGGGCGGCTACCAGGGGGAATACGTCGCCGAGTTGGCTCGCGAGCTCGGGCCGGCGGTGGAGGGGGGTGTGGAGGCTGGGGGTGGTCCGGATGCGGCGGATGACCTGGAAGAGCTCACGGCCCGCGCCGTAGAGCTCCTGCTCGGCCGGATCAAGGCGACGCTGACGCGCTACGGCGTGCAATTTGACTCCTTCTTCAGCGAGCAGACGCTCCACGCCGGCTCGCCGAGCCGGCTTGATCTGGCGCTCGCGGCGCTCTCGCGCGCCGGACACCTGTACAAGTCAGAGGGAGCGGTCTGGCTGCGCACGACCAGCTTCGGCGACGCCAAGGACCGGGTGGTGGTGCGCTCCAGCGGAGAGCCGACCTACCTCGCGGCGGACCTCGCGTACATGCTCGATAAGCGCGCGCGGGGGTTCGGGCGCCAGCTCAACCCGATGGGGTCCGATCACCATGCCTACGTCCGTGAGCTGAAGGCCGCGATGGCTGCGCTGGGCGGCGACCCCGACACGATCGAAGTGCCGATTCTCCAGTTCGTGCACCTGGTCGAGGGTGGCAAGGTATTTGCGATGTCAAAGCGCCGCGGCGACTTCGTGACGCTCGACGAGCTACTCGACGAGATCGGTGTCGACGCTGCCCGGTTCTTCATGCTCCAGCGCTCGCACGACCGCACGCTCGAGCTGGACCTCGAGCTCGCGCGCCAGCAGTCGGCCGAGAACCCCGTCTACTACGTGCAATACGCGCATGCGCGTATCGCGTCGATGCTCGGGCGGTTCTCCGACGGGCGGGTTGCGGCAGCGCTGGAGCCAGGCGGTGGTTCGGGTGGTTCTGAGGGGTCCTTGGGGGCTTCTGGAGGGGATGGTTCGGGTGATTCTGAGGGGCTTTTCGGAGGTGATGGTGCTGGGGCTTTGGCGGGCTGGGGCGAGGCCGAGCTGCACGTCTCCGAGCGTGACCTGATCAAGAAGCTGGCCGCTTTTCCGGGCGAGATCGCGGAGGCGGCCGGACGGCGCGCCCCGCACCGGATCGCCGTGTACGCGCTGGAGCTGGCGCAATGCTTCACCGCGTTCTATCGGGACTGCCGCGTGGTCGGCGCCTGCCCCGAGGCGGTCGAGTCCTTCCGGATCGCGCTGTCGGTGGCGGCCGGACGCACGATCGCGCTTGCGTTGCGGTTGCTCGGGGTGAGCGCCCCCGAGTCGATGTAGGGCGTGGGGTGGCGGGGCGCGGCTCCTCGTGCTGATTGCCGTCGCGTCCTGGGCGCGGCGACGAACGCCGCGCCGCTTGGGCGGGGGCTGGTCGTGAAACAGGGAACCTCTGGCCGGTTTCACGACCCGGTCTCTCGGAGATCCGCCTTGAGGAGTCGGCGGACCGCTTAGCCGTCGAACCGGGCCAGATCGCCGTCGAGCCGCTGGGCATCCGCGGTGCTTAGCCCCCTGCCTGAGCCCCCCTCGAGACGCGCGGCCGCCGCCCGCGTGCGGCGCCTCCACCGCGGGAGCGCGACGGCGAGCGTCGCCAGACCTGCGATCAGGATCGCCGGGGGCAGGATGTAGACGGTGAGGTTGAATCCGTGAGCGGGGGGGAGCGCGAGGACGGCTACGGTGTACTGTCCAACCAGCGCGTGCTCGATCTGGCTCTTGGTCTGGCCCTGAGCGATCAACCCCCTGATGAAATTGCGCTCCGCGTAGCTCTGCGGTGACTGCGCCACCGCCAGCGGCTCATGGCAGGAGACGCACATCACGTCGTTCTCGATCTCGGTCAGCGACACGCGTGGCATGACGGCCCCTGCGGTGGGGGGGAGCGACAGCACCAGCGTCGCGAATCCGGCCAGCGTGACCGCGACCGTGGTGGCCACGGTGGCCGCGCGGCTCCTCACGAGGCCTCGGCAAGCACCCGCGGAAGCGTCTGCTTGAGCCAGCTGGCGGCGATCTGGAAGCGTTCCATCGCGACGATCCGTCCGCGACGGTCGATCACGAACGTCTCCGGCACGCCGGTCGAGCCGAACGCGTGCACAAGCGTGCCGTTGACGTCGCGCAGCACCGGGTAGGTCAGGTGCTGCTGGCGGACGAACTGCTCAGAGTCGCCCGAGGTATCGAGGTAGGTGACGCCGAGGACGGTGGCCCCGCGGCCGGCGAGCTGTCGCTGGGCGCTTTCGAGCACGGGCGCCTCGGCCTTGCACGGGACACACCAGGAGGCGAACACGTTCACTACGAGCACCTGGCCGCGCAGCTGGGCGATGCTCTCGGTCCGGGACGAGCCCAGGACCGGCAGCGCCAGGCCGGCGTTGGGGGCGAGCGGGTACGCTCCCCGCGCGACCGCAGCGTCAATCGAACTATCGGTTCCCTGGTTCGAGACTCCGAACGCCAGCAGCGCCAGCAGCGCGACGGCCGCGCAGGCAACCAGTCCTGGAAGTACGAAACGACGCATGCGACTCTCAAGGGTAATGCAGATCTCGAGCCTTCGATCCAGGAGCCAAGCCTGGACAAATCAGCGCCTTAGAATCATGTCGGCGCGGACGTAGCTCAGCTGGTAGAGCGTCGGCTTCCCAATTCGTTAGGGCACCTCCCTGGCTGCAAAGTGAAAAAAGCCCGAAAGCCCTGCTAAATAGATCTTTCCGGTAGCCGTTCAGTCCCCTGGTCCTGGGCGGGGGTCGGGCTCAGGATCAGAGCAGGGCGGGGAGTGCGCCGCTGGTTTGGTTGGAGGTCAGCAGTTCGGGGAGGTAGGCGAAGAGCGATCGGTGTTGCAGGCGGCAGGTGATCGACGCTGAGAGGGATCGTTCGGTGAACCGTTCGCCGTCGTCGGATTGGTTGGCGTAGGAGAGTCGTCGCTGGATCACGGGTCCGCGGAGCGCGCGCTCGGCGGCGTTATTTGTCGGGGTCACGCCGGTGGTGGTGATGAACGTCCAGAGCGCGGGCCAGATCTTCAAGAGGTTGTTCGCGAAGCGGCGGTGAAGGC
>JBPCRJ010000028.1:0-18874 GCA_050996975.1 Solirubrobacteraceae bacterium | reverse complement strand
GCGCAACGTTATACTCGATAGTACGGGGCCATAGCTCAGTTGGGAGAGCGCCTGCTTTGCAAGCAGGAGGTCGCCGGTTCGATCCCGGCTGGCTCCACTGAGAAAGCGCCTGCAAAGCAGGCGCTTTTGTTGTTCTTAGGGGCCGCGGCGGCAGCTGATTTCGTGATTGGTCATCAACTTTGGTCATCAGACAAGATGTGTGGTCGTTCGCCCAGTCCCCGGATTCCATCCGGGTGACCCGCAGAACAGCGGGCTTGAGAGAAGCCTGAGCGCGGCCGGGCAGGGCATGAACCCCCCCCCCCCGCGATGCGCATCCCGCAGAAGCGACCCTCATAACCCGAAGGCCGCGGGTTCGAATCCCGCCCTCGCTACTTCGGAAAGATCCGCATTTGCGGGCCTTTTCTATTGTCGGTGCGTGAATCCGCACAAGAGTGGTTGACATGGAGCTCCATTCTGGAGCACCAAATGGGGCTCGAAAACGACGGCTTATGGCGAAACCAGGAGTCTCGGTGGGGAGCCGGGCGCCGTGAAGTCCTGGGCCGTTGGCACGGCGGGCGTGCTGTGCTCGGGCACGCCGACGGATCCAGCCTGCCGCCGCTGGCACCCCCCCGGCGAACGCCGCCGGCGCAGCTCATGCCGCGAGTCGCCCGACCGACCCGCGCCACTGCGTCGTCGCCGAAGGACTCGCCGGCCGTGGCCGGGTCGCTAGGCGAAGCGATCACGCCGACCACTGCGGCTCGACCCATGACATTGCGCGCGGAGAGTCGCGGAGCACGCGGCAATCGCATCGCGGCGGGTTCTGCAGGTCAGTGCGTTCGCTCTGCATCAGCGAACTGCCGGCAGCGGCCATGTGTAAAGGAGGGCCGTTAAGCTGCCGGATATGGGAGCGGGTCGCACGGGTGAGGCATGACGGAGCCGATCGACAACCCGATCCTCAACTCGCCTTACGAGCAGCCTGACCGGTACTACGAGATCGGATCACAGGGGCCGACGGGGCAGATCAAGGACGGACGCCGACCGAGCGAGTCGTTCATCCCGATCGCAATGAGCAAGAAGGGGCAGCCCAAGCAGGAGGCCCTCGACTTCGACGTTACGGGGGAGCGTCGGGAGAAGAACACCCTCATCAACGACATCCGGCGCGACGTTGCGAAGTGGCGCCGTGGCGCTCAGTACCCCGGCGTCACGCCGATTACCCGCAACTTGCTTCAGCACTGGGCTGACCCGAAGCGAGAAAACCGCGTCATATTCGCCCAGCGCGACGCCGCAGAGACGGGCATCTTCCTGACCGAAGTGGCGGGCCGTACTCACGGCTACGCAGATTGGCGCAAGCGGCTCGAGCCCGAGAACGCCGCCCACAATGGCGGCCTGCCGCGCGCCGCGCTGAAGATGGCGACCGGCTCGGGCAAGACCGTCGTCATGGCGATGCTGATTGCGTGGCAGACGCTCAATAAGGTGCAGTCGCCGCGTGACGCGCGCTTTACGAACCGGTTCCTTGTTGTCGTACCCGGGATCACGATCCGCGACCGCCTGCGCGTATTGCTGCCCGAGGAGACCGAGAACTACTACGACCTGCGTGACCTGATCCCGGCCGATCTCAAAGGTGGCCTGGATCACGCGCGAATCGTGATTACGAACTATCACACGTTCCAGCTCAAGGACGCCAAGGAGATCAAGGGCGTCGCCAAGAACACCCGGCTCCTGCTTAAGGGCGACAGCAAGGTTGACGCCTTTAAGGAGACGCCGCCGGCGATGGTCGGCCGGGTGCTGCGAGATCTGGGTGCAGACAAGCAGCAGATCCTGGTCCTCAATGACGAGGCCCACCACTGCTACGTGGATAAGCCGCTCCCGCCTGGCGAGAAGGCTGACAAGGAAGCTGAGGCAGCCAACGAGGACGCCCGGGTGTGGTTCAGGGGACTGCGGGAAATCGCCAAGAACGTCGGGATCAAGCAGGTCTTCGACCTCTCCGCGACCCCGTTCTACCTCAGCGGCTCCGGCTATAACGAGGGCTACATATTCCCGTGGACCGTAAGCGACTTCTCGCTGATGGACGCGATCGAGTCTGGGATCGTGAAAGTGCCCCGGACGCCGGTCGACGACGACGCCAATCACGAGCTCGTCACCTACCTGCGGTTGTGGGACTTCGTCGGTGAACAGCTTCCAAAACGCGCGGCCAAGGATGAGGTCCGCGACTGGCTCCCGCCACCGGAGCTTGAAGGCGCGTTGCGGAGTCTGCACCGCAGCTACGAGAAGGCGTTCAGTTACTGGCAGGCAGAGCAGGAGCCGTACGGCGAGACGCCGCCGGTCTTCATCGTTGTGTGCCCGAACACGGTGGTCAGCAAGCTTGTCTACGAGTGGGTCGCCGGAGATCAGGTTGAGGTCGACGGCGAGATCATCGCCCACAAGCCCGGCAACCTCGCGCTGCTCAGCAACGTCGTGGATGGCCAGCCGCTGGCGCGGCCGCGGACAATCCTGATCGACTCAGCTCAGTTGGAATCCGGGGCGGGCATGAAGGCCGACTTCAAGCAAGCAGCTGGCGCCGAGCTAGCAGCCTTCAAAGCCGAGTTTCGCCGCCGCAACCCTGGTGCGGATGCCGACAAGATCACAGAGGACGAGCTACTCCGCGAAGTCATGAACACTGTCGGCAAAAAAGGCAAGTTAGGCGAACAGGTCCGCTGCGTCGTGAGTGTCTCGATGCTCACGGAGGGCTGGGACGCAAACACCGTCACTCACATCCTTGGCGTGCGCGCTTTCCGCAGCCAATTGCTGTGCGAGCAGGTCGTTGGCCGTGGGCTGCGGCGCCGATCGTACGCAACCAACGAAGCCGGCTATTTTGAGGCAGAGTACGCCAACGTCTACGGGATCCCGTTCCAGTTCATCTCCGCCGATAAACCGGTCAAGGACCCGTTGCCGCCGAAACCGGTCCAACAGGTTGCAGCGCTCGAGGGCCGCGAATACCTGCGCATCACGTTCCCCAGGTTGACCGGATATCGGGTCGAGCTGCCCGACGACGACATCTGGCTCGACTTGAAGGACGCTCCGCCTTTCGAAATCGGACCGAACTCCGTCCCGCGGTGGGTCGAGATGCAGGGTGTCATCGGAGCCGGCGAGCGCGAACGCGGGGAGAGGCGCGATTATCGGCCTCAGGAGGTGGCGTTCGCGTTGGCGAAGCGGATCCTCGATACCCAGTTCAACACCGTGGACGACAAGCGGCCGTGGCTGTTCCCGCGATTAACCGAGATGTGTCGTGCATGGATTGAGCAGAAGGTCCATATTGCCGACGGCTACCGACTCAACTACCTAATGACGATCACCGAGGCCCAGGTGGAGGCGGCCGAGCAGGTCTGGAATGCCATCACCCGCCAGGTCGGCAACCGCCGCGAGCGACTCCGCCCCATGATCAATCGTTTCGACCCGCAAGGCTCGACGGGCGACGTCGACTTCGACACGCGTAAGGCCACCGTGCCGACCCAGAGATCCGAGGTCTCGCACGTCACGCTCGACGGGAAGGATGGCAACACCTGGGAGCAGCTGTTGGCCTCCGAACTTGAGCTGAACAAGAACGTCGAGGCATACGTGAAGAACGACCACCTCGGCTTCACGATCCCGTATGTGCACAAGGGTCGCACTCACTCGTATGTGCCGGACTTCCTGGTCCGCCTCCGGCGGCTCCGTGGCGAGGACTTCGATCGGACCCTGATCGTGGAAGTGTCCGGAAGCCAGAAGAGCCCCGGACCGACCATCGCCAAGGCAACCACCGCACGCGACTCGTGGTGCGCAGCGGTCAACAACCACGGCGGCTTCGGGCGCTGGGGCTACAGCGAGATGACGAACCCCCTCGAGTTCAAGGCCAACCTCGGCGAAGCGATCCAGCTCCTCTACGACGACGCGCCGATCATCGGCGACCCCGACCTACTCGACTTCAACGATGACGCAAGGAGCGCTCGTGGCGCGTGACAGCTCGAAGGGCCCGACCCCGGTTGATGCGATCAAACATGCCGACAAGCGGACCAACATCCCGACGGCGGACGCCCACGAGTTCGTCGACCCCTCGATCGAGGAGGTCCGCAGGGTTCGCTATGTCCGCGACGAGAGCCTCGACCCGCAGCTCGTGTGGCGCCGGAAGTACCCAGCCGCCGACGAGATCGAGGGCTACAACGGCGATCTCGTCACCGATGCACCACCGATCTACATTCAGGAGAAGATCGACCCGCGCGTCCTGATCGAGAACCTTCGCCGCACTGCAGCGAAGCCAGAGGATGAGCCGGAGCTCTTGCTCTTTGACACGTTCGACGGTCTCGATGAGATGGAGTCGGTCGACTTTTATAAGCACGACGCCAACTGGTCGAACCGGATGATCCTCGGCGACTCGCTTCCGGTCATGGCATCCCTTGCGGATAGGGAGAAGCTCCGGGGCAAAGTCCAGATGGTGTACATCGATCCGCCGTACGGGATCAAGTTCAACTCGAACTGGCAGGTGTCGACCAAGAGTCGGGATGTTTCAGACGGGAAGCGGGCTGACGCGGCGCGTGAAGCCGAGCAAATCCGCGCCTTCCGAGACACGTGGCAACTAGGCATTCATTCGTATCTCTCCTATTTGCGTGATCGCCTCCTCGTCGCCCGTGACCTCCTCTCCGACTCTGGGTCGTGTTTTGTTCAGATTGGCGATGAGAATGTCCACCTGGTACGGAGCCTTCTAGATGAGGTGTTTGGCCCCGCCGGCTTCTTCAGCCAGATCACATTCCTGAAGACGAGCAGTTCGACCTCCGAATTCGGTGGCACGGCTGACACCGTGTTGTGGTACGCCAAGGATCGGGAGCGCGTGAAGTACAGGCAGCTTTACAACCGCAAGAGCACCGGCGGCGTCGGGGGTTCCGGGTACACGAAAGTGGAGTTGCAGGATGGCACGCGTCGGCCATTGACCAAAGCGGAGGTGATTGACAATTCGCAGTTGCCGGCGGGCGCCCGCGTGTTCGCAGGCGACAACCTCACGAGCCAGTCCATGGGGCGCGCAAAGGGCGAGGGTGCGGCGTCGTGGTTCAAGGTCACGGTCGGCGGGCGTGACTACGATCCCGGTGGCAAGGCTCGCTGGAAGACGAACGAGGAAGGCATGGGCCGGCTCGTGCTCGCTGGTCGAGTCATGGCGACCACCGGCCGGAACCTGGCCTACATGCGGTATCTCGACGACTTTCCAGCTGTGCCAATGGCGAACGTTTGGACCGACACGTTGGGACAGAACCAGTTCGGCGGCGACAAGGTGTACGTCGTCCAGACCGCGCTACCAGTGACTCAGCGGTGCATGCTCATGTGCACGGATCCGGGCGACCTCGTCCTTGACCCGACATGTGGTAGTGGCACGACCGCGTTCGTTGCCGAGCAATGGGGGCGGCGCTGGATCACCGTAGACACCTCCCGCGTCGCACTAGCGCTCGCTCGGCAGCGGTTGATGTCTGCACGGTACCCCTTGGTACCTGCTGGCCGATTCGAGTGACGGCGTGAAGAAGGAGCAGTCGCTGACCGCTACCGCGTCCCCGCGGCAGGAGTTCGCCGGCGACATCCGTCTCGGGTTCGTATACGACCGCATCCAACACATCACCCTGAAGTCGATCGCCAACAACCCGGACATTAGGGACGGGATGTCTCGCGCCGAGATCGAAGCCGTGATCAAGCGGCACGCTGAATACGAGCTCCTCTACGACAAGCCGGTCGAGGACACCAGGAAGGTTCGGGTGGCTGGGCCATTCACGGTGGAGTCATTGAGCCCGCACCGTTCGCTCGCATTCTCTGGCTCCAACGCGGAGTCGCTCGCCGAAGCCGAGGCCGCCAAGGATGCGGATGCCCCGAACTTTGAGCAGTCGATTCTCGACAACCTCGCCAAAGCCGGCATCCAGAACGGTCGACGCCAGGAGCGGATCAAGTTCGAGGCGTTCGAGACCTATGCGGGTGAGTACATCCAAGCGATCGGCGAGCGCGCGGGGGAGTCTGAGGGCGCCGCTCCTGGGCGCATCGCCCTCGCGATCGGTCCGCAATACGGCACCGTCAGCCCGGCGTACGTGAAGAAGGCTGCCCGGGAGGCGATCAACGCCGAGGAGGTCGACCTGCTCTGCATCCTTGGGTTCGCCTTCGATGCCCAGGTCGCCGGTGTGACTGAGGACCATGGCATGGTAGTCGACGCCTCCGACGAAGGGTTCGCCAGCGTGACCGCAGCTCGCAAGCTCGGTCGCATCCCTGTGCTGATGGTTCGGATGAACGCCGACCTGCTCATGGGCGAGGAGCTGAAGAAGACGGGCGCTGGCAACCTGTTCACGGTCTTCGGCGAACCCGACATCGAGCTAGACGAGACGCCCGAGGGCATCGTCGTGAACCTGAACGGGGTCGACGTCTACGACCCGACCACCGGCGAGGTCCGTAGCAACGACACCAGTCGGATCGCGTTGTGGATGATCGACACGGACTACAGCGAGGAGTCCTTTTTCGTCCGGCATTGCTACTTCACAGGCGACAACGACCCGTACAAACGGCTGAAAGCCGCGCTGAAGGCGGAGATCGACGAGGAGGCCTGGGACTCGCTCTACCAGACCGTCTCGCGACCCTTCGCAAAGCCGGAGAGCGGAAAGATCGCCGTCAAGGTGATCAACGACTACGGCGACGAAGTCATGAAGGTGTTCGAGGTCGGTTGATGTCCTTTTCGAGCGGGGACGAGTCGGTCTTCTCTGGGCCCTCGACTAGATGACCGCCTATACCGAGGCTCAGGCCGAGGCGATCGCCTGTATCGACGAGCCGCTCCAGATCATCGCGTGTGCCGGGTCCGGCAAGACCCAGGTCATCTCGCAGCGCGTCGCTGCGATCCTTGGGCAGCCAGGGGTTGAGCCGAGAAACATCGTCGCATTCACCTTCACAGACAAGGCGGCGGCCGAGCTCAAAGAGCGCATTCTCTCGATCCTCGAAGACGAAGGTGTGGACACGCTTGGTCTCGCGGAGATGTGGGTCGGCACCTTGCATGGATACGCGCTCGACCTGATCCAACGACTTGTACCCGAGACATTCAAGTTTTCGGTACTTACCGAGATCACGGCGCGGATGTTCATCGACCGGAACAGCCGCAAATCGGGTCTGACGGTGTGTCCCACAAGCTCAAGCGGCACGCCCCACTTGCGCCGCTTCCTGCACTCACGGCTTTACATGCAGGTCACTTCGGTCCTACGGGAGGACAACGTCGACTGGGACCTTGGTCCCGGGCGGTGTGCTCGCTTCGTTCAAAAGCTACGTCGAGCTGCTCTACGGCCACGCATACTTCGACTTCACCGAGATGATCAACTTAGCGGTGCAGTACCTCGACGGTGATCCCGACGAGGATCCAGGTATTGCCGCGGTCCAGAACCACATCCGCGACGACGTGCGATACGTCGTCGTCGACGAATATCAGGACGTCAACCCACTCCAGGAACGCCTCGTCCGAGGCATCACCAGGTTCGGCGCCAACCTGTGCGTCGTCGGGGATGACGATCAGACGATTTACCAGTGGCGCGGCAGCGAGGTGTCCAACATTGTTACGTTCACTGACCGCTACGACGGCGTCCGCCAGGTGACATTGGCCGAGAACTTCCGGTCCAGCGAAGGCGTCGTGGAGGTCGGCAAATCGGTCGCCGAGCGCATTCCAAAATCGGATCGGCTCCCGAAAGCAATGGTGCGCGGCGGTCATCAGCGCTGGGATCGAGGCGACATGATCGCCTGCGAGTTCGGGGACGCGCGCGCGGAGGCAGCGTGGATCTGCGACCGAATTGAAGCCATGCGCGGGCTGGCGTTCAACGACAGCGCTGACGGCGGGGCCCGCGGTCTGTCCTGGTCAGACTTCGCGGTGCTGTATCGCTCCGTCGCCAACGACGCCGGACCGCTCGTTGAGGAGATGCGGCGCCGGGACATTCCGTACGTGGTAAAGGGCCTCAACCGACTGTTCGATAGTCCCGAGATCCTCGCCGTGGTAGGCATCTTTCGCTACATGGTCGGACTCGTGCCGGCCTCCGATCTACGCCAGCTTTGGGTCGCCGCGAAGCTTTTCCCTGCCGGAGGAGAGTGGCCGGCCGCCATGAAAGTGCTTGACGAAGGCCGGGATTTCGACCGTGGTGAGCGGTGGGGCGTCTACAACATTCAACGCCTCTACCTCGAGTTCCTGGAGGCCCTTGGCCTGCGCGAAGAGACCTTGCCGGGCTCGCCCGTCCGGCGCGAGTTGGCGTTCTACCAGCTCGGCAAGTTCAGCCAGGCTATTTCGGACTTCGAGCAGATCTACTTCAACACCGAGCCGAAGCATAAGTACGAGGCCTTCGCGGCCTGGCTTGAGTACCAGGCGCCTGGCTACTACGCCGACTCGGACGCCGACGTAGGGTATGCATCTCCGGACGCAGTGACGCTGACGACGGTGCATCAGGCCAAGGGCATGCAGTGGCCCGCAGTGTTTCTGCCGTGTCTGCGAGCGAACCGGTTCCCGGCCAAGCGCCAAGGCGGGCTCGGGCTGTTCCATGTCATTCCGGAACAGGCCATCGCGGACGCTGACCGCTACCGGGGCACGCTCGAAGACGAGACGCGGCTGTTTTATGTTGCAGTGACCCGGGCGCAGAAGTACCTGTTCGTCGGATTCTCGCCCGGTCAGAACCAGCTGTATAAGAAACGATCTCAGTTTTTCGATCACTGCGCGGCGCAACAGTGGTTCTCGACCCGAGACACGAGGGTGCCCGCCGACGCCCCGCGACTCGAGCCAAGAGCCCGCCGCGTTACACCAACGGTCACCCTCTCATTCTCCGAGTTGAAGTATCTGTTCGAATGCGCCTACCAGTTCAAGCTGCGATTTCTCTATGGCTTCAACCCGCCTCTGCACGAGGCCCTCGGGTACGGGAAGGGCCTGCACGACGCCCTTGCAGAGATGCACAAGCGCGCGGTCGCCGGCGACGTTGTCGCCAAGGCTGAAGCCGAAAATCTGATCGAGCGGCACCTACACACCCCCTACGCCTACCCGGAACTCAAAGCGACTCTGCATAGGGCGGCTGTCAAGGCGATCGAGCGGTACTTCGACGAGCACGGTCAGGATCTCGAACGCACCATCCACAGCGAGAAGCAAATCCAGGTCCACGTTGCGCCCGGAATCACCGTCGACGGGCGGATCGACCTGATACGCCGGCTCGACACGGATGAACTCGCGATCGTCGACTTCAAGTCGACGGCGAGAGCGCAAGACGAAGACGTGACGCGCGACCAGCTGCACGTCTACGCGGTCGGCTACGAGGAGCTCACCGGCGAGCGGGCGGACATCATCGAAGTGCTGAACCTCGACGAGGAGGGCAAGACGATCCGCGAGGAAGTCGAAGATCCACTCCTTACTGGCGTGAGAGCCCAGATTAAGAGCGCAGGAGACGCGCTGCGCGGGAACGAACTACCGCGGCTGCTGGTCTGGAGCGAGCAATGCGACGAATGCGACTTGGCCGAACTCTGCCGTGACGTGCCTGTGGATGCGAAGCGGGACCGCCGCGCCGCGACCGGAAGGTAACTGGACCAGCGACAGAACACGGCACGTTGCCCCGCCGGGGCTCCGCGACTCGGGCCAGTAGCAGTCCTAGATCGTGGCCAAGCGCCTTATGAACACCGCTCCGCCGCCTCGCAACGGCGCGGCCCGACAACGCTACTGCCGGCAGCTCTGTCAGACGGTTGGGCGCCCGATCGCGAGGACGCGCGCCCGCCCGTCACTGCCGTACCGCTTGGCGTCAAGCCGAAAACGGCCTGCGTCAGGGACGCCGGGTAGCGTCTCCTCGGCGTCACGACGGCGCCAGTCCTCAGCTGCCGCGCAGAGCACGCTGCCGCGATCGGCGCTCTTGAACCGGGGTACGTAAACCGCGAGGTGCGGGGATCCGGTCGCGTAGCGAACGCGCAGCGCCATGTCGACGTGTTGACCGCGGCGGAGCGCGGCGCGGTCGGCAGGCTTGTGCATCATCGCCAGGCACATCAGGATCGCGGGCTCGTCAGCGAGTGCTACGAGCCGGTTCGCCGCCGCCTCGACCGATACGTGGGCATCTCCGGAGAGCCGCTCGGCGTCTGAGAGCCCGCCCGAGACGGTGTACTCACCGCGGACGAGCGATGCGGGCATCAGCAGCGCGGCGGCACCGTAGTCGCAGAGGTATTCCTCCTCGCGGTTGGGCGGATGTCGCTCCATCGCGAGCGCGTCGGAGCGGTAGCGACCTTCCAGCCGAAAGCCTGGGAACGCCGTGTGCATGAGTTCGTGGGCCTCGGTGAAGTGTTGGCGCTCGGCGATGTCCGCCGAGTTGATGTTCATGACGAGTTGCCCGTTTTTCTCGGCATAGATCCGGCCAGCGAAGTCGTACTCGCCGGCGCGGCGGCGAATGCCCAGCACGGATGCGATCACCCGCGGCTTGACCGGAAGGCTGTTTTGCTCGGCGTCGGCTCTCAGTTTGTCCGCGTGTCGCTCGATAATTGCCTCCGGCGCCATGCCGTTGTGCTTGGCGATCAGCCTCCTGACCAGCGGTTCTGACCAGTCGCGTCTACTTGTCATCCGTTTGCTCCTCGAGGGAGCGACTTGCTCTCAGCGACTGGTGGATGAAGCGCCAGCGCTCAACGGTGCGGGGTCGCTCAGCCGCCCGCCACTTGATAGAGGCGAGCTGTCGGACCTCGACGCTTGACAGCCGGGCGTCCTCGGCATACGCCCGGAGCGACGCCGGGATCTCGGTCTCCTGCTCATCAAGGACGAGGCGAGGTCGGTCGAGTAGGTCCGCCACCGTAAGCTCCAACGCGTCGGCGATTGCCGCCAGGCTCTCGAGCGACGGGTTGCCGCCCTGCGTCTCGAGCCGCACCAGGTAGGCCTTGGTCAGCCCTGCCTGCTCGGCGAGTTGCGACAGCGACAGCCTCGCCTTCTGTCTCTCGACGCGCACGCGGCGGCCCACCGACGACGCGTTGAACGAACTCACAGCCTCGGGTCCACGAAGAGGTTCAGCACACCAACAGGATGCCACGCGGACACGACGCCTCCGCTTTCTAGATCACCGAGCGGTGCTGTATCGTACACCGACGAGATGATGCAGGCCCGGCCGCAAGCTCAACGTGCAGGTCCGTCTTGAAGTCCACGTCGATCGCGATCCCGATGTTGGTGCTGGAC
This sequence comes from Solirubrobacteraceae bacterium, assembly GCA_050996975.1. Taxonomy (GTDB): domain Bacteria; phylum Actinomycetota; class Thermoleophilia; order Solirubrobacterales; family Solirubrobacteraceae; genus Palsa-465. Next base: position 7,722 of record JBPCRJ010000028.1, on the reverse strand, counting down.
CGACTGCCGCCGGCAGACGAGTACGGCCCGGCGTCAGTTGGTCCGGCGGGCATTGCCGTTGGCAGCGTATTCCATCGCCTGACGACCGCGGGCGGTGATCTCCCACACGGCGACGCGGCCGGCGCGGCGCTGGACCACCATCTGTCGGGCGAGCAGGTTGCGACCGACGCGGCTGATCTGGGAGTCGCTCGTCCCCAACTGCTCCTTCAAGTCGGAACTGGTGAGCGGACCGTGGCCCAGGCAGTCGAGCATCTGCCATGCGTGGGTCTCCTTCGCGAACTCGATGTCGCCGGGGTCGGGCAGGCGTCGCAACCCCCACCGCGTGGCCTCGAGCACGCCCAGCAGGTAGCCGCGGATCTCCCGCGCGTGACCCTGGTCCTCAAACATCGTCGCGAGCGCGTCGCGGAGCGGATCCGCAAGTTCCTGAAGCGTTCCGGCGTCGCCGTGCAGCAGCGCGTCCACCAGCGTCATCGTCACCGGCGCGAGGTCGGTCTGCCATTTCCCGCTCTCGGTGTCGATCCGGCCGAGCCACCGCGTGGCGACTTCGCGGCGCACCTCGACGTCGTCATGCTCGTCAGTCGCGTGCGGGGGGTCTGGCGCGTGCATCACGCGCTGATACTCCCGGGTTGAAGGGCACCGTGTCAAGCGTAGATCAATCCTTGCACGCGTGCGCAGACCTGTTCTGCGCCTACCACGACGAGCTTGACGACCAGGTCGCCCGCGAGCGCTGGCTTGAGTGGGAGCGCGAGCCCGGCGGCGGGTGGGAGAGCTTGAAATCGAGCTTCCGTGACGACGTGATCGCTGGGAAATCTGCCCTCAGCATCAGCATGCGGGTGGACAACGGCGACGATCGGCCGCGGCGGCTCTACGCGGCTCTGCGGGGGATGGACGAGGCCTTCCGGTACGTCAACCCGATCCTGAAGGGCAACGAGCGCACGCCACGGGCACTTGTCAGGCTCGAGGCGCACGTCGCCGCCCCGGCTCGCCTCGACTCGGGCGCGAACGGGGGCGCGTTGATTCCGCGACTCGTGCGTCGCGACGATCCCGTCGGGGAGGTCGAGCACAAGCGAGACCTGTTCTCCTACGTGCAGCGCGTTCCAGCGGGCTCGTGGGATCGCTCCGAGATCCAAGTGCTCGATGCGTCCGTCGCGATCGAGAGCCACGATCTCCTGGCTGGGCTCGATATCGCCTGCGTCCCGGTGATCGCCGACCCGAGCGAGATGCGGTTCGAGACGCGGGAGATCGACGGCCGACGGTGTTACCGGATCAGCCCGCGGGACCTTGCGCGAACCCGAGAGCGGATCCCGGAGATCGTCGCCGCGCTCGACGCGAGCGGTGCGATCATCGCGTTGGCTCCCGAGGCAACGCTGATCCCGACGCTGCTCGAGTGCTGGCAGGAGAGCCTCCGCTTGCGGCGAGCGACCAGCCTGCGGTGGGTCCTCGCCGGCAGCGGCGACCTGACTCCCGGCGGCAAGCACTCGAGCAACACGGCGGTGCTGCTCGACGGTCGCACCGGGCAGGTCATCGGCTCGCAACACAAGCTCTACCCATTCAACCTGTCCGCCGAGATCATCGAGCGATGGGACCTCAGCGGTCACTTCGGCAAGCACGCGATGGGCGAGGATCTGGCGCCGGTGGAGCGGATCCTGACCGTGTTCGACGCCGGCGCGATCCGCGCGGCGATCGTGATCTGCGAGGACCTGAACAAGCCGCTGGACCTGGGTCCCCTGATCCGCGATCTCGGCATCTCGCACCTGTTCGTGCCCGTGTTCTCGCGGCAGATCAAGCCCCACCGGTGGGAGCAGACGGCCGCCGCTGTTCACGCCCGCGCGACCGGCACGACGGTGACCGTAACCAACAGCATGATCATCGCGACCGCGCTCGGCGATCACGATCCGGGGACCGCGCTGGCGATCACTCCGGGAGAACCAGCGGTCATCGGCCGCTCGGCTGGCCCTGCAGACATGGTCTGTTTTCGACTGCTCCCGGACGGCACCGTCGAGCTTCACTGAGCTCGTCACGATCAGCATGGCACGCTCGACACTCGCGGCGCTGTCACGTCAGCCGGGACCGCGAGCACCGTCGCTGGATCGCGCAGCGAGTAGTCGATCAACCCGAATGCCTGCCCGCCGTGCAGTTCGCGAAGCAGGCTGCCGATCACCCAACAAGCGGCGGTCGATCCGACAAAGCTCGTCGCCACCGTACGACCAGCCAAGCGTTCTACGCCGCATCGATCGCCGCTCGTCGCCTCGAGCGCGGCGTACGCTTCGCGCGCGCCGCTCGGTGTAGGAGCGGGTGGTGGCGCGGCAGGCCAGATCGTCCGCGACGCGCCTCCTCCCGGTAGGCGTCGGATCGTCATGCCCAGGTACCCGTCGGGCCCGGCGCCGAGGCCAGCGTCGTAGATCAGCGGCACCCCGAACTCATCGAGCACGTGGCGCGCCTGGGGGTTGTCCAGTCCGGACAGCAGCACCCCCGGGTCGCCGACGGCGTGAAGTCGGCGCCCGTGGTAGCGGTGTTCGATGAGTCGTGCATCCCAGCCGAGGGGCTCCAGGGCAGCGGCGACCATGCGCGTCTTGCGCATCCCGAGGTGCTTGCCGCGATGGAGCAACGACGTTGCGCGGTTGGCCACGCTGACCCGATCGTCGTCTTGAAGGACCAGGTTGCGATTCCCGCCGATGGGGTACGGCAGCAGCCCAAGCAACCAGGCGTATGCCTGTCCGAGGTGGCCGAGGCCAAGCAGCCAGGTCTCGGCGGGGAGCACGGCGATGGGCGGTCCTTCAGCCCCGCCCTCGGGGTCCCATAATGAGAGGGCGATCTCCCGATCGCCGGCTATGGCGTTGCCGCGGAGCCACTGGAATGCCTCGGACACCGCGAGGTTGGCCGCAAGCACCGCGCTGAGCACGCTCGGTGCGGTCTGCCCGGCACCGATCCGCTCAAGCGCGAGTTCAGCCGTCCAGCGGCCGGCCATCGGACGGAGGACCGGGGCGCGGCCTGACGGAGTCCGGAGACTAGCCCCGTCGCCGACGGCGATTGTTGGCACGTCGTCGTGCGCGCGCTCGAGACGTACAGCACCGAGCTCGCGGAGCGCCGCCGATAGTCGACGGCCGCGCGCCCATGGCGCTTGAACGATTGGATCGGCGTCGAGGCGCACGCCAACGCCGCCGTGCACCGCCCGCACGCCGGTGTTCACCGCGGTGAGGAGTGCCGCTTGCCACGCCGGATCGGCGCACGCTTGAGCGTCCGCTGTGATCTGGATCCGATAGGTTCGCAGCAGCTCTGCGGCGGCGGCGAACGTGGGAGCGTCGCCGGCATCCACGAGCAGCTTGACCACGCGATCGAAGCGCTCGGGATCGACGGCGTGAATGCTCACAGCCATGTCCTTTGCAGGTGCGTCGCTGCTTCCCGGCCGTACTCGCTCGTCCAAGTTCGGTCTCCTTGGTAGACGTGGAAGCCGATCTGGTGGGGCTGCGGTGAGCCCTTCGCGAAACGCGGCACGATGATGGCGACGTGGCCGCTGCGCGCGACCATCGGGTTGGCCGCATCCGTCGGGCTCTGCTGCACTCCTGCGCCAGGGTGGGTGTGCACATCGGCGATCACCCGCATCCCGCGCTCCTGGCAGATCTCCCACAGCCGCGCGAACGCCTCGCCACGAATCGAGATCGCACCGTTCAAGGCTGCCGAGTCGAGATCGTCGAAGAACACCACCGCGGTGACTCGCCGCGGTGAGCGCTCCGTGCGGGCGAGCAGGAACGCGCCGCTCTCTCGGTCCCCGCGCCCACGGCGAGCGAGTTCCGTCACGAGCCTGCGCCAGCGCCAGCGACTAATTGAGATCTGGTGGCGTTCAGCCGCGGACACCGGTGTATCCCTCCTCGTTCAGAAGGTCGTGGACCAGTCGTAGGTATTGGGTGATGTCCTTGCCGGGGTCCCAGACGTGGCAGGCGTGCTGGGTCAGCCAGCCGTCGTGGCCCTCCAGGGCGAGCGCGTCCATTGGCAGGTAGAGCGCGTCCGTCCGCCAGGCTGGGTTGAAGACGCGCTGGATCCTGTGGCTGCCGCCCGGCCACCGTGGTGGTGGCAACGGGAGCCCAAGCGCCAGGTCCCAGGGCTGGGCCGAGGGGGCTTGCGGATAGATCGAGATGTCGAACCTGAACGCAAACCAGTCCGGGCTGCTAGCCCGCGGCGCTGCCGCGATCTCGATCGCGGCGTACGGAAAGGCGACGCTGCGCACTTGCCACCAACCGCGATCGACGCCGGCGTTGAGCGGCGCGCCCTCGAGGTCCTCGCGGAACAGCAGCTCGGGTCCCGCAAGCGCGTCCGGCTGAACCGCCACGGCTCAGCCCTCGTAGCGGTGCTTGGGAATCAGCATGAACGCGACGTGGCCAGGGGTCTGCTCAGGGAGCGATCCCAGGTGCGCGTCTCCCGGGGGGATCACGTTGGTGCCGCCGAGCGCCAGCGTGTGTTCGGCCGCGTCCGCCTTGCTGAGGTCAAAGCCGTGCTCGCCGGTGGCCCAGCGAAACACGCGCTCAACGCGCGTGGAAGCGCTGAACACGTGAGTGCGCTGCTCGCCGTTGAAGGACACGGCGACATCGATTCGGTGACGGCGTCCGCAGAACAGGTGCGTGCGGTCGCTCAGCCCTCGCTCCGCAAAAGTTCGAGTGACGTCGACTGGTTCATCCGCGTCCTCGATGAGGACAACGACATCGCCCTCGCCGTCGATGCCGAGCGCATCGGCGATCACGGCGGTCTCGGCGGTCTCGACCGCGGAGGCATCCTGCTGGCTCTCTTGGTGAAGGTAGATCCGCATGTTCATGGCCTTTCGTCGATGACTGTCAACTATAGCGCAAAAGTTGACATCATTAAGACCAACGCGCGCATGCGGATTGCGCTGCTGCTCGAAGGCGATGCGCGGACGGGGCAGTTGCAGCAGCCTTGCGACTCCCTATCTCAGTTGCTCGGACCTCACCGCCGGGCGCTCCCCAACCCGACTGACAAACCAAGTGCCCACGAGGATCGGGAGGTCAAGGCCGGCGATGGAGCTCACAGCGCGTCGGTGGTCAACGCGTTCTAGTGATCCGCCGACTCGGGCCGCGACGAGAGCACAAGTGCCGAGGACGGCCGATCCGGGGACCGTGGGGCGGCGACGTACGCTAGCCGCATGGATCCTGAGGACTTAAGAGCCGCCCGCCTGTTTGGCAAGCACGTCTGCGATGCCCACATCGAGGACGAGTGGCTGGCCAGTTGGGTCCGCGGCAATGGCAAGTCGACTACCTGCGACTACTGCAAGCGTAGGGGCGCTGATCCATTCGCAGCCGACGTCGGCGAACTCGCCGAGATCGTCCTCGCCGGGCTTGAGACGGCCTATGGCAACGCCGACGACGAGGGGGTGCCGTGGGAGGGCGGCTACGTGCTGGTGCAGCCGATGCTTAGCGTTGAGCTCATCGACGACGAGGGCCCCTTCAACACCACCGAGCTCATCGACGACATAGCCAACGCCATACCTCACGATGTCTGGGTGCAGCGGGACTTCATCCGCTTGTCCCCGTTTCAACGGCTGCGCTACGGCTGGGACAGCTTCGTCGAGTTGGTCAAGCATCACTCACGTTACTTCTTCGGCTTTCAGAAGACCGAGGAAGATGATCCCGACGACATCTCGCCGGTTGGCCTCCTCGAACACATCGGGGCTGCCGTAGAGGAGGTTGGCGCGCTCCAAACGCTTTCGGTCGGCACAGAGCTGTTCCGTGCACGCACCCACGAGGCGACCGAGCATCCGACGCGCGCGGCGGAACTCGGCACTGCGCCGGTGGAGTACGCCACCAGCTCCAATCGCATGTCGGCTGCCGGCGTCCCTATGTTCTACGGGTCGCTCGATGCCGGTACGGCGCGAGAGGAGGCGGTGAGTGCAGATCCGGAGGGATTCCCCAGCGTAACGGTTGGGACGTTCGAGACGTTGCGGCCGATGCGCGTCATCGACTTCACGTGCCCGGTGGACGTGCCGAGCCTCTACGACCCGGAGCGCGGGCATCGGCGAGGCGAGCTGGGATTCCTCCGGTCCTTTGTCGACGAGCTCGGCGTGCCGGTCACGCGTGGCCGAACTGAGCACATCGAGTACGTGCCGACGCAGGTGGTGACCGAGTACCTGCGCTCCGTGTTCGCGCCCCGCGACGGCGGGGTGATCGACGGTCTGATGTACCGGTCGACGCAGCGCCCTAGGAGCGCGAATGTCGTGCTGTTCATACTCAACGAGGACGCGATCGACGGAGACGGCACGGGCGAGGAGGATGCCGGGGTGCTCCCACGTCGGCCGGCAACCCTGAGGTTGATCGACGTGTACCAGACGCGACGGTCGGATGTGATGCCATAGTCGTCGCGATGGCGTGGCTTGCCGCGTCGATTCTGGGCGAAAGCACCGGAGCCGGTCACGCCCCTCTCCGCCGCGGACACTTGCTGCCTGTGCCGACCATCCCGGCGGAGGCAGCTTCGGGGTATCCTCGACGAGGATGGCGTTGACGGTGACCTGTGCCGAGTGCGGAGATCAGACCCCGCTTCGTGATTCCAAACACGCGGGATGGTCGTCGCATGCTGGGCCGCCGGTGAAGCACTTCTGCGGCAAGCCCGAATGCCAGTTCGCGTTTGACAAGTTCGTGACGGACACGAAAATCCGCGCCACGCGATCGACGTAAGTCCGGCCTGGACTAGCGGCCGGGAATGACGGACAGACGCGCGCGCGGGCACTGAGGCCGGGCGCCTGCTTCCCGCCGACCCCGGCGGCGAGGTTTCTGCGGAACCGAGCCATCTGCGCGACGATCGCAGTCCCCGCAGAGCAATCGCCCCGACGGTCCAGCCGGCGATCGCTACGGCGACTTTCAAGCGCCGGCCGGACCCACGGCGACCGTGCGGCTGGCCGCGGCGGGACCCCTGCCCAACCGTCTATGTACCTGCACGCCCGTGAGGCGCGACGTCGATCGCAATCGGCGAAGACCGCGAGCGCGCTGGCGATCGCATCCGCCGATTGGTCGCGGCCGGAGCGTGCCATCGCAGTCGCGATGACGCGGAATGGCTCATGAGGTCGTCCCGCATCCGCCAAACGCGCTCACCAGTGCGGGCGCACTCGTCACGGTTCCCAGCCGGGTGGACGGGTGGTCTCGGCGTTGTGACGGATCAGTTCGCGGTGGTGGCGGCGCGGCTCGATTCCAGGTTGGCGTGGCCATCGCCGGCGGCGCGTGTCTTGATCGGCACGGCCCGGAGTGGTCGGCTCAATCCCGTAGTCGCATGAGAGAGCCGTGTCGAGCTCGGCGGTCCCATGTCGAGTGTCGTGTGCCGTCTCCTCGTTGGTCGAGGTGCGATCACGGGGTCCCGGACAATCGTCGCCAGGCGGCTGCGAGATCGGCGCGCTGGGCTCGATGACCGGCTCGCGGCGGGCGGGCGTCGCGGTGATCGTCGGCTCGTGCTCGAGCGGTATGGCGATCGACGGGACGTCGGGCTCGGTCCGGCTGATCCGTTCGGCAAGGGCTTGGAGGCAATCGCTGTCCCGATCGGGGTCGACGGACTCCTCGGCGTAGAGGTGCGTCTCCTCACGGGCGCGGGTGAGCGCGACGTAGGTGCCCTCGCGGGTGGCGTGGGCTGAGACGATCAGGTGGGCGGTGTCGGTCGTGAGGCCTTGCGCGGGGAATGGGTGCTGGACGTACGCGAGTCGGAGCTGCGCGGCGTCGACCTGGTGGACGGTCA
>JBPCRJ010000025.1:0-22350 GCA_050996975.1 Solirubrobacteraceae bacterium | reverse complement strand
CTCCATGTCAACCACTCTTGTGCGATTCACACACCGGAAAATAGAAAAGGCCCGCAAATGCGGACCTTTTCTGAGTAGCGGGGGCGGGATTCGAACCCGCGACCTTCGGGTTATGAGGGTCGCTTCTGCGGGATGCGCATCCCCGGGCGGGGGTTTCATGCCCTGCCCAGTCCGCGCTCAGGCTTCTCTCAAGCCAGCGGTTCCCCGCGGTACCGGATGAAGTGCGGACCGGCGAACAACCATACATCTCGTCTGATGACCAAAGTTGATGACCAATCGTGAAATCAGCTGCCGTCGAGTTCCCTAAGAACAGAAAAAACGCCCGATTTGCAGCTACTTCGTTGATGGAGCCAGCCGGGATCGAACCGGCGACCTCCTGCTTGCAAAGCAGGCGCTCTCCCAACTGAGCTATGGCCCCGTACTATCGAGTCTAACGTTGCGCTTATCACGCGATCGCGGTCGCGGGCGCGCGCTCAGCCCTCACTCTAGTGCTCTGTCTCGGTTTTAGTTGGTGTTTGCTTCGAGGGTCACGCGTCCGCGGCGAACCTTCTCCAGGATCTGCTCGGCGGTCGCGGTCCACAGAAATGGTTTCGGGTTGGTGTTGCTCGCGGCGAGGTAGGCGTCGATCGCTTCGATCAGGTCCGGGACGCTGTGGAACACGCCACGGCGGATCGCTTTGTCGGTGAGCTTTCCGAAGAATCTCTCCACGAGGTTGCACCACGAGCTGGAGGTGGGCGTGAAGTGCAAGTGAAAGCGGGGGTGCTTGGCCAGCCACGTGTTGACTTTGGGGTGCTTGTGAGTGGCGTAGTTATCGAGGATCAGATGGATCTGCAGGCCCTTGGGGACCTCGCGGTCGATGATCCGAAGGAACTTCAGAAACTCTGTGTGGCGGTGGCGGGGCAGGCACTGCCCGATCACCGCGCCGGTGAGCACGTCCAGCGCAGCGAACAGAGTCGTGGTCCCGTTGCGCTTGTAGTCGTGGGTCATCGTCCCCGCGCGACCCCTCTTGATCGGCAGCGAGCGCTGGGTGCGATCAAGCGCCTGGATCTGGGACTTCTCGTCCATGCTCAGCACGATCGCGTTCTCGGGCGGGTTCAGATACAAGCCGACGACGTCGACGAGCTTCTCCTCAAAGCGCTTGTCATTTGACAGCTTGAACGTCTTGACCCTGTGCGGCTTCAGGCCGCGCGCGGACCAGATCCGCTGCACCGTCGCCGGGCTCACGCCGTGGGCCTTGGCCATCGACCGGCAGCTGCAGTGCGTCTCACCCGAAGGCTTCTCGTGCAACGTCGCGTCAACGATCGCCTGCACCTTCTCAGCCGGGATCGACGCCTTACGCCCCCGCCCCTCGCGGACCACGCCGATCCCCTTCAGCCCATCGCACTGAAACCGATCACGCCAGTTCACAACACTGGTCGGCGAGACACCGACCTCAGCGCCGATCCGCGTGTTCGCGACCCCCTCAGCGGCGAGCAACAACGCCCGCGCTCGCTGTACGTCACGATGCCTTGCAGTTTGTGACCGGGAGAGCTTCTCGAGTACTTCTCGCTGACCGTCAGCCAGCGGCATAGCAGCAGTAGGAGAGCGCATAACCCACCCTACCACAAACCCCACTTATTTACAAGACACTACACTAGGCTCCTCGCGGGGCCGCCCCGCGAGGAGCGGCTTGGGACGGATCGACTCCTTTGTCGGAGGACGACATCGAGCGGCCGCCCGGACGTCCCCGACTCTCTCGAACGCCGACGCCACCCGGGTCCTCGCGTCGAGCCAGCGGCTCCTGATCCACACCGTTTAACCCTGGCTTGTGTGCCGGTCGGCGACCGCCGCGCCGATACCTCTGTTCCGCCGTAACGCCGGCGATCTGACTCATGATCGTCTTCAGCGTACCCACTACCAGTGGGCGAACCGGCGGTGCTCCTTGCGGCGCAACCCGGCCGCCGGCCGATGCCTCATCGATCAGCGCCTCGCAGACCCGGTTGAGCGTGGCGTGTTCGTTCGTTGCGTGCGGAGCTGGTCAATTGCCGGACCGGTTGGCGTAGACTCAGCGCCCGAACAAGCACTTTCCCTGGCTGAACCGAAGAATGCGCAGACACCGATCGGTTCGCGTCACTCTGGGAGGAGTTCTCGCCATCGCGCTGATTCTCGCCGCGCGGCGGGCTCGTCGCTCCTGGTGCAGCGTGGCGGCACCTGCCACGGCTACTTGTCACCGCGCGGATCGGGGCGGGCCGGCGCTCCGATCGTGATTGACGCGTTCGGGCACGGAGCGAGCCCGCGGATCGTTACGGGCGGCTCCTCAACCAATGCAGTCAGGATTGCCGATGAGTCCTACGTCGTCGTTGAGGATCTCGAGCTGACCAACCGCGGCAACTATCTCTCGCCCCGCCGCGGGGTGCATATAGTGGCTGACCGCGCCGGTGCGGTACACGATGTGGCGGTCCTGCGTTTGTACGTGCACGACGTACAGGGAGGCGACACCAAGGATCTGGGCGGAAGCGGCGGGATTTAGGTCGATGATCCGAACGCCCGAGTGTTGATCGCCGGGAATCGTGTGGAGGACGTCAACCGCAGCGGCATCGGCGTGTCGGCGGCGATGGAACCGTCCCAACCGGAACGGTGAGCGCGCTGGTGGCAAACAACGTCGTCTGCTGTGGAAACCTGGCCGGAGCCCCGGGGATCCAGTCCGATGCAGGGGTCTGGACGTTCAACTCAGATGGCACTGTGATTGAGGCAACGAGGTGTACGGGATGCGCAACGGCAGTGCTGACGGCACCGGCTATGACATCGACTTCGACCAGGACGGCACCGTCGTGCAGTCGAACTACGGCCACGACAACGCGGGTAACTTCATCTTGCTTTGCAGCACCGTCGGCCACCGCACCGCCGACGTACGCTTCAACCTGAGCGTGCATGAGTACATCTTTGCCCAGTCGCCATGCGGGGTGAGACCAAGCCGCGCCGACACGCTCACCGGTGTGCGCGTCTATAACAACACGTTTGTCACCACCACCTCGCTGATCCGGCACCGCCGTTGCCGCTCGCGGGTTGCCTCAGGCGGGCGACTTTTAGTTCTTTAACAACATCGTCTATGCCACGCGGCCCCAGGCATCGCCGTTTCCGTGTGGTCGCGACTGCTTTGCCAACCTGTTCTGGGGACTACCGGCCTCCGGCGCTCGCCCCATCCACGCCGACCCGATGTTCGTCTCCGGCCGCACCGCTGATGGGCCTCCGCGCCGAGCGGCGGCGGGCTTTGAGCTTCGGCGCGGCTCCTTTGCGGTGCGCGCGGGCGTGCGAATCGCCGCAGGAGGCCCGATGGACTTTTTCGGCGACCCGATCGGGATGCCGCCGACGATCGGCTTCTACCAGCCTCGCCGGGGGGTGTCTCGGTCGAACCGAGTCAGGTGCCGTCACGGCCGGCGCCCCCTCTGCCCAAGACCTCGAAGACGGGCGCGGTAGGTCGCTTGGCCCGCGGTGCGGCCGTATGACGAGCTGGGACGAGTGACCGAGCACGCGTCCAGAAATGCCCTGCGGTAACAAGCCTGGTTGGTCACTGAGGGTCGCTTCTCAGGGAGTGGCGAGATCGAGGGGGTCTATGCGGCTGGCCGATTGGGTGCCAGCGGGCACGGCTCAGCCACCCAGTCGTGGCCACCCGAGGGGCTGCTCAGTCGCTCAGTCAGCTCGGGCTACGCCGAGCACCCGCGGTGCCACTGGGTACACGTGCGCTTGCGGCGGGAAGCCGAAGCCGCGACAGCGCTCGAGGTGAAAGCCGGCGCTTGCGATCGCCTCCAGCGTCTCGCGATCGGTGTGACAGCCGCCCATCACCCGCGACCAGCCCGAATCGACCCGTTGCTGCCAGCGAGAGAAGCCCGGCCGTCGTGAACGCACGTGCTCATAGAAGCGAAGCTCGCCGCCAACCCGCAGCACCCGGCGAAACTCGGCGAGCGCCTGGCACTGGTTGGGCACCGAGCAGAGCACCCCGCACACCACGACGACATCGACCGAGCTTGGCCCCAGTCCGAGCGAGGCGGCGACGCCCGGCAGGACTCGCACCGGGACCGGAGCGTTGACGGCGGTCCTCTCGGCCCGGCGACGCAGGTACGGCTCGGGCTCGATAGCGATCAACTCGGCAACACTCGCCGGATAGTGCTCGAAGTTGATCCCGTTCCCAACGCCGACCTCGACGACTCGCCCGCTCACCCCCGCCAGCAGTTCTCGGCGCAGCTCGCGCTCTCCGTGCCCACGGTCACGCCCGCAGAAACGGTGAAAGAGGCGTGCGAACAAGAAATTCTGGATCTCCTGGCCCATCGCTGCAAATCTACCCTGGCCTCGCTCGGTCAGCCAGTCGGCGATCTATGGGTTCCCTGGGGTGGTCCCGGTTCAGCGTGGTTGTTCAGCCACGACGTGATAATGAATGGCATGCCCGCCGAGGAATGGACGGCCGCCGAGCACGTCCATCGCTATCTCTGCCGAGCGGATGAGTACCCGCACCGCACAGAGGGAGAAAGCGTTCTGCTCGGGCACGTCCCTCGCGGCGCTCGTCGCATCCTTGACCTCGGGACGGGCGACGGGCGCCTCCTCGCGCTGCTCCGGATCGATCGTCACGAGATGCTGGGTGTGGGGCTTGACGTCTCCAGCCTCATGCTCGATGCGGCACGCGAGCGCTTCGCCAACGACGGCCGCATCGAACTGGTGCAACACGATTTCGTTGAGCCTTTGCCTGCGATCGGGCGCTTTGACGCCGTCGTCTCGTCGATGGCGATCCACCATCTCGAGCATGAGCGGAAGCACTCGCTCTATGGCGAGGTCTTCGATCTGCTCGAACCCGGCGGGATGTTCGCGAACTTTGAGCATGTGGCGTCCCCAACGCATCGCCTGCATCTGGCGTTCTTCGCGGCGATCGGCGAGCCGCTCGAGGACGAAGATCCGTCCGACCGTCTGCTCGACGTCGAGACTCAGCTGACATGGCTGCGCAGACTTGGTTTTAACGACGTCGACTGCTACTGGAAGTGGCTTGAAATGGCCGTTCTCATCGGCGTCAGGCCAGCCGATGTCAGCTAGCCACTGGTCGCCAGGCAGGTCGGGCGGAAAGACGTGCACGCGGCCGTCGCGGAGGTGCTCACCGCTTCGAGCAGACCGCTCGGACGCGACCGTCGCGGCATCCACACACCCAGGCTGACCACGGTCTCGGCGCGGATCAGGACAGCGACTTCTCGCCGAAGAACGTGGCGACCGGGTTGGCGTTGAAGTTCGCGACCGGCTTGTACCCCTCGGACTCGTAGAGGCTTCGTGCGTGTGGCTGCAGTGGACCGGTGTCGAGGCGGGCGACGGTGTAGCCATGCTGTCGTGCGCGGCGCTCAAGCTCACGCAGCAGCACCCGCGCCACCCCGCGTCCACGCATGGTCGGGAGAACAAACATCCGCTTGATCTCGCACCCACCGTCCGAGAGCTTCTTGAACCCACCGCAGCAGATGGGCTCGTTATCGCACCAGCCAACGATCAGGGCGCCCCCGGGCGGTCCCAACTCCACTGGGCCCGCCTTGGGCATGTTGGCCCCGTCGAGCTCCAGACCGGCGTACACGTCCGCCACCTCCTTCCGCATTGCCCCCACGAGGGCACCCCCCGGTCCGGCATCGACACGTGACTTCTGAAACGTGATCTCCATCGCAATAATGGTGACAGCCTCACGGCGACTCAAGGCTTGGGACGGAGCAGGGGCGTTTGCGATCTAGTCGCTCTCGACCTGGCGCAGACGATCGGCGAGAAGCTTCTGCGGCGGACCTCTCGACCCTGCTCATTCCCAGAACGCGCGATACTGACGCGGTGATCGACCGCAACGTGCTCGGTAGGGAGCTTGAGAGCTGCAGTAGCGATCCGGTCACCGGCTTCTACCGCGACGGGAGCTGCCGCAGCGGTTTTGAGGACCGCGGAAGTCACACGATTTGCGCCGTGGTGACGATCGAGTTCCTCGAGCACCAGCGGCACATCGGCAACGACCTCGGTACGCCCGCCCCTCAGTACGGCTTCCCCGGTCTCGTCCCGGGCGACCGCTGGTGCGTAACCGCAGCCAACTGGCTTCGCGCCCACGAGGATGGCGCAGCCGCCTTCGTCGTGCTCGCCTCCACGCATGAGCGGGCCCTTGAGATCGTGCCCCTCGCGGTGCTCCAACAGCACGCGGTTGACGTCCCCGCGAATCCCGGCTTGTTGGGGGACTGAGACCAGCTCCGCAACATGATCATCGACGCGCGACTTCTCACGCGGCGATACCCTGCGTGGATGGGAAGCGAGAGCGTCAGCTCGCATTTCGATAGTCAGGAGGATCCCATGACCGAGAGCGATCAACAGCAGGGCTCTGTGAAGCCGACCGAACAGCGTGGTGGAGCTACGCCGTCCGAGTCCGAGGCCCGCGAGAAGGGTCACTGGGCCGACGCTGCTACCGACGGCGTCGTCCCCGCCGAGCTCGGAGGGTCCGACGCACCACGTGAGATGCTTTCAGAGGATCCAGAGCTTGGCAGCTCGGTCCTGGGAGCAACGACAGGGTCCGACGACCCGGCGACTGAGCACGGCATCGATCTGAGCAGGGGGAATCAAGCCGATGCCACCTCCGACGGCGGACCTTCCCCACCGCTTGGCGCGGAACCCGATGTCAAGGACGCCGCCGCCACACCGCGCCAGAGCGACATCGAATCCGCGAGATCGGGTGCCCAATGAGCCGTCGAGCAGCCGGCCTACCGCGAGAAACAGCGGTGACGGTGGTCGGCTGCGGTTGGTGTTCCGCTGTGGGCGACAGCGGTGCGCTGACGCTCGGTCACCTCACGCCGGGCAAGGGACGTGTCTAGCTCGCCGCCCACACGCCTTCGGCCGAACAGTGCGTTCCCGCGTCGTAGGCCTCACGTCATGAACCTCAAATCCGGCCACGCGGTTGTGATGTCCGGCGCCCACGGCAGCGTGCGCAGGATTGCAAGAACCGCGTCTGGCGAGCATCATCGATCCGCATGGGCGCGAGGTGGTCCTGCCCGCCAGGATCTGGTAGCAGAAGATCACACGCGATTTATCCAGAGCTCGCCGGACACCTCGACGCGCTTACCGAGGCGGTCGCTCGACCCGACCACGTCGAGCCCGACGTGGTCCGCAGAGGACACGCTTCTACCGCCGCGATGTCGGCCCGAGTCGCTGGCTGCTCGTGGGCGTAAGCGTTGAGCACGAGCCCGGATCATCACCGCCTTGGCGAACCGGACGGACCTCAGGCAATGGAAGCGGTGAACATTCGTATCGGACCGTTTGTGTTCGATCACGCCGACTATGCCGCGCCGTACGGAGCAGCCTGTTCGGCTGACAGCCGCTTGCGTGACTCGGGACTGGGGCGCGCGTGGCTATCGCCCGAGTAATCCTCAAGGATCCTCGGATCCTGATCCTCGACGCGGCCACCTCGCACCTCGACACGCGCTCAGAGCAGCTGATTCAGGCGGCATTGCATGAGCTGTTCAAGAATCGCACCTCGCTCGTCATCGCTCACCGACCTCGACGGTGCTCGCCGCCGACCTGATCCTCGTGCTGGACGACGGCCGCATCGTCGAACGCGGGACCCACTGCGAGCTCGTCGAACGCAACGGCCTGTATGCGACGCCGTATCAGCGGCAGTTCCGCACGAATCCCGAGCCCGACGTCCTGATTCGCCACAGCGCGCTAGCCCGGCCGGGGGATCTGAGCAGTGATCCTGCCAAGAGTGGATCGCGGCCGCGCGGCCCCCGAATCCTCGCCGGCACCGCTTGACTCCTCGACCGGGCAGAGCGCCCGCGGCCGAATGCGTTGCGGATTCGGATGCGACCGCTCTCCGAGGATGGGTCCCGCAGCACGCAGGGTTCAGGCGGGCCATGGGAATCGGACGAGGACAAACACCGGTGCCGGAGGTCCGACAGTCCTCGCAGATCTCGGGTGCGCTTGCGGATCTGAGCAGCGGCTTTGGGAGATCGGACGTTGGTGCATCGTGATGGCGATGGAAAAGTGGTTGCCGAAGCCGGGAACCCGAAGACGGCGATGGTGGCCTCATCCGGACTGGAGGAGACGATGCGCGTTGAGCGGCCCGCGTTCCTGGCCATGATCCGGGGCTGAGCCCGGTCGACGGTGCGGTGCTGCGTCCGATGGGCGAGTGGTGGCGGCGAACATGACCCGCGTCGACGGGCGCGACACGGCACTCGATGCGCACGTGTTGTATGAGCGCAAGTCGGCAGCTGGCGCGCTGTACCGGGCGGTGCTGCGCGCGGAGGTACGTGAGCGGCTGCCCTGGATGGTGCGGGCACGCTCGTTCTGGCGCCGTGCGGGGTGTCGGACATACGGATGCCGGCAACGGTCAGGCTCGGGCGATGTTCGACCACGTGGGGATCGCCGTGTCGAATCTCGCCGCGTCCGAGCGCTCCTACCGCACCGTCCTGTCCGTGCTCGGTGTCGAGCCGAGCTACGCGAGCCCCGAGCTGGCCGCGTGGGAGGACTGGGCGCTCGTGGTCGCTGTGAACTGCCGGACCCGCGTCACGCGAAGCGGCGCCATTTGGGCGTTCGGCTCCGACCCGTGCTATCGTGCTATCTAGATATGCAGGATTCTAAATCACCCCCACACACAGCGCTCTATGTTCGTCTTCCGATCGCCGAGGCGGCCAAGCTCGATCGAGCGGCGTTTGAGTTGAACGCGGCCAAGCAGGATCTCGTCGCCGGCCTGGTCGCTCGCTACGTGGATCCTGTCTCCCGCGAAGGGCTGGAACACCTACGCGAGCTCGCAAGCTCAGCCCGACGGGCCAAGATCAATCCGGACGGCTCGGGCTCAAACAGACCGCTCGAGGCTCTCAATACGGGCGGCGAGACCATGTCCATCGGTCGCCACGTATTCCGCGAGGCCGGGGCGCCGGAGGTCCTCACCGTCGCGCAGGCAGCCGATCTGCTCCAGGCGACCGAAGACACGATCACAAAGCTGGCCGAGGCCGGCGAGCTGCCGGGCCGACGGATCGACGGTGATTGGCGGTTCGCCCGATCTGCAGTGCTCGACTGGCTTGGCGGCCGAGACGACGCCTGATGACGCTGGTTCCGGTCGTCGTCGAGCAAGACTCGCGCGGCGAGCGCGTCTATGAGTTCTACTCCCGACGCGCAGCTGATCCACCTTGAATCGGCCGATCCAGACAAGGACATCCAGATGTACATCACTCACCAGGCGGCCAGGTCTACGCCGGCCTGGCCATCTACGACACGATGCAAATACATCAAGCCCGATGTGCGGACGACCTGCGTCAGGATAGCAATGTCGATGGGGTCACTGCTCCTCGCCGGGCGGCACGCCCAGAAAGCGCGCCGTGCTCCCAAACGCCCGCATCCTCCTCCACCAACCATCGGGCGGCTTTGAGGGCATGGCGACTGACATCGAAATCCACGCCCTAGAGGAGATTGCCCTGCGCTCGCGGCTCGACGTGATATACGCCGAACACACCGGGCAGCCACTGGCAAAGATCCACACCCACACCGACCGCGACCGGTTCTACACAGCAGACGAAGTCCACACATACGGAGTACGACCACCCGCGCGCAGCAAGCCGTACTCCGTGCCCACTCGGCAGCCACAGCGGGTCGCGGGCAGACGTCGCTAATGTGGTGGCCGGCCTACGCCGCGGCCGCGTGGGCGCTGCTGTTCACCGTTCAGAGCCTCGCCGCGGCGATCATCGTGACCTCCGGGTCGGCGTTCGGCGCGGACACGTTCGCTGCTGCCTTCGCCCGCCTGGCCCGCGCAAGCGATGCTGGCTTCATCGCCATCCTCTGGCTGGCCGTCGTAGCCAAGGCGCTCGGCGGGATGCTCGCCCTGGCGCCTACCCGGCGGTGGGGCCGATGGTTGCGCCATCGCCCGCTGACGATCGCGACCTACGCCGTGGGCGTCCTGGTTTTTCTCTACGGCGCCATCAATCTGATCGAGCACCTGCTCATGAAGACCGACGCGACCACGATCCCCGCCAGCCTCGGCGCCCGCGCGCTGCCCTGGCACCTCTGGCTGTGGGACCCATATTGGATCCTCGGAGGCGTGCTGTTCCTCGCCGCGGCGCACGCCGCCTCGTCCCGGCGCTCCTGAGACACAACGGCAGCAGCGATGACAGGGCCGATACCCACCCACACCTCGCTCGAGCAGACAATTCCCGTCTATCACTTCACGGATGCTCGAGATCACCGCGCCGAGATATGCCGTGAGCGGCGCCATCGCTCGCCCGTGGCAGCGTCACCCACAGCACCGGGACATCCGGTCACTGGCAGAGTTCGTCCGTTTCGATCAGCCGGGCTGGACCAAGTACCTCACGGACTTCCGCCTCGAACCCCACGACGGCGACGTGCAGCTCATCACCGAGACGAGGGGTTGCTCCACCGACGCCTGGGCCCGCCGCCGCTTCGCCCTGTACTGGACACTCATCCGACCGGCCAGCGGCCTCGTTCGCCGCGACATGCTCATTACGATCAGCCGCCTCGCGACCCGCACCCACGAGCCCATCCCGCAACCGACTAACGATCCGTCTGCGAGACGGAGAACGCCCGTGTTGGCGGCGTATCGCTGTGCGAGCGTGTAGAAAGCGTCGATGATGGTGCGTGCCGCGCGTCGCGAGGACCTGGCGGAACTCCGCGAGATCGAGCGGGCGGCCGGCGCGTCATTTCGAGAACTAGAGATGCACGCGGTCGCGAACGATGAGCCGCCATCGATCGCCGCGCTCGCCGTCGTCCAAGAGGACGGGCGGGCCTGGGTCGTCGCAGACGACGCGGACAGGCCGAGGGCCTACCTGCTGATCGATGTCGTCGACGGCAACGGCCACATCGAGCAGGTGTCGGTGCATCCCGCCCACGCGCGGCGAGGCCTCGGCGCCACGCTGCTGGACACCGCCGCCGAATGGGCCGCGCGGCGCGGCCTGTCAGCGCTGACGCTCACCAGCTACTCCGAGGTTCCCTGGAATGGCCCCTACTACGAGCGGCTCGGCTTCCGCGCCATTGATGAGGCGCAGATCACGCCCGGGCTGCGGCGCATCCGCGAGCACGAGACGGCCCGCGGCCTCGCCCGCTGGCCCCGCGTCACCATGCGTCGCCCCGTTGGCCGCCAGACCTTGTCTCGATGACGATCCTCAATTGACGCCGCTTGCTAGCTTCGCAAACCGCGCGAGGTAGCTGATCCGGCCGGAGCGTTCGACCGGCCGCAGTCCGGCGGCGGTCGTCCAGCTCGCGAGCGTGTCGGCGTCTACCCGGCGAAGGTCAGCGAGAGTTTTCGCCGACGTGCCGACCGGCCATGGACAGACCACCTCCCTCCGCGCCTATCCGGCGCGGAGAATGCAATGGACTGGCGCTCACGCGACCAAGCTTCCGAGACTGCCGCAACGTCGCGACTGAGCTCGCTGGAGGACGTCGCCGACGTCGGCCACGCGGATATTGGTCGCCCAGTGTGCCGGGACGACGGTCACGTCGGTTGGGACCATGACCGCGACGAGATCCGGCGGAAACCCCGGGCTGGTGTCGGCCCCAACATAGCCCGGCCGTCGGCACAGAGCCACTGGCACGGTCGTACTTTCCTGGAGTTCCCAGCCGAATAGCGAGTGATAGAACGCGGCCGCCCGCTCGGGGTCAGCGGTGTGCAGAGCGCTCATCGTCCAAGCGCCGGGCTCGTTGACCAGTGCCGCGCCACCATGGCTCACCGCCGTCGGTAGCGAATCGGGAGCCTGCTCGATCGTGCTGACCACGAGCTCGCCCAGCTGAGCGCTGATGACCGCGCGGACCGGTCGTGGGCTCGTCGAACGTCCAGCCGAAGAGGTCGCCACAGAAGCGCAGGGCGTCAAGGAGCACCGGCTGCAGCGCCTCGATGCAGCAGGGGACACCGGACGTGTGATGGGTACGTCGACTCATTGGCTTCTTGCTCCTGTCGTATGGCAGCGCGGTTGGCCACGCCACCGAGGTTCAAAGAGCCGCGCGCCTCTGCGGATGCCGCGAGCGCACGGCAGGTGGTTTGGGCGGGCCGGGGGCAGGCGCAAGGGCACCCGCGTGCTCCCCACGGGGAGCGTCCAGCCCGAGCTGGCGGGCTACCTCAACAGGCGTGAAACGTCGTCAGGAATTCTGCAAACGAGCAGGCGACGGCGCGCACTATGCCGTGATGCCCCCCCAACAGCCGCAAACCGCCATTGGATCCGCTTCGCCGCCGCTCTCGTCCTCTTCGAGCTTGAGTTACGCCTTCGTCTGAGGAGGCGAGCTCCACACGAGGTCCGCTCCATCGGGCCTCTCGCCGGGGATGGGGGCGCCTGGTGTTGCCGGTCAACGTCTTGAGGAGCCGAGTAGTCTCGCGACGGTCTCGGCGGGCAGGCCGGTCACGGTTTCCTCTGCCAGGCGCGCACCATAGCTGCTTGACCTGGGCGGCTGGAGCTTTGCTGCTGTCGGTGAGTTCGATGAAGCTGGCGCGTTTGTCGGAGGGGGCGGGTTTGCGGTGAATGTGACCGGAGGCTTCGAGCTTGCGGAACATGACGTGACGCTGGGCGGCTCGCAGCCGAGGGCCTCACAGCCGCGGCCCCGGCGACCGGCTCACCGCGGGCTAGCTATCCCGTTAGACCGAAGCGCGCTGGCGCCTTGGCGTCGTGAAAGGCGGTGATCGCGGCGATCCGCTCGCCGTCGACGGTGAGCACCGTCACCCCGTGCGGGGTCAGGGCACCGGTGGCGGCGTTGACGCGGTAGCTGGCTACTGCGAGCTGCCCGTTTGCTCGCACCGGGATCAGCTTCCACGCCATCGTTCCCGCGAGTGGGCCGCCCCGCAGGCACGCTGCGACGTCGTCGGGGCCGCGGTACCAGGAGGGCGTCGGGGGCATCGAGAGCGTGGCGTCGGCGGTCAGCATCGCAGCGATCGCGTTGACGTCATCGCTCTCCCACGCCTCGATGTAGCGGTCGACGATCCGGCGCAGCTTGTCATCGCCAAGCGAGCGCAGGGTGGCCTGCTGAGTGCGCGCTGGAAGCCGCTCGGCGACCGCGGCGTGGGCGCGCTGCAACGCACTGTAGACCGCCGTCGGGGTGGCCTCGAGCGCGTCGGCAACCTCCTGGCCGGAGAACCCCAGCACGTCGCGCAGAAGCAGCACCGCGCGCTGGCGTGCCGGCAGCAGCTGGAGCGCGGCGATGAGTGCAAGCTCGACGCTCTCGCGCTGCTCGTAACGAGCCTCGGGCCCGGCGAGCCCGTCCTGGAGGCCAAGCTGCTCGTCGGGGTAGGGGTCGATCCAGGTGATCTCGGGCGGCTGCTGCTTGATCGGATCGTGTGGGTCGGCCGGCGGCCCATAGTCGAGCGGGAGCACGCGCTTTGGCCGCCGGTCGATCGTCTTGAGGCATGCGTTGGTAGCGATCGTGAACAGCCAGGAGCGCAGCGAGCTTCGACCCTCGAAGCGGGCCATGCCGCGCCAGGCCGCCAGGAGCGTCTCCTGCATCGCGTCTTCGGCGTCCGCGACCGAGCCGAGCATCCGGTAGCAGTGCGCTTGCAGTGTCTGGCGGTGCGGTTCGATGAGCTTTCCGAAGGCGCTCTCGTCGCCGTCGACGGCCTGTTGGAGCAGCGTTGCCTCGGTCATTGGGGTGGGAGCTGACATTTGGGCTGCCAGAAGGCGATCTCGCCACCCTCGCACGTACGCACCACGCTGCGCCAACCCGCTGGTCCCTCGCGAGGCTCGAGCAGAACCAAGGCGCCGAGCTGACGGGCGCGTTCGGTCGTGCGGTCGATCTGGTCGACCTCGACGTAGGGAAGCCAGGTCGCCTTGGTCGTACCGCAAGCAACGATTCCACCATCGAGCTCTCCGCCGAGCGCCAGCGCGTGGTAACTCGCCGAGCAGAGATCGATCCGCTCTGTACGCCAGCGCAGCAACTGCGAATAGAACGCGCTGGCGCCGAGCAGATCGCCGGTGTGCAGCTCCAGATGGACCACGCGATTGGGTTGGCAGGGTCTCATTCGTCAAACGAGCGATACGAGCCGATCTCGCACAACTCGGTGGTAACCGCCGGCTCGTCCTGACGCTCGCCGGCGTTCGCCTGGAAGCGCTTGAACGCCTCCACGTCGCACAGGGGATTGTGCCCGTCGTCGGTCTCGATCGACGCAAGGTGTACGAAACTGACGCCGTCCTCCAACCTGAATGTCGCATAGCGCAGGCCCGCGGGAGCGGAATGCTCGAGCTCGTCGTAGACCGCCCGCACCAGGCGCTCGTTCTCCTGCGCCAGCTCGGGCTTGACCTTGTAGCGAACGATGACTTGTCTCATGACAATGCTCTCCTTGGTTTGTGGTTCAACTGCTGGCTTCGCCCTCGACGGCCGGGACCGCGGTGGCGAGGGTCTGAGTTGTCGTCGTGCGCCGCCCGGGCAGTCCCAGCGCGACGATCGCGCCGATCGCTGCCAGACCCGACGCGACGCCAATCGCCGGTCCGAATCCGTCGATGAAGGCGGCCGGGGAGCTGTAGCTCCCTGCTGCGGCGAACGCCGCGACCGCGACAGCGATGCCAAAGACGCCGCCGAGCTCGCGCATCATGCTGTTCGCTCCCGCGGCCTGTCCGAGGTCCTTCAGCGATACCGACGCCAACACGGAGTTCTGCGCCGAGGGGATCGCCAGCGAGACGCCGACCCCAGCGACGATGAACGGGGCGAGCATCGACGTGTACGCCATGCCCGGAGCCGCGATCAGCGCGAGCCACGCCATTCCAGTCGCTTGCAGAACCAGTCCGGTCACCATCAACGGTCGCTCACCGATCCGATCCGCCATCGCGCCCGCAATCGGCGCGACCGTCATGAACGTCGCTGTGTATGGGAGCAGGCGCAAGCCGGCCCCCAGTGGGCCATAGCCCAGACCGGTCTGAAGCAGCTGCGCGTAGAAGAAGACGGTTCCGAACAGCGACGCGAAGATCAAGAAGATCGCCGCGTTGCCAGCCGAGAATGAACGCCGGCGAAAGAACTCGATCGGCAGCATGGAGGCGCGTGCTCTGCGCTCCCATGCGATGAACGCCGCCAGCGACGTGCACCCGAGCGCTAATGCCAGCACAACCTCGCCGCTGCGCCAGCCGACCGAGTTTCCGCGCACGAGGCCCCAGACGATCCCCAGCGCGCCGACGCTCACGAGACCAAGGCCGCGCACGTCGAGGGCGGTGTCCGGTCCGAAACTCTCCGGAAGCTTGCGAAGGATGAACGGGATCGCGAGCAGACCGATCGGAATGTTTAGCCAGAAGATCCACTCCCAGCTGATCCCTTGCACGACGGCCCCGCCGATCAGCGGGCCGCTGGCTACCGCGAGTCCGGTGATCGCGCTGAAGATCCCGATCGCCGTTCCCCGCTTCTCGGGCGGGAACGCCGCGGTCAGCAGCGCGAGCGCCAGTGGCGTCAGGAGCGCCGCGCCGGCTCCCTGAACCGCTCGTGCCGCGATTAGCAGGCCGACGTCCGGCGCTAGCGCGCAGGCACCTGAAGCGACTGCGAACAGCCCTACTCCGGCGGCGAACATGCGACGGCGACCGAGGCTGTCGCCGAGTGCCGCGCCGGTGATCAGCAGCACGGCGAAGGTGAGGTTGTACGCGTTGACGGTCCACTCGAGCTGTGAGACCGAGGCGTGAAGGTTGACTCGAATCGTGCTCAACGCCGTCGAGACGACGAGCGTGTCGAGCGCCGCCATCAGCGAGCCGATGCCGGTCAGCGCGACGACCCAGCGGGTCGTCGACTTACTTAGCACTTGGGTGGGACTCGAACTCACGCGATGGCTCCTTAGCCGATGGTTGTCGTGGTCCACGGCGACCGAATCGCCGCGTACCAACTGAGATCCAGTTGACGCCCCGAATCCATCGGGCGACGCCACCGATCCATCCATCGAGACCCTGACCCATCGGTCAGGCCACCGAGCACGATGCGCAGTCCAGGTCCTCCGAGACCTGCCGTCAGCGATTGTCGTCATCAACCCGCAGTCGCGGGTGGTGATGATCGGACTCAGGCGAACGTGGTAGCCAACGCCGCGTAGTGGCCATCAAAGTTTGGAGACACGGTTTTCAGATCGGGTGGGCTGAGATGGCGTGGGGTGGGCTGTTGGCGTGATTGCGATCATCAAGGTGTCGGTCCTCACGCTGCGTGTCTTTGGCTGCCTCGGTGGACGGGCCACGAGGGTCCGCTTGCCGCGGCAGTGGGCAATTACGCCCCGCCGCCCCTCCCGGCGTCTGCGATTACCGCGACCGATAGCTCATGGGCCTGCACCCCACCGCACCGGTATGCAGGACCGGCCAACCTGCGGCACCACCGGCTGGCGTCCCGCCCATGGCCGACGGTACCAGCAGCCGAACGGGACCCCTTACGCGTGGATGGCGTTCGGCGTTGGTTCGCTTTGCGCCGCTGTCAGCGCTTACTGGGGTCTCGGCGGCACGGCATTGCTGGACACGCTGGGCGGCGCGCTGGAACGAGAGGCGGGAAGCCTGCGCGGGATCCTGCGTTGAGCGATGGAGAGGCCCCCTCAGCCGATCTCTGATCGCGCCACGTGACGAAACCAGGACCGACTCGGCTCGCGCAAGCGGGCGCGCTCACCGTCCCGCGACGTTCTCGTCCGGGCTCCTGCTCCACCGACAGGCGGCAAGGCTTCCCAGGGGTCGAATGCACGAGCGCAAGCGCCATGGTCGCCGCACGTGATTGCACATCTCCCGGTAGCGAGGAGTACGGCGAAGATGTTCACCACCTCGAGCGGCGGGCCGTTGTCCATGCCGCCTGTCACGCGTCGGATCCGAGGCCCGACTTGTCTACCCACGCTCGTACCGTCTCATGGTGGATCCCCCATGTTTCCCAGACATCGGCGGCCCACGTATACGCCGCTGCACGGGCGACGTCCGCGGGGCCTTTGAGCGGCACGTGGAGCATCGTCAGCCGCCCCCGTGATGACGGTGGCTCGAGCTGGTGAAACACAAGCCAATCGACCATCCGCTTATGCAGACGGGTTCCCAATGAAGGATCAGTGCCTCGCTCGAGAAACAGGCACAACGTCATCAGATGAAGGCCCACGGACTGGATAGCGCGAGGATCATCACCGTCTGGATGTTGCACGGCGTAGGTGTCGACGACGAGCTGGTGAAAAACCATACGGTGCGGTTCCACGTACTGCACTGCGAGAAGCTCGCCGTAGCGCGCCCAGCAAGCAGCCGAGCAGGTCATGTAAGGATGCACCGCACCCTCGACCGTGGGCAACATGACCCGGCAGCCCGGACACGCAGACTCAAGGCTCTCCAAGGTCACGGTTCGATCATCCCGAACGCACTGGCCGAACTCAACGCGATCCCAACCCGGGTCCCGGCCGCCATAGGAAAGCCGGCCGCGCCGAAGTTGGTAACGGCGCGATTGAGCTGAGCGAGCCGTCACGAGCTTTTTTTCCGTAGCGATCTCCATAGAAGTGATAATGTAGCGATCGCTATGAAAGGCACTGCTACACGAGGCCGTCCGCGAGAGTTCGACGCGAGGTCGGTATTGCACGCCGCGATGATCACGTTCTGGGAGCACGGGTTCGAAGGCGCGTCGTTGGCCGTGCTGGAGGACGCGACCGGCCTCAGCACTCCGAGCATCTACAACACGTTCGGCTCGAAGGAGGGCCTCTATCGGGCGTGTCTCGACCACTACGGCCAGCACGTGGGGCAGGAGGTGACCGCTGCGCTTGACTTCGAGCATCCGGGTCGCGAGGACGCCGCCCGGATGCTGCGCACGGCGGCGAGCCAGTACACCGCGCCCGGTCGGCCTCACGGCTGCATGTTCGCGCTCGGCGCCCTCGGCGTCGGCGCCCAGCACGCCTCGATCACCGACCTCTGCGCCGACCGGCGCCGGAGTCTGGTGGCCGATCTGCGGCGTTACCTGAAGGCCGCGCAGCGCGTGGGAACGCTGTCCGCCGGGGCGGACATCGCCAGCCTCGCGCGATACCTCGCGGCTGTGCTGCAGGGAATGGCGATCCAGGCCCGTGACGGTGCTGGCCGCAGGCAGCTCGAGCACCTAGCCGAGCATGCGCTGCTAGCGTGGCCAGAGGGAGAGGACTGATGGCCGGTGTCGTGATCGTCGGAGCGGGTCCGTTGATCGGCCGATCGGTCGCCCGCCGATTCGGGCGGGAGGGGCTGCCCGTCGCGGTCATCGCGCGCACCCCCTCGACCGTCGAGGCGATCGTCGCTGACGCCAGGGACGACGGCTACGAGATCGGGGGCTGGATCGCCGACGCGACCGACGAGCAGGCGCTGAGACGCACGCTCGACGCGGTCGTCGACGCTCAAGGCCTACCCGACGCGCTGATCTACAACGCCGCGATCATCAGGCCGGACAGACCCGGCGAGCTGTCCGCCCGCGAACTGCTCGACACGCTGGCGGTCAACGTCGCGGGTGCGGTCGTTGGCGCCACGCACCTCGGCACCCGGATGGCCGAGGCCGGCCGCGGCACCATCGTGATCACCGGCGGGATGCCCGAGCTGGTTCCCGCGTACTTCAGTCTGTCGCTGGGCAAGGCCGGCGTCCGAGCGGTGAGCGAGATGCTGGCGAAGCAACTGGGCCCGTCGGGCGTGCACGTAGTCACCGTCACCGTCGGCGGCGCCGTCGCCCGCGGCGGCGCCTACGACCCGGACGAAATCGCTGATTGCTACTGGGAGCTGCACCGGCAGTCGCCGGACCGCTGGAAGCCTGAGGTCGCGTTCGACCACTAGTTCAGATCTCGCCAGAGCCTAGGGGTGCGACGCCTGCTTCACCTGGTCAAGCGGAAGCCAATCGGAGCGCTGGTCTGGTGCTCGCCTTGGACGAGAAGCAGAACACTCGGTCGCTCGAATCAACGGCAGGAATTGTCCCTTTGGCGGACGCGCTTCGCCCGCGGTGCAGTGCTCGACTGGCTTGGCGGACGGGACGACGCTGATGCCGATGGTTCCGATCGTCGTCGAGCAAGACTCCCGAGGCGAGCGCCTATGGCCTCTGCTCTCGACCGTTGCGGTGAGCGTCCTCGTGCTGCCGAGAGTTGAATTTGTCCCGGTGATTGGCGGAGGACGTTTCCAGCGGCCTTGCTCTGCCTGCGGGAGCCCGCGTGGGTTGGCCGCATTGCCAGATAGGCCTCGGCGCCAAGCGCGTGCAGGATGAATGCCAGCCAGAACGCCACGCCGAAGCTGTTCTGGAACGAGAGGAGCCCCAAGGCCTGGAACATCCCCACCCAGATCCGGATGGTGCCGATGGCCAACCCGATGGCGAAGGCGCGGTAACCTGACCCCGGAGGATCGGTCCGGCCCTTGTGAGAGTTTCTCGCGCCCTGGATCATGGGCGAGGAAGGAACGATCACGTGAAGCGACGCAGGCACACGCCGGAGCAGATCATCCGCAAGCTGCGGGAGGCCGAGCGGCTGATCGGCGAGGGCAAGACGATCCCGGAGGCGGCGAAGGCGATCGAGATCTCAGAGCAGACGTATCACCGGTGGCGTAACCAGTACGGCGGGATGAAGGCCGACGATGTGAAGCGCCTGAAGGAGCTCGAGCGCGAGAACGTGCAGCTGAAGGCGATCGTGGCCGATCAGGCGCTGCAGGTGCGGGCGCTGGAGGAGATATCCCGGGGACGGATGAAAGTCAAGTTCGCGCTGGCGTGGCTCCCGGGTTGGCGGCTCGCTTCCAGTCGGTGATGGTTCGCTCGTAGGCGGCTTGGGCGTGCTCGGCGATCCGGCGCTCGACCGCGCGGCGTTGCTCTCGGTTGAGGGGTTGCCGGGTGCCGCCGGAACGGCGTGCGGGATATCCGGCCTTCAGTTCGATCGTCCGGATCTTTTTCGCCATTGCGGTCGGGAGCGTGTAGGCGTAGTCCTGTTCGCGGATGAGGAGGTACCAGAACAGCTTGGCCATCTTGCGGGCGGTCGCGACGATCGCGATCGGGTGCCCACGGCGGGCGCGCACGCGCTGGTAGAAGGCTCGTAGCGGTCCGGGGGATCGCACGGCGGTCAGCGCGGATTCGACGAGGATGTGCCGGACGGCGGCGGCGCCTTCTTTGCTGATCCGCCCGGTGTGCCCTGGCCGGTTGCCGGACTGCCTGACGCGCGGGTCGAGCCCGAGGTACCCCACGAGCCTTCGCGGGGAGGTGAAGCGGTTGATGTCCCCGCGGGCTGTGCCGACTTGGGCCAGGAACACGGCGGCGGTGATCATCCCGACGCCAGGAACGGTCAGCAGCCGGCGGGCGTCGGGGGAGGCGAGCACGAAGTTCGCCAGATCATGCTCGATCGTCGTGATCTCGCTGGTGAGGAAGTCGATCTGGCGCAGTGCGGCGTCGATCGTGTCGCGCTCGTCGGCCGGTAGCGGTTGGCCGGCGAGCCACCTGCGGCCGGCGACGCCGAACGCGTCGGTCATCGGCGGGCGGTTCTTGAGGTTGCGGTGAAGCACCGCGAGGACTTCGTTCTTGCAGCGGGCGCGCGCCACGACCAGGTTCGCTCGCCGGGTGACCCTGCGGCGTGTCGCGCGGGTGTCCTCGTCCGGCAGCCAGGAGTGCTCGAGCATCCCGGCGGCCAGCAACTGCGCGAGCGTTTTGGCGTCCTGGCGATCGGTCTTCTGCTTGGCCTGCGCGATCGCTTGCAGCTGTCGCGTGTTGACGATCATCACCTCCGCCGTGCGGGCGCAGGATCCTCGCGATCGCCAGCGCGTTGCCGGTCGCCTCCAGCGCCACTCGGTCCTGCGGGTGCAACTGCTCGGCGAACTCTTTCAGCGGGCCGGGGCGAGCGCCGACCCGCGGCCAGTGCGAGACCTTGCCGTCGTGACAGACAGCGACCTCGCAGAAATCGCGGTGCACGTCCAGGCCGATGCTTCGACCGTCCATCGCTTCCTCTCCCTTGCTCGATGACATTGGCGGTCAGAAAGCGGGCACACGACACTGACGGATTCGTGCTCGAGGCACACCCGGGTGAGTCGCAGGGGCGCCCATGGAAACTGCCGAGCTCGAAGCTCATCCCTTATACGCGCGGCCTGCCCGCTTTGCGTGTGTCCGACCAGAGAGCCCCATGTCCCGGAACGCCGGACCGTATGACCGGCACCGGACAGGACTCTCCTCGGCCATTGTCATGCCGGGAAACTGGTAGGCCCAGCCCGGGCATGCCGGGTCGTCGGCCAGCATCGCTCGACGCAGCGCCGCGAGCCCGAGCGCGCCGCCGATGACGCGGTGTTGCGTGACGAGCTGCGGAAGTTTTCGACCGACCGTCCGCGGTGGGGGTATCGGCGAGCGCACCATCATCTGCGCGAGCTGGGCTGGGAGGTCAACCGCAAGCGGGTGCAGCGCACCTGGCGCGAGGAGGGGCTGCGGGTGCCCCAGCGCAAGCGCAAGCGCCGGCGCCGGCGCCTGGGCGAGTCGACCGTTCCGGCCCGGCGGCTGCGCGCAGTGCGGCCCAACCAGGTGTGGGCGTTCGATTTTCAGTTCGATCAGACCGCCGACGGACGCGTCCTGAACGTCGTCGATGAGTTCACCCGGCAGCCGCTCGAGATGCGGGTCGAGCGCAGCATCGACGCCGATGAGGCGGTGAGCGTGCTGGAGCGCCTGGCTGCCGAACGCGGCGCTCCGGAGCACCTGCGCCGCGGGAACGGGCCGGAGATGACCGCGCACGCGCTCCAGGACTGTGCGAGCTGTCCAGGACGAAAACGGCGTACATCGAGCCGGGCTCGCCGTGGCAGAACCCGTTCGTCGAGTCGTTCCACTCCCGCGTCCGTGACGAGCTGCTCGACATCGAGGAGTTCTCCTGCCTGGCCGAAGCGCGCGTGGTGATCTCAGACTGGCAGGAGGACTACAATCGGCGCCGGGCTCACAGCTCGCTCGGGATGCGCGCCCCCGCCGTGTTCGCTGCCGAGTGGACGGCCGCCAGCGAGCCGGCGCTTACCGCGTGAGGGGGTTGCTGCCGTGCGCGCCGCGGCCATCGCCGCTCAGCCGTGCTTGTGCTGTTCACACCGGCTCCTCGGGACGACGGGTTGCGAACCCCGCCGCCGGCCGCTATCCGCGACCTTGCGCTATCCCCACTCCATGACGCATTACGCCCGCCTTCCAGTAGTACGCGATCCTCCGACTTCTGCCGGGCCATCAGCCTCCGTTCTTTCACTCTCGGGCATACCGGCCTGACGGCCGGAGCCCGGCAGATCTCCTGGGGTAACACGCTGAGATTTCGACGCGATCACGTCGCCAATACGCTCCTCGGGACCAACAGGAACAGGGCATCGCTGCTAGCGGCCAGCTCACCCACCCCAAGGACGCCTTACGGCGCTTCACTCTCGTTCGCGACCACGCCACACCTACGGCTTCCTTCAGACCCGCCCTCACGGAAGCCCCCGCAGCGCATCACCAAGCCGCACTGGAGACCGCCCGGTGAACTCC
>JBPCRJ010000166.1:0-70856 GCA_050996975.1 Solirubrobacteraceae bacterium | reverse complement strand
CTTCGGCGGCCGCCGCGCTCAACGTCAGCCCACGCGAGCGCGCGTGAGCACGCAGCCCGGCGATCAACGACGGTGCCAGGCGGACCGTGAACACCGCCGAGCGCTCCGGCACCGCCACCCCGTCGGGGGTCGCCCGGGCCGCGTTCACGTACCGCCGCGCCTGGCGCTCCGACAGCGCGTGCTCGGCCTGCAGCCCGCGCACCGCGTCCGCCGCCGAGCAGTCGACCAACAACTCGACCGCGCGGTTGACCCGAACCGCGTACTCGTCGGCATAGGCTCGGCGGCTGGCCATCAGCTACTTGAGTACTACACCTCACGGCCGACTCCTTCTCACCGAACGCAAAATCGAGCGCTCAAACTCGAAGTTTGCGATTGCGTGGGAGCAGTCATGGTGGCGCCCCGCGGGGCGGGAGCGTTCACGGCGGCGGATCTTCAACCCAGCCCGCCGCCGGCGGAGCGGCGTGCGCGGGGTCTCAAGCTCACTCCTCCCAGCACCGGGGACCGCGAGCTCATCCTCAGGCGTCCAGCCGCCGAAGACACATCAGCCCAGCAGTCCCGGGCGGCCAGAGCAGCAGCACCAGCGCGGGCGCAACCGTGCATCCGCCACATACGACCCAGGCCGCCGGGGCCAGCAGGACCAAGTCTCGGGTCGCTTCGCTCCCCCGGCACTCAGCCACAAAGCGCCGCCGGAGATAGCACCTAACTTTCGTCGCGCGTGCGTGTTGTACGTGTGACTAGCCAAAACCGTCGTCCACGTGAGGTGCGCTTCGCACGGCGATCTGAAACGGGTCCGCGGAGCGGGCAGGAGGCAATCGTGAGAATTGATACGGCCAACAGGACCCTAGGTGCTTGGCCCGCCAGCGGGCAAAGTGCCTCTGCTCCCGCGGCGCCACGCATCGTGGGCGTCACGGACGCTCGCCCGCGCCGGAATCCGCGCTCAGGCTCACGCGCAGCCGTCAGCCTGCTGTGGCTTGGCGTACTGGTGATGATGCCGCTGGTCCTGGTTGCCGGTCTCATTGCCCTGACCGGGCTGGTTGGACTCAGCCTGGGCATGCGGGTGGGGAGGCGGACGTCCCGCGGGTCGCAGGCCGCCTTGGCCCCAGTGCTTCATCTCGAGAGCTCGACTGCGGACGTTAGCCTGAGCCGGGCCGCGTAAGCGAAATTCCTTCCGCCCGGTCGGCATCGGTGGACCGGTCCGGGTGACTCCCGGCCCCCGGCCGGCACTCCCCTCGCGTCTAACACCAGCGACAGACCAGCGACAGACCAGCGACAGCCGAATCACCCGCGAATGCATCCTCCCCAAGCCGATGCGCCGGCTCTGAGCGCCGCCGCGGGCTTCAGCCCCGCCACGGGAGGACGTCTGCGCCCACCGCTCCCCCGCCTGCGTCCGGAGGTGGAGGGAAAGTTCTTTCGCGTCGGCGAGGAGAAGCTCTACCTCCGCGGCGTGACCTACGGACCGTTCGCCCCCGGACCGGACGGGCACCCGTACGGTCCCGCGCGGGCGCGCGACGATTTCGCGCAGATGGTCGAGGCTGGCGTCAACACCGTCCGCCTGTACACGCCGCCGCCGAATTGGCTGCTCGATGCCGCCGCGGACAGCGGCCTGTTCGTACTCGCCGGACTGGCCTGGGAGCAGCACGTCACTTTCCTAGACGACCGACAGCGGGCCAAGGCGATCGTCGAGCGCGTGCGCGGCGAGGTCCAGGAGGTCGCAGGCCACCAGGCGCTCCTCGCCTGGGCGGTGGGCAACGAGATTCCGGCGCCGATCGCGCGGTGGCACGGGGTGAACCGGATTCGCGGGTTCCTGGAGCGCCTCTACGACGCTGTCAAGCAGGTCGATCCGGACGTGTCGGTCACCTACGTGAACTACCCCACCACCGAATACCTGGAGCTCGACTTTCTCGACTTCGTCTGCTTCAACGTGTTCCTCGAGCAGCCGGCGCCATTCGAGCGTTACCTGCGCCGCCTCCAGAACCTCGCCGGTGATCGTCCGCTGGTGCTGACGGAGATCGGCCTGGATAGCGGAACCCATGGGGAAACGACGCAAGCCGAAACGATCGAATGGCAGGTTCGCGGTGCCTTCGCCGCTGGGTGCGCGGGTGCGTTCGCCTTCTCCTGGACGGACGAGTGGCATCGCGGAGGCGCCGAAATCACCGATTGGCATTTCGGTCTCACCGATCGCGCACGGGCTCCCAAGCCGGCGCTGGCCCGGCTGACCAGCGCGTTCGAATCGGTTCCCGTACCGAGCGGTCTCCCGCGGCCACGGGTGTCAGTTCTCGTCTGCACATACAACGGTGCCCGCACACTCGGCCAGACCTGTGCGGCGATTGCCCGCCTCGATTATCCGAACGTGGAGGTGATCGTCGTCGACGACGGCTCCACTGACGGGAGTGCTGGGATCGCACACGGCCACGGCTTCACCGTGATCTCGACCGAGAACCGCGGCCTTTCCAGCGCGCGCAACACTGCGCTGGCTGCGTCCATGGGGGAAATCGTTGTCTACATAGACGACGACGCGATGCCAGATCCGCAATGGCTTACATACCTGGTCGACGCCTTCGCCCGCACGGACTTCGTGGCCATTGGGGGCCCAAACCTGCCAGTGCCGGGCGACGGCGCGGTGGCTGACGCGGTGGCCGCGGCGCCGGGGAATCCGATTCACGTGCTGCTGAGCGATCGGGAGGCAGAGCACATTCCCGGATGCAACGCAGCGTTCCGGGCTGCGGCGCTGCGTGAGGTCGGTGGGTTCGACGCCCGGTTTGTCACCGCCGGCGACGACGTCGACGTGTGCTGGCGCCTACAGGGTCGCGGCTGGCGGATCGGCTACTGCGCCGCGGCTGTAGTCTGGCACCACCGTCGCGGGAACGTGCTCGCTTATTTACGCCAGCAGCGTGGCTACGGCCGAGCCGAGGCGATGCTCGAGCGCAAGTGGCCGGCTCGCTACAGCGCCGGCGGCCATGTGACCTGGCGAGGCCGTGTCTATGGCGACGCTGCGCCGCGCCATGCCACCGGCCGGCTCCGCTGGCGCGTGTATCACGGCGTGTGGGGGAGCGCGCTGTTTCAATCTCTCTATGAGCCGGCCCGGGGGGACATGAACGCGCTTCTGCTGATGCCGGAGGCCTACCTAGCGATCGGCCTGCTGACCCTGCTCTGCGCGCTCGGAGCTGTTTGGACTCCGTTGCTGACGCTGACCCCGGTCTTGGTGGTCGTCGCCGGGGTTCTGGCGGTGCGCAGCGCCAGCGCCGCCGCCCGGGCGCGGTTTCCCACCAGCGGACTCGCCGGCACGGAGATCTTGGCGCGACGCTGGCTGACGGCGCTCTTGCACGTGGCCCAGCCGCTGGTGCGGCTGGAGGGACGGCTGCGGTACGGCCTCACGCCCTGGCGGCGATTTTCGAAATCCGGCCGTGCCGTGCCGGTGACCAGGCGGCTCGAGCGCTGGAGCGAGGAGTGGATCGACCCGACCGACTGGCTGCGCTCGTTCGAGCAGGGCATCACCCGATCCGGCGCGGTGGTGCGTCGCGGCGGGGACTTCGACTCCTGGGACATCGAAACCCGGGGCGGCACACTGGCGGGCGTGCGAATCACCACCGCCGTGGAGGAGCACGGCTCGGGACGGCAGCTGGTCCGTATGCGCTGCCGACCCTCGTGGTCGACCGGCGCGGTGGTGATGACGCTTCTGCTGGTGGCGCTGAGCGCTGCTGCGGCTCTGGATGGCTCGGCGCCCGTAGCGATCATCATCGCGCTGGCGGGGATCGGGCTGGGACTTCGAACGGTGAGTGAGGCGTCCTCGGCGCTCGCCCTGACCGCTCGTGTGCTGCGAGGTGAGCGATCGTGACGGTTTTGGAGGAAGATCCGACGGCTGCGGAAGCTGAGCCGAGGTCCGGATCGCTGCGGCGTGAACTGCGCCTGCTCCGCTACGCGCGCCCATACTGGAGGTCGATCTGGATCCTGATCGTGACGATGGTGGTCGACATCGCCATCGATCTGCTGAAGCCTTGGCCGCTCAAGCTCGTGATCGACAACGTGCTTGGGCACCGCAAGACTCCGCATCTGCTCACGAGCCTGCTGCCGGGGTCCTCAAGCCCGCACGGACTGCTGGCTTGGGCGGCAATCGGCACCGTTGCGATCTTTGGCCTGGGCACCGCAAGTTCGACCTTCTACAACTACTTCTCCCTGCGAATCGGCCAGCGAATGACCTTCCAGCTGGCCGCCGACCTATTCACTCATCTGCAGCGCTTGTCGCTGGTCTTTCACAGCCGTCGACCACTCGGCGACATGATCGCCCGCGTTACCGGCGACTCGTATTGCGTATCGACGATCGTCACCGACGCGCTGGTCCCCGCCGTGCAGGCATTGGCGATGCTCGGGGCAATGTTCTTCGTGATGTGGACGCTGGAGCCAACGCTGGCGTTGGTGGCGCTCGGCGTCGTGCCCTTCCTCGGCTTCGTGATCCGCTTCATGGCCAAGCCCATCAAAGACCGCTCGCGCGAGCAGCGCGATCTCGAGGGCAAGATGATCTCCGTGGTCGAGCAGACCCTCGGCGCCGTCCCGGCCGTCCAGGCGTTCACCCGTGAGCGGATCGAGGAGCAGCGCTTCCGCCACTACGCCGACCAGACGGTGACCGCCTACCTGCGGGCGACGCTCGCAGGTATCTGGTTCGAGATCTTCTCGGGCGTCGTGACCACAGTCGGCACGGCCGGAATCATCTATCTCGGTGCCGACCTCGCCCTGCGCGGCAAGCTCACGCCGGGCACGATCATCGTATTTCTCTCCTACCTGTCCTCGCTGTACGACCCGCTCGAGTCGATCACGCACACCGCGCAAACCATCCAGCACGCCGCCGCGGAGGCTGACCGGTGCATCGAGATCCTCGACACCGAGCCGGCGATTCAGGACCGACCAGATGCCCAGGCGGCACGCATAAGCGGCGCCATCTGCTACGAGCACGTGACCTTCGGCTACGAAACCGGACGTCCCGCGGTGAAGGACGTCTCCCTCGAGGCCAAGCCCGGAGATGTGGTGGCAATCGTCGGAGAGACCGGCGCCGGCAAGACGACGCTGGTGAACCTGCTCGTGCGCTTCTACGACCCGTGGACGGGGAGGATCACGATCGGCGGCAAAGACATCCGGGATATGCGCCACCGGTCGCTCCGCGCTCAGATCGGCCTCGTGTTGCAGGATCCGTTCATTTTGCCGTTGACCATCCGCGAGAACATCGCCTACGCCCGGCCGGACGCGTCGCTGGCGGATATCGTCGAAGCCGCCCGAGCGGCGAACGCGCACGGGTTCATCAGTCGGCTGCCGGAGGGCTACGACACCGACGTCGGCGAGCGGGGGGCGACGCTCTCCGGGGGCGAGAAGCAACGGCTCTCCATCGCCAGAGCGTTCCTCAAGAACGCTCCGGTACTGATTCTCGACGAACCCACGTCAGCTCTCGACGCACGCACGGAGTCGCTCTTGCTGGAGGCGCTCGAGCGTCTGATGCGAGGTCGCATCACGTTCGTGATCGCTCACCGGCTCTCGACCATCCGTCGTGCCGATCAGATCCTGGCCATGTCAGACGGGGAGATCTGCGAGCGTGGCACCCACGTGGAACTGCTGGCGGCCGATGGCGTGTACGCCGACCTGCACCGGCGCCAAACGTATGGGCGGGACGAGCCGACCGTTCCCGTCGTCGGCGGCAGCCCGAGCATCGGAGAGGAACCGTGAGGCTTCGGGACCCAGACGGCCCGCTGAGGATCGCTCAGATCTCCTCTGTCGGATCGGAGGTCCGACGCGGCGTGGGCGAGTCGGTCGAGAATCTCGTCGCGTTGCTGTGCGACGAGCTTGTCGCCCGGGGACATGACGTGACCCTGTTTGCCACCGGAGACTCAGAAACGACTGCGAGCCTACGGTCCCTCTTCCAACGTGGATACGAGTACGACGAGGACCTGTGGGACTGGCAGTTCACCGAGTACATGCACGTTGGCCACGCCTACGCACAAGCCGACGAATTTGATGTGATCCACTGTCACAGCTACCACTATGGCCTACCGTTCGGGGCGTTCGTGAGTACGCCGAACGTCCATACCCACCACGTCCAGATGGAGCCGGGGGTCATCTCCGCCTACCGCCGCCTGTCGCACGTGCAGCTGGTGACGGTTTCCGAGTTTCAGGCCGAGATCTATCAGGGACGGCCGAACGTCGAGCTGATTCCGCACGGGATCGATACCGCAGCATTTCCATTCGGAGAGCGAGGCGGTGACTACCTTCTGTTCCTCGGACGCATGATCAGGGATAAGGGCCCGGTCGAGGCGATCGAGATCGCGCGGTCGGTGGGGATGCCGCTCGTGTTGGCCGGCCCCGCTGAGGACTGGTTTCACGAGGCGGTCGCGCCACAGGTCGACGGCGAGCAGATCACCTACGTCGGGCGGGTTGACGCGGCGACTCGCGATCGCCTGCTCGCCGGGGCGGCAGCGCTGCTCTATCCGTTGCTATATCCAGAGCCCTTTGGGCTGGTAGTGGTCGAGGCGATGGTTTGCGGGACTCCGGTTCTCGGAGTCGGGATCGGGGCGGTTTCCGAGCTGGTCGAGCCTGGGCTCACCGGCTACCTCGCGGATTCCTGGCGCGGACTCGCCGAACTCGTGCCACGCGTGCTGGAACTCGACCGCACCGCTGTCCGTCATCGCGCGGTGCAGCGCTTCGACTACAAGACGATGGTCGACCGCCATGAGGCTCTCTATCGTCGGATGGTCCGCGAGAGGAGGAAAGAGACATCGTGAGCGGTGGCCTTGTCGTCGTCACTTCCCATCCAGACGACGAGGTGTTGATCGCCGGAGGTACGCTCGCAGCTTGTGCGTGCGCCGGAATCGACACCGCAGTTGTGTGCTTGACCCGCGGTGAGCTGGGTCCGATCTCCTCTCCGACGCTCGCCACGCGTGCGACCCTCGCCGCCGTCCGGGTGAACGAGCTGGAGGCAGCGTGTCGCGAGTTGGGAGTGAAATGGGTGCGTTGCTATCGCCGCCAGGACGGGAACCTGCGGTGGGCCAACGCCAGCGCCATTGTCCGCCAGTTACTGAACCTTCTCGAGGCGCTGCGCCCAGATGCGGTGGTCAGCTTTGGCGAAGACGGCCTCTACTATCACCCCGACCACATTGCGACCTTCGACTTCGCCAGCCGCGCGGTGACACGAATGACACGACCCGCGCTCTTCTACAGATCGGTGTGGCCCCAGTCTCTGATGCCTGAATTGGTGCAGGAACTCCGAGCACGCAGCCTTCCGGAGGATCTCTGGGATCTCTCCCCGGAGGACTTCGGCGTGGAGGACGATGAGACTCTGACGGTCGACGTCCGACCGTTCATCGACCGCAAGCTCTGTGCGCTGCAATGTCATCGCACCCAGCTAGGGCCCACGCACGCCTTTACCGCCCTTCCCTCCGACCTCGCGCAGCGGTTTCTCGGCTTCGAGCGATTTGCGCGCGTGGAGACGAGCGCTGACGGCGGCCCGCACTCCGAAGACGGCTGGCTCGAGCGGGCCGTGAGCGTGGGGAGGGTCAGTGCCTGATTGCTTGAGAATTGTGGTCGCCGGTGGCGCGGGAGCGATGCCGTTCGCCGGTGTCGCGTGGCAAGTCATGCAGTATCTCGAGGGGTTCCGGCGTCTCGGGCACGATGTCTTCTACCTCGAGGACACCGAGCGCTGGCCCTACGATCCGGTCGCCGAGTCGGTGTCAGATGACGCCGGACCAGCGATCGAGTTTGTCCAGACGCTGATGCGCAGGTGCGGGCTCGACGAGAGCTGGGCATATCGCGACGTCGCTGACGCTGGCCGTCTGCACGGCGCCTCCGAGTGCAGCCTCGAACAGTGGCTGAGTACGGCGGACCTCCTCGTGAACGTGAGCGGCGTGATGGTCCTGCGGGAAGAACATCTGAGTGTCCCGGTCCGGTTGTATCTGGAGACCGATCCCGTTCTTCCGCAGATCGAGGTGGCCCTGGGGCGGGAGTTCACGATCGACTTTCTGTCCGCTCACACTCACCATTTCACCTATGGCGAGAATTTCGGAGCTCCCGATTGCGAGGTTCCTGTAGAGCGATTCACCTACCGGCCCACGCGTCCGCCGGTCGTCCTCGACTGGTGGGCCGACGACTCTGATCGGTGGATATCGGAGCCAGAGACGGCAGAGCTCGGCGATCGAGCTTTCACGACGATCGCCAACTGGCGCCAGACGAGCAAGGACATCGTCTGGAAAGGGCGAAAGCTGACCTGGAGCAAGGATGTTCAATTCATGCGCTTTCTACCGGTCGCCGCGCGCTCCGCAGTCCCAATCGAGCTTGCGCTCGCGAGCGATGACAGCTCCGTTTTGGACGTGTTGCGAGACGCGGGCTGGCGGGTTCGTCCTGCAGGACCGCTCTCCAAGGACCTGGATGCCTACCGCGACTTCATCCGCTCATCCGCCGGCGAGTTCTCAGTCGCGAAGGAGCAGTATGCGCTCCTGCGCAGCGGGTGGTTCAGCGATCGCACCGCGTGCTATCTCGCTTCCGGGCGTCCGGCGATCGTTCAGGACACCGGCTTCGGGCGCGTGCTCCCGACGGGCGAGGGGCTGTTCGCCTTTGCCACGGTCGAGGACGCCGTGGGCGCCTTTGAAGCCATTCGCTCCGACTATCCGCGACATACTCGTGCATCGCGGGAGATCGCCCACGAATACCTCCGCGCCGAGACCGTGCTCGGTGACCTCCTGAGCGAATTAGGAAGCTCTTCGACCAGGGCCGCGGTTAACAGCGAACACGCGCCAAGCCTGGGCGATGGGTGACGCTCGGCATCCGAGCACGCGCGCGCTACTAGCCGCACTTCGGGAGACGCTACCGCGCGCGGGGCTAGCGTGCGCCGTGCGCACCGTGCAACGCGAAGACAACGCCTTTGAAAGCAGCCACCCCAGCGAGGTCGTGCACTGCACGCTCGAGAGCGACGAGTCTCTCACGCTCCTCTGCAAGACAGGGCCCAGCCGGGACCAAGACAGGTGGGGACTGGTTCGGGGACTCCAGTACGAAGCTGCGGTCTATCGCGAGGTCCTCACCGAGCAAGACCCCACGCCTCGCTTCTATGGCTCGTGGGAGGACCCTCAATCCGGCAAGACGTGGTTGTTCCTGCAGTATCTGGGCGACGGCTGGCGGCTCGACCTTGGGCCAGAAACGGCCATTGTCGACGCCGCGCAGGCGATCGGCAGACTGCACCGCGACGTTCCCGAGCAGCAGCGGTCGCTGTCGCTGCTAAACCGTTACGACGCGCAGTATTTCGAGCAGTGTCTGAGCGAGAGCGCGCCCCGCGTGGCCCGCTGGCAGGAGTGCTTGCCCTCAATCGATCAAATGATGGCTCGCTTCAAGCATGAATTTGAAGTTCTGTTGTCGGCCCCGCAGACAATCGTCCACGGCGAATTCACACCCCACAACGTGGTGTGGGCCGAGGAGCGTCCTTACTTTATCGACTGGGAGGAAGCGGCAATCGGGGCAGGCGAAATCGATCTCGCGTGCCTGACCGACGACTGGGATGAGGATCTGGTTGACCAGGCCGCGGCGGCCTACGTCGCTGCTCGCTGGCCTGAGGGGCCGCCACATGACTTCCAACGGGCGCTCCAGGCCGCCCGCCTGTACTGGATGTTCCGGTGGCTTGCCGACGCGGACGAGAGCGACAGCGCGGAGGACGTTGAATGGATGATGGACCGGTTCAGCGAACACGCTCAAGACACCCCTACGCCCCTATCACCTAATCGGGCTCTGACTGAATCGGAGGGGCCGGGGGTCGAATGAGTGCTCCAGACGCTCTGGATCAACGCATGCTGATAGTCAATGCCGACGACTTTGGGGCGTCAGAAGGGATCAACCGCGGCATCGTCGAGGGGCACGCACGGGGGATCGTCACCAGCACGAGTCTGATGGTTACCGGTGCGGCGGCGGCCGAGGCGGTCGCGCTCGGCCGCGAGCATCCGGAACTGGGGCTCGGACT
Organism: Solirubrobacteraceae bacterium; assembly: GCA_050996975.1. GTDB lineage: Bacteria > Actinomycetota > Thermoleophilia > Solirubrobacterales > Solirubrobacteraceae > Palsa-465. The sequence goes on along the minus strand of JBPCRJ010000166.1, from coordinate 60,880 downwards.
GCACTGGGATCTCGATGGCGAGGATTCTGAGCCGGGTCTCGACCTCGAGGACACGGCGGCGGTGCGCGCGGAACTGTCTCGCCAGCTCGACGCTTTCCACGAGATGATGGGCCGCCCGCCGACGCACGTCGACTCTCACCATCACATCCACCGCCGCCCGGAGATCGCGCCGATCGCCCAGGAGCTCGTGACCCCCCTGGGCGTTCCTCTGCGCGAGGACGGCACGGTCACGTTCATCGGCGGTTTCTATGGACAATGGAAGTGGCAGGTCACCGACCTGCACCACGTCAGCCCGGAGTTCCTGATCTGGATCCTGCGTAACGAGGTCGGAGAAGGCTGGACCGAGGTGAGCTGCCATCCCGGCTACATCAGCCAGGGCTTCAGCTCGGTCTACCTGGAAGAGCGCGAGGCCGAGCTCAGGACCCTGACCGATCCGCTCGTGCGTGAGGAGATCGCCGCGCTCCGGATCGGGCTGGCCAGCTATCGAGACCTCGGCCGTGCGGACGCGTCTCAGTTTTGACCGTTTCGGCCGGAGAAGGCCTGCGCCTCCGGCGTTCCCCAGCGCGTCACGCCACGCTCAGAAGTCGCCCGTGATCAGGGCCAACCGGTCCCGCCCATCTGCCCGCCAGGCTACCGGCCGCAGTCGGCCGCCATACTGAGAGAGTTCGATGGCCGGAGAGGCGCTCCCGAGGCACTCTTACGCACTTCTCACCTCGCTCTGAACGGTCTCTGATCGGCGAGTGCTGTACTGACTTACCGGCCGAAATACCGGCACAACCTGAACTTGGCGTCCCTATAGGAGAAATCGACCATGAGTCCCTTCAGCATCAAGCGTGTGCTCCCAATCCTCGGCGGCGCCGTCGCCGGCGGGGCGATCGCGCTGGTGGTGGCGAGCGGCGGCTCGAGCACCCACTCGGTCACGACCACCACGGTAGTCGCGCCTTCACGCGAGTCGGCGCTGCCTACCTCGCTGAGCTCCAGTCGTGGCCTGACCGTCAACCAGATCTACCGCAACGCCAGTCCCGGCGTGGTCGACATCATCGTCACCACCACCGGTGGCGGCGGGCTGCTCGGGCCGCAGAAGGCTCAGGGGGAGGGAGCCGGGGTCGTGTACGACGCCAAGGGCGACATTCTCACCGATCAGCACGTGGTCGCGAACGCTAGCTCCGTGATGGTCAACTTCCAGGACGGACGTAAGGCGAAGGCCGCCGTCCTCGGTACCGACCCGTCCACGGACGTGGGCGTGATCCACGTGAACGTCCCGTCGTCCGAGCTTCATCCGATCCCGCTGGCCGATTCCTCCGCCGCCCAGGTCGGCGATCCGGTGGTTGCGATCGGCAGTCCCTTCAGCTTGCCTGAGACCACCACCTCCGGCATCGTGAGTGCGGTGGGCCGCGGCATCCAGGCGCCCAACACCTTCACGATTCCGGGGGCGATTCAGACCGATGCCGCGATCAACCCTGGAAACTCGGGTGGTCCGCTCCTCGATGCTCGGGGTGAGGTGCTGGGACTCAACGACCAGATCCAGACCCAATCGGGCTCGAGCGCCGGCGTGGGCTTCGCGGTGCCGTCAAACGCGGCGGCCAAGGTTGCGAAGCAGATCATCGCCGGGCACCAGGTGACGCATCCCTACGTCGGTATCAGTCTGGAGGCCAACGGCAGCGGCGGTGCGCGAATCTCGACGAAGCCTGACCAGCGGGGCACGCCCCCGATTGCGCCGGGCTCCCCGGCGGTGACCGCCGGCCTGCAATCGGGCGATCTGATCACAGCGATCAACGGAAAAGCGATCGCCAACACCGAGCAATTCATCGCTACGGTCGACGACTACTCCCCCGGAGACAGCATCACGCTCACCGTCAAGCGCCGTGGGCAGACACAGGACATCAAGCTGAAGCTGGCTGCTCGACCCGCGGCGCCCGGCGGCCGATAGGCGTAAGGACTCGGCGGCCGATAGGCGTGAAGCTCTGCGTAGCCCCGGGTGCTCCGACGTCCGGGCCGCAGACCGCGCCGGGATCCACCGGGATCAGCCCGATACCTGCGCGAGCGTCCGGTCCATCAGCTCTTGATGGACCGCGCGCTTGCCGTCGGTCCGGCGCGTCCATCGTCCATCGTGACCGAGCGTCCACGCGAATGTGTCATCGGCGAGGCATCGCTCGAGCGTGTCCTGCAGCTCGGCTCGGAGCTCCTCGTTCTCGATCGGCACTAGCAGCTCGACGCGGGTGTCGAGGTTGCGCGGCATCAGATCGGCCGAGCCGATGTAGTAGCTCTGGTCCCCGCCTCGATCAAAGGCGTAGATCCGCGAGTGTTCGAGGAATCGCCCGATCACCGAGACGACCTTGATCGTCTCGCTGACCCCCGGTACTCCGGGCCTCAGGCAGCAGATACCGCGCACGTTCAAGTCGATCGGGACCCCGGCCTGCGAAGCTCGGTAGAGGGCCTCGATACACCGCTGGTCGACCAGCGAGTTCATCTTCAGCGCGATCCGCGCGTCCTCGCCCGCCTGGTGGGCGGCAACCGTTCGCTCGATCTCCTCGAGCAGCGGCTCGCGCAACGATCCGGGCGCTACGAGCACCTTTCGCTGACGCTCGGGGTGGCCATAGCCGGTCAGCGCGTTGAACAGGTTCGCGACCTCCTCGCCGATCTCGGGGTCGGTGGTGAACAGTCCGAAGTCCTCGTACAGCCGGGCGTTCTTGGCGTGGAAGTTGCCAGTTCCGATCATCACGTAATGACGTACGCCGGTGCGTTCGCGGCGCACCACGAGAATTGCCTTTGCGTGGGTCTTGAGCCCGGGTATCCCGTGGACGACGTGGGCGCCCACCTCCTCCAGCGCCCGCGACCAGTGAATGTTCACGCGCTCGTCGAAACGCGCCTTTAGCTCCACCATGCAAACCGCCTGCTTGCCCTTCTCAGCGGCCTGGATGAGCGAGGGGACAAGGGCTGAGTCGTCCGATGTCCGGTACACGGTCATCTTGATCGCGAGCACCTTCGGATCCTCAACGGCCTGCTTGATGAATCGCTCGACGCTGGTCGAGAACGAGTGGTAGGGGTAATGCACGAGCACCTCGCCTGCCCGCATCGCCGCGAACACGTCGGGCTGCTCGTCGCTGTCGCCCGGCCCAGGTCGAAGCGCGGGATGGGTGAGGGGTGTCCAGGACGACTGGCGCAGCTCCGGGTGCCCGTCGATTCCGGCGATCTCCCATAGATCGCTCAGATCGAGCAGGCCGTCGATGTCGTACACCTGTACCTCGTCCACGCCGAGCCAATCGATCAGGCGCGTGCGCAGTGCCGCATCCATGCTCGCGCCCACCTCCAGGCGCACCACCTCGCCAAAGCGTCGGCGGCGCAATTCGTCCTCGACGGCCTGGAGCAGGTCATCGGCCTCATCGGAGACCTCGAAGTCCGCGTCGCGGGTGACGCGGAACAGGTCGTAGCTGATGATCTCCATGCCGGGGAACAACGCTCCCAGGTGGCGCGCGATCACGTTCTCCAGGGGGATGAACGTGTTCGCGGAGATCTCGACGAAGCGTGGCAAAACCTCCTTGGGGACCTTGACACGCGCGAAGACGTCGTGGTCGAGGTCCGGATCGCGGAGCCCGACGATCAGGCTGAGAGAGAGATTGGAGATGTAGGGGAACGGGCGTCCGGGACCGACGGCGAGCGGGGTCAGGGCAGGGAAGATCTGCTCGCGGAAGTGGCGCTCGATGGTGTCGGGATCTGCTCCCGACTGCTCGCAGTTCACGATCCGGATGTCTCGTTGTGCGAGCGCCGGACAGATGACCTCGGTGAACTGGCGAGAATGGCGGCGCCCTTGCCTCCCGACGACTTTGGCGATGGTTTCGAGCGTCGTGACCGGCGAGAGGCCGTCCGGTCCGCGGGCATCGATCCGGGCATCGATCTGGTCGTGGACGCCGGCGACGCGAACCATGAAGAACTCGTCCAGGTTAGTGACGAAGATCGCGAGGAACTTCAGGCGCTCGATCAGCGGCAGCGCTTCGTCCTCGGCAAGTTGGAGCACGCGGTCGTTGAAGTCGAGCCACGAAAGCTCGCGATTGGCGTACAGCGATGGGTCGGATAGCGACAGCTTCGTCGCGTCCCGCGCATCGCTTGCGTTCCGCACGTCGCTCGCATCGCTTGCGTTCCGCACGTCGCTCGCGTCGCTTGCGTTCCGCACGTCGCTTGCGTCCCGCGCATCGCTTGCGTTCAGCACGTCGCCCTCGTCCGTCGTCACGTCTGAGGCCTCGTGATCGTCCCTCGCCGCCTGTTCGGCGTCTTGCCCGGCACTCCCCGCAAACGCCGGGGCGCCGCCGGGCTTGCGCTTGCGAGCGCTCACGAAGCTGGCTTCGCAATCGCCGCGAGTTCCTTGGGGCGCAGCAGCGCCACCAGCTCTCCCTTCGTGATCCCCGCCAGTCCGCCCTTGCGCATCTTCGCGTGCGCGCCGGTGAGGTCGTGGACCGTGAGCGACAGCGAAGGATCATGCCCCACCAGCAGCACGTCCCCGAGCGCCGCCGTGAGTTGATCCACGTCGAATGGCTCCCCGGATAGCGTCGGCTCGATCGTCACCTGCACCCCAAGTGGCTCGCACGCCCGCTTAGCCGTTTGCACGGCACGAAGCTTCGGGCTCGAAAGGCAGACGTCGATGTTCGTGCGCAACCGAGCGAGCGCGACGCCCGCAGCGTGCGCCTGGCGCATCCCGCGCTCGGTCAAAGGGCGGTCGTGGTCGGGCAGCCCGTCGGCGGCCTCGCCGTGTCTCAGCAGCCAGATCATGCCGGCAACTCTAGCGTTCAGCCGACCACCAGTCGGCGACCGAAGACTCGCTCGAACACCTCGCCGTCGCCGTAACGCTCGACGCTCCAGCGCGGCAGCGTGAGATCTCCGGCGGCCTGCAGGTGGAGGTCGACGCCGTCTCCGTTGGTGCGCAGCCTGGCCTCGGAGACGGCCTGGTCGCGGCCGCGCTCGAGGTGCTCGGCGAGGCGCAGGATCACCGCGCCGCGTCCGAGCAACTGCTCGTCTCCCTTCCGAGCGACCGCCGCCACCTCGCCGAGCTTAGGCGTGCCCTTGCGGTGGTAGCGGCTGATCTGCGCGATCAACGCGCGCTCACGAGGGTCAAAACCCGGCAGCTCGGCACTGGCGATCAGGTAGCGCGAGTGCTTGTGATGGTCGTCATAGGAGATCGTCATTCCCACGTCGTGGAGCATCGAGGCTGCCCACAGCAGCTCGCGCTCCCCGCGCTCGGGCTCGAACAGCCCCGTCTCGACGAGCGAGTCGAACATCTGGAGGGCAAGCAGCGCGACGTGCTCGACGTGGGTCATGTTGGACTCGTACTGAATCGCGAGGTTGGCGACCGCAGCCGCTCGGACGTCGGGCAGCAACGGCTCACCGTCGGCGAGCAGCGTCCGGGCTATGAACACGCCCTCGCGCAGTCCGAACTCGGTCACCTCGATCCCGTCAAAGCCGCCGAGCTCGACCACGGTCTGTAGTACGAGCGCGGCCGCGAGGATGATGTCGCCCCGTCCCGGCTTGATTCCGGGCACGCTCCCCCGCTCGTGGGAGGGGAGCGACGCGAGCGTCTGCACGAGCTCCCGGAGCACCGCGGCGGTGATCATGAATCCCTGCACTCCGAGGTCGATTGCGCTCTGGGCGTTGCCGGCGCGCGAGGACCGGGCGAGGTGCTGTGCCGCCGCGGCAAGATTTCGCACCGCCCCGCCCAGCCCCACCAGGCGCGGACCGGTCCGCGACAGCCAATTCCCGCCCCCAAGGGTCTCGCCTACATGCTCGCGAACGCGTTGCAGATCCTTCTTCCTGGCCGGCCCTCCGGCGGCCAGGAACTGCTCGGTGAGCCGGACCGCCCCCAGCGCAAACGACGCCATCGACCCCGCCCGGCGCGCCGTCACCTCGATCAGCTGCATACTCCCGCCACCGATATCGAGCACGATGCCGTCGGTCAGCGTCGAGCTGTTGACGGCGGCGATGTAGCCGTAGCGCGCCTCGTCCTGCGCGGACAGGACGGTGATCTCCAGACCAGTCGCGGTCCGCGCGCCGAGGAGGAACTGCTCGCGATTGGTGGCGTCGCGGATCGCACTGGTGGCGACCGCGTGCACGTCACCACGCTCCAGTCCGTTGGCGAGACAGAAGCGCTCGAATACCGTCAGCGTCTCCAGCCCCCGCGCGATCGCCTCGTCGCTGAGGCGCCCGGATGCTCCCAGGCCGGCGCCGATCCGGACCGTTTCGTACAGCTCGTCGGTGCGCTTCCACCATGAGCCGGGAACGTAGGTGAAGACGACCAGGCGCCAGGAGTTGGAGCCGAGGTCGATGATCGCCACCTGACGGTTGCGCGGCTCGATCCTCGCCGCAGCTCTTGTCGATCGCCAGCTCACCCCCGGGATCATGGGCTGCCGACCGGACGGGTTTCTGGCGCGGGAGCCGCTCGCCGCAGGAGTCCCGCCTCAAGCGGCAGCGAAGGCCAGCGCTGCGACGCTGGCGGTCGGGGGCGATCAGCCGTTTCGGCCAGGCGCGTCAGCGACGCACGCCGCGCTGGGACGCTGGCCGTCGACCGCAGTCAGCCGCTGAATCAGCGAGTCGCGTCAGCCGCGGACGGCACCGGGCGACCTGGAGGGTTGGCGTCTCGGAGCGCGCGGACGGCCGTGAGGATTGCCAGCGCCGTCATCAGCACCGCGCTGGCGACGCACCATTGACAGATCGCCTTGATCGTGAACAGCTCCCGGTAGGTCAGGTACATGCTGAATCCGAAGCCGATCAGAGCGATCCCGAAGCCCGACGCGCGCCCCGTGTCGCCGCGCATGATCAGCGACAGCAGGATCACGACATAGCCCGCGAGCCCGAGCACGGCCACCGGGATTCCGTCGAGCTTGGCGTAGCGTGAGCTCTGCACCGTCTCGCAGCTCCCGCCCGTCAAGCAGAACACCTTGAGCCCTTCGTAGTGGACGTAGGTCAGATAGCTGGCGATCCCGATCCCGATCAGGCACAGCACGGCGATCGCGACACGCAGGCGCCGATCGGCTCCGACTCCGGCGCCACCGCCGCCACGCGTCGCCCCACCGCCGGCGCCGGGGTCAGGCGGGGCCCCAACGCCGGGACCGGGGCCGGCGTTACGGGTGGCCTCCCCGCTCACCGCCGTCACGCCACCGACTTGATCGTCTGCTCGAGCTGAGCGTAGGTCGGCACGGCTGACGGCACCTGGCTCTTTCCGTGGGGCCCTCGGAAGATCAGCGTCGGCGTGCCCCGGATTCCGATGTTCAGACCGGACTGCTTCTCGGCCTGCACCTGGCCCGCCAGCGCCGAGTTGTTGCGCGCGCTCAGCCAGCGGGCGTAGTTGAGGCCCGGGATCTGCTTGGCCAGGCCGTTGAAGAAGCTCTCGGTCGCGTAGCCTGAGCCTTCGGCGCCCTGCTCGTGATAGAAGAGCTCCGTGAAGTCCCAGAAGTGCTGCTGCTCGCCCGCGGCGAGCGCCGCGACTTGCTGGGTCTGGAAGACGGCTGGGTCGGTGGTGGCGGTCTCGAACCCGAGGTAGACCACCTGGACCTTACCGGTGCGGACATCGTTGGCGATCAGCTGCGGGAAGCCGCCGTCGACCGTGAAGGCTTGGCAGGCTGGGCACTGGAGGTCGCCGTAGTAGGTCATCGTCACCGGCGCTTTAGGGTTGCCCAGGTGCGCCCCCGACTGAGGGATCCCCGATAGCAGCTGTCCGACCCCGGAGGACGTCTTGGTCGCCTTCGCGCCGGTCGTGAGCCCCGACGCTCCGCCCCCGCTCGAGATCGCGATCGCGACCACGATCACGACCACGGCGCCCAGCACCGAGCCGCCGACCATTCTCAGCCGCCGCTGGGTTCTGGCGCGCTGCGCACGCTCGGCCTCCTCGGCCATGCGCCGGGCGCGCGCTTCTTCCTTTTGCTTGGTGCGTGAGGCCATTAGAAGGGCGTTGGGACGAGGAGGCGCGCTGTTACGAGGGGCGAGCGGATCGCCTAAGCTAGCGCACCCCGCACCAGCAGGATAGCGACGACGAGCGCCGCCACGCCGGCGCAGATCGCCAGCACGGCGGCGAGCAGCCGGACCCAGATCTCACGCTCAGGGGTCATCCGTTGGCCTGGTCGACGATCAGCGCGTTGAAGGGAGGCGCGCCGGAGGGGGTGATCTGGAACGAGAGCCCCCACTTTCCGACCATCACCAGCGCGGGTGTGGCGCGCGAGTAGACCCCTGGTTGGGTCTCGCTCCGCTGGTATTCCTGTTGGGGCATCGCCATCTCCAGGTGGTTGAAGGTGAGAGTCACACTGGCGTGGCGCACGGGCTGCCCATTCTTGGTGATTCACAGCGCGAACGAGTCGGGCGCGGCGGCCTTGTTCGGGGCGACGAGCACCTGCAGCTTGTAGCCCGCCCGCTGGACCGTCTGCGCCACTCGTCCCGGCCCGACCTTGGCGAGCGCCGAGTTCTGCAGGGCAAAGGCCGGCGGCGGAGGCGCCAGGCTCGAAAACACGGCGGCGGCCAACACGGCCCCGGCAATCAGCGTGGCCTCGCCGCCGACGAGCCGGCGCAGCAGCAGCGCCGCGGGCGCCCCGTGCTCGGCGCGACCGCGTGCGGCCAGCAGACGTGGTTCCGAGCGCCGCAGGTTGCCCGAGGCGAGCAGGACGGCGACGCTGAGCAAGCCGATCTTGACCAGGATCGCGACGCCGTATCCGGTGTCCCAGAGGGCGTTGATCGCCGGCATGTGGATGATCGTCGCGCCGGTCCCGCTGGCCAGCAGCACGAGTACCGATACCAGAGCGAGACGGGAGAAACGGGGGACCACCGCACTCAGCGCGCCAACGCGGCGATCGGCGCCGAGGCTGACCCACAGCACGAGCAGGCCGACGAGACCCCCGAGCCACATCGAGCCGGCGACCAGATGCACCCCGTCCAGCGCGAGTGAGACGCCGCGGGGGGGCGGTTTGCGCGGCGTGACCAGCCGCACCGGGAATCATCAGCACCGCCGCAGCGGCGATCAGCGCGCCGGTCCCCGCGGCGATCTCCGCCACCGACCGGCGCTCCCGCTCGGGGCGATCGACCCACAGCGAGATCCACCCCGCAACGCAGAACAGCGCAAAAGCACAGCTCCAGATCGACGTAGGCGCGGCCGAAGGCGGTCACTCGATACAGCGGCACCAGGCTCGCGAGATCGGACACCGAGCGCAACGAGTCGTTCGCGGTCGCGAAATCGAGGTACACCGGAATTGCGATCAGCCCGAGCCCCGAGGCGATGACGAACGCCACCGACACGGCGTGCAGCGACGATTGGTCCCCGCGGCCGCGCCCTGGGATCGGGCGCGCGATCACCAGCCGCATGGTCAACAGTCCGATCGAGACCATCACGGCGATGAACATCACCCAGCGGGCGATCAGCAGCTGCGGCGTGACCGCCGTCGCGGAGATGCTCGGGACCGAGAATTGTGGCGCCGGACCCGCGTTCGGTCCGACCGCGTAGGTGTAGAACCCCTGCACTGGATGGCCGTCGACCGAGATCGCCCGCCAGTAGATCAAGTACCAGCCCTCGCCGAGCATCGGACGCAGCGCGACCAGGAGCGTGTCAGGGTTCGCCGGAGAACGGCGCACCGGACCCGCCGTCTCCTGCGTGCCGGTCGCGCTGGTGACGGAGATGATCGCGAACCGCGGCTCGACCGCCTCGTCGTAGGTCAGCGCTACGCTCCGCGGTGGCCCGTTGAGGATCCCGCTCGCCGCCGGGACGGTGTTGATCAGATAGGCGTGCGCGGATGCCGCGGCGGGGACGACACAGGCAGCCGCGACGGCGGCGAGCCCCGCGACGAGGACCCGCCGCCGGACCGTGAGCATCCCGACAAGGACCCGCCTCACGTCACCTTGAGCGTGTACGGAGCGGTCAAGACGTGGCCGTGCATGTTGGTCAGCAGGAACATCCGCCAGGTCCCGGTCTCCGGCAGCAGAACGCCGACCTTCAGCTCGCCGGGGGCGCTGGAGCTCCCGGTCACCTTCGTCGCGCCGAGCGCCGAGGTGCAGTAGGTCGCGCCGGGACTGCAGACGTGGGTGTGGAAGTAGTCGAGCGAGCCCTCGTGGATGAAGATCGCATGGGCGAGGGCTCCGCGCCACGAGGTGAAGGCCACCTTGTGCCCGTGAGGGTCCAGCACATGCAGGGTGAGAAAGTTCGCCTCGATCGCCTTGAGCTGCGGGTGGCCCTGGACCTGGAAGCGGTATCCGTCGACGGTCTGGGTGGCGTTGAAGGCGGGCACCGTCTGCGGGTGATAGGCCCCCCGAACCGTGACCCAGGTGAACAGCTGGAAGTTAAACGGCGACTGCGGCCCGGCCTGCTTGGGATAGGCGTCCACCACGATTCGGTAGCGTCCGGGCACGGGGAACACGACCGACTGAGAGACCTTGCCGCTGGCGGCGATGTCGCTGTCGTCGTACTGGACGTGACTGTCGTCGCTGCGCGCGATGATCAGATCGACGCCCGCGTGGGGCTCGCAGCACTGCTTGTAGGCGGCCAGCGGCTGGCCCGAAGGCTGCCGGATCGTGAACGACAGCGTCGTCGGACGGCCCGCGACGATCGGCGCCGCGGGCGTGAAGCCGGTGAGCGCATAGGTTCTCGCCGGGGCGATTTTCGGCACGCTGACCGCGCCGCCGGAGCTCGCGCCGCAGCCGGCCAGCAGGAGCGCGAGCAGCGGCGTCCCGAACGCGAGCCGTCTGTGACGGGCGCGCACGGGCGCGTCGAGCTGGTGCAGACGTGGATCGCGCCGGTTGGGTCCGCGGTGACGCCGCGTCATCGCGGCGCCGCCTGCAGGTCCGGGGTGACGCCGCGTCATCGCAGCGCCGCCTGCAGCGCCTGGGTGAACGCGTTGACGCCGAAGGCGCCGTCGAGCCGAGCCGCGATCCGTCCCTGGCGATTGACCGTGAACAACCAAGGCTCGGTCTGGAGGTGGAAGGCCTTCAGCTGGGGGCGAAGGCCCTGGTTGGGCTGGTTGTTCACGTAGATCTCCTCGTGGATGAAAGTGACCCCTCCGGCGAACTGGTGCTCGAGCTCGGCGGCGATGTCGGTGACCGGCCCGCAGACCCTCGACATGCAGAGCTGGGGGGTGGAGAACAACAGCGCCACCGGGCGCTTGCCGAGCACATCCTTGAACGAGACGGCGTGCATGTCCTCGGGCGGCACCCGGGTGCTCAGCAGACTGGTGTGACCGCCGACGGACGCCGGGGTGTCGGTCGCGATCGCCGGAGGACGCTGGCCGACGTCGGGAATCGGCGAGGCGGCGGCGACCGCGATCTGTCCGGGCGATCCGATCAGCCCGTGAGCCGTGCGGGTGAGCGCGAGCACCGTGTAGGTCCCCTGGCGTGGCACCGGGACATCCGCCGCGTAGATCGCCTGGATCCCGCCCGGGCCCGCGTTCTGTGTGCTGCGATACTGGGGGGCGACGGTCAGCGGGTCTGCGGGGGCGAGAAACGGGCCGCGCGCCGGCGTGCCCGGGGTGGCTGCGATGTAGATCGCGGTGGGGGCATAGACGAACGCCCCCGAGCCCGTGTTCAGACCGAACGCGAGTCGGCGATCGCCGGGGACGAACACGCCTGTGGCGGCACCGAACTGCGCGCCCGAGCCCGCGAGCGCGGCCAACTGCCTCAACGTCCGCCCGCGCGCGGGCGGAAACTGGCTCGCGTTTGGATGCTCCGCCGCGGGCAGCTCCGATACTGCGGGTGGGGGGGTCGCGCGCGGGGGTGAGCCCGCGCCGGCCTGGCGGCTGGTGATCTCGGGGGTGGACTTGGCCGTGGAGCCGCCTGTGGCCGAGGAGCCGCAACCGGCGAGGGCGAGCGCGCCGACGAGCGCGAGCGCGAGAAGGGGCTGGGGATATCTGCTCTGAATCATGCCTGTTCGATTGGTGAGGGAGGACGGACGACACGATCGGCGCGCCGGCTCGCGGAGTCCCGAAGCTCGCCCGTCGATCGTGTTTAGGGCGCGCGCTGGGGGCGCGCGCGGTGGGGTCAGCTGAGTTCAGCCGAGAGCGACTGCGGGCGGCGGGGCGCGTCCCGCCGCCGCGCCCGCGTAAGGCCCGAGCCGCCAATCGCGCTCGTCGCGCGCCGAGCCGCTCAGCGTCGGTTGCACCGAGGCGGTGCCCGTCGCGGTGCGGCGCGGCGGTGAACGCCGCGCCGTCAGTCCGATCGCCGTGTCGGCAAGCCTGAGCGCGACCGCCAACGCGCCGCCGAGCCCGACCGCAACCGGTGCCGCAATCCAACCTCCATGGCCGACGATCCCGGCCACCCCGGTTGGATGGCCGCCGGCCAGGACGCCCTCGAGTAGCTCCTGCCCGCAGTAGATCGCCCACAGCACCAGCGCGCACAGGATCCACACCCGGACCAGGCTGTCGGTGCGGGACGAATCGGCTCCAACTTGCCACGCGCGGGCGAGCCGGCCGGCGAACCCGCCGACCGCGAACGCCACCGCCAGCAGCACGAACGGCTCGAGCCCGGCGAGGTAGGCGTGCCCATCGCGAGTCAGCGCAACGTCGGCGTGAGCGCCGAACACGAGGTGGTAACGCAGCTGGTGCACGGCCAGCGCACAGCACGGCACCAACAGCGCTCCTCGCAGCGGCATATCCTGCCAGCGCGTGTGTCGATGCGACTGGACCCGCACACCCCGAGCGTACAACCACGCCTGATCCGGGCCCTCCGGTCCTACCCGGGATCCAGTGGGGAATCCGTCGGGCGATCCTGTGATCTCCGTCGGGTGATCGTGTGATCCGGCCCCGCTGGCGGAGGCTCGCGAAAGGGCCCCAGGTCCCCAGGTCGCCAGGTCCCCAGCCCGTTACCGAGCGATCATGTAAAGATCTTGTGACCTGAGCCGCCGGAGACGCCTAGCGCCTCGATGTCTGCACTACAGTGCGGCCCATGTCGTTCGAGGCCAGCGACGCGCTCACTGGGGTCTCACCGCAGCGCTCGAGCAACCGCCTGCGGCTTGCCGTGATCGATCGCGATCCCGGGTTCATGAAGGTGCTGTCCAATCGCCTCGCCGCGCGCGGGTGGGACCACCGATCGCTGTCGAGCGCGGTGACCGCCAACGCGCTCGTGGCGATGCGTCTCAACGCGCTGGTGCTCGACGTCACCGTGCTCGGACCGGGCAGCTGGGAGTACTTGGAGCGGGTGTGCGCCCGCCTACCCGGCTTGGCCGTGATCGTCTGCACCGGGCCCTCGTCGGTGGCGCAGCGCGTGCGTGGCCTGCGCCTCGGCGTCGATGCCTGGATGACCAAGCCGTGTCATGCCGAGGAGCTGATCTGCGTAATCGAAGCCGCGATCCGTCGGCATCGGCTGGGTGAGATGCCCGTGCTCGAGGACGCCGCCGAGGCGGGCGAGATCACGGTTCGGCCAGACCTCTACCAGGGGTACGTGCGCGAGTCGAGCCTCGAGCTCACCGCACGGGAGTTCGAGATCCTGCGGCTGCTCTCCCAGTCCGACCGGGTGCTGCGACGGGAAGAGATCTACGAGCGGGTGTGGGGCTATGCGATGGCCCACGGCGACCGCTCGGTGGACGTCTTCGTGCGCAAGCTGCGCCAGAAGCTGCGTACCGCCTCGCCGGAGTGGAGCTACATCCACACGCACTTCGGCGTCGGATACCGCTTCGCTCCAGAGCGCGATGGCGGAGCCGCGGAGCAGGATCTCAATGTCGCTGGCCCGAGCCCCGCCGGGCAGTCGCGGGGTGAAGTCGGCCCGAGCCCCGCCGGGGCCGAGTCACGCGTAGAGCTTGGTCCCGCGCTTACGGGCTGAGCGTCCCGCTTTCCGGCGGCGCCTGCCCACGACCACCAGCGCCCCCGCCGTCGCCAGCGCGGCGAGCGCGAGGGCGGCCACGATCACTCTGGTCCCACCCGTCCCGGCGCCGGGGACCCCCGGTGTGCTCCTGATCGGGTGGCCCGAGGTGGCCGCGATCCGTCTCACGGCGGCGATCGCCGCCACGCTAGGTCGTCGCTCTGGCCGCCGGCCGGTCGGGATAGCGATCCCGCAGCGATGCGGGCCGCGCGGTTGACCCCCTGCACCCCGAACCCCGCCGGCATCACCACCAGCAGCGGCTGCCCGACCCTGAAGCTGATCTCCTGATCGAGAAAGTCGGCGTAGCGCTGGGGCTTGCCGAACAGGTTGGTCAGCACACCGAGATCTGGCGGGGAGTCAATCAGCGCGACCTTGATCGGTAGGCCAGCGCGCTTGGCGGCGGCGGTATCGTCGTTCAGCGTCTTCTGGAGCGCTGCGGAAACGGCGGGAGCGAAAGGGTAGTAGACGTTCTCGCCCAGCAGCACATCGCTCGCGGGATCGCCGTCGGCAATCGCGGTGCAGACGGGTGCCAGCGACGCCAAGGACATCCACGCCAACGCGGTCGTGGCGAGCAGGGCCGCCGTCGCGCGGAGCCGCGCGGGGGGGAGCGGGCCGGCCATCGAAGCAATGGTACGCGCCGGTGCCGACCCTCGCCCGCCTTGCCCCACCTCAGGGCTCCCAGGATCAGAGGCCCGGCTGGAAGCGGTACGCGGGGTGCGGGGGGATCACCCCGGCCAGCTCGAGCACGATCTCGGCGTGGCGGCGCAGCGGAATCTTCCGGGGCGTGCCTCGCCAGGGCCGTCCGTCTAGGAACGCCAGCACCGGGCCATGGAAGCTCGCCAGCCGATCGCTTCCCAGCGGCTGCCCCCACACCGCGAACAGTGCCCCCAGCGTCCGGACCGACCCGGCGTTGACCACGATCACCCCGGTCGGCGCGTAGGTCCTGACGGGGTAGTTGCACGCGCCGCTCAGGACGTAGGCGCCGCTCGCGCGCTGCGGCGGGGCGATCCCGATCCCCGCCGGGACGAGCAGGACCAAGCGATGGGCGAACAGTTCGAGGTGCACGCCATAGACGCTGGCGCCAGAGTGAGTACACCGCAGTCCGGCGACCGGCGACCGGCGTTCGGCGCTTCACGGCGCTCGAGATCGCCGCCAACCGGAATCCGGGGCCGCGCCCGATCGCCACTGGAACCTCGTCGGCCGGAAGCTTGATCGGGCGAGCGCGCGGGGACGTCCCGCAGCCCGCCACGAGCAGGCTCGCCACAGTGATCGTCGCGAGCGGCCGGCGGACGCTCATCGCCCGACTGTAGTGGTCTTTCGGTCGGGCGCCTCTATCCTGACCGCACAGTGGCCGGGCCGAAGTCCAAGCGCCGTTCACGCAAGCGCCGTTCACGCCAGCGACGCGTCACGGTGGCGGCGTCCCCGCCCGCACCCTCTCCCGGCGGTGAGCGGCGAGCTGAGCGTCGCGGGAAGGCGGGGCGGGACGGGCGTCAGCGCCAGGCGGGGCGAGCTCCGCTGGGGGCGCAGGCCGCGGCACGGCCGGGGCGCCGCGGCTCAGGCGCGCTCGGGACCGAGGGTGAGCGTCCAGCCAGCCCCTTCGGTGGGCTCCCGGTCTCCGAGCTGGCGATCCTCGCCGGTGGCGTCGGGTTCGTGGTGGGGCTGCTGCGAGGGGGCGGCGCGGCGCTGATCGTCGGCGTGATCGTCTGCACGCTCGGCGTGCTCGAGGTCACCGCGCGGGAGCACTTCTCGGGCTATCGCTCGCACGCGATGCTGCTCGCGGCGATTCCGGCGGTCGGGGTCGAGGCCGGCCTGGCGGCGCTCGGCGGTCCACGCGATCGGGCGCTATTGCTGCTCCCCGTGGTGCCGGTGTTCGCGGTTCTGCTGTGGCTGCTTCGCCGGCGCTTTCAGACCGCGAGGCAAGCTCGCATCGCCCGGCTACGGGCGCCCTGACGATCCGGCCGGTTCATCCGCCCACGGACGCCTCGACCGATGTCGAGTCCGCCTCCCCAGCTGCCACCACGGGCAGCCGCAGGCTGAAGATCGCGCCGCCGTCGGGCGCGTTGGACGCGGTCACCGACCCGCGGTGCTGCTGGGCGACCTGCTGCACGATCGCGAGGCCGAGTCCGCTGCCCTGGCGTCCGCGTGAGTCGGCCCCGCGGAAGAAGCGGTCGAACACGTACGGCAGATCCTCCTCCGCGACCCCCGTCCCGTGGTCGCGAACGGAAACGCCGTAGCTGTCCACCGCGACCTCGATCGTCCCGCCCGGCGGAGAGTGTCGCGCCGCGTTCTCGAGCAGGTTGTTAACGGCGTGTGACAACCGCTCGGGAACGCCCTCGACGATGATCGGAGCAAAGCTCGTCTCGAACCGCACGCCGGGGGCGTTGCGGCGCGACCGGGCAACCGACTCGGCGACGATCCGGTCCAGCTGGACATCCTCAGCGGACTCCGTCGGCCCGTCGCCGCGCGCGAGCTCGATCAGGTCACCGACGAGCGCGCTAAGCTCCTCGCTCTGCTCGACTACGTCGGCCAGCAGGCGGCGGCGGTCCTCCTCGGTCAGCGCGCCGCCCGCGAGCAGCACCTCGATGTTCGTGCGCAGGCTGGTGACCGGGGTGCGCAGCTCGTGCGAGGCATCGGCCACCAGCTGGCGCTGCGCCCGCACCGACTCGTCGAGCGCGGCGCGAGAGCCTTCCAGTCGCTCGAGCATCGCGTTGAAGCGTGTGGACAGCTGGCCGACCTCGTCGTCCGCTCGGACGACGATCCGGCGCGAGAGATCGTCGGTCTCGCCGATGTGCTGCGCGGTCTGCGTCACCTCGGCCAGTGGCGCGAGTACGCGACGGGCCGCGAATCGCCCCAGCCCGGCCGCCAGCGCGATTCCCGCCGCGCACAGCAGCATCAGCGTCAAGCGCAGGTTGGAGAGGATGCGGTCCACCCCGTTCAGTGGCCGGGCGAGCTGAACGGCAGCCGTCTCGAGCTGGCCCGCCACCGACACCGAGACCGGGAACGCCAGCTCACGCAGGTGGCTCGCTCCGATACGGGCGTCGGTGAGAAACGAGCCTCGGCGCCCGCCGGCGATGGCGTGGGTGCGGGCATCGATCGGCAGCGCGAGGTTGCCCTGGCGCGTGCCGTCCGCGCCGATGATCTGAACGTACGGCGCGGGGCCGCCCGCGCTGGCGGGAATCCCCGGCAGCGGCTGGGCGAGGGCGTGGAAGTCGCCCCGCTGAACGGCGGTCGCCTGCGCTCCCAGCGCGTCGTCCACCTGTCCGCGCAGCTCGCCTCTGACGACCAGGTAACAGACCAGCGCCGCGATCAGGATCGCAATCGCGACCGCCGTGGCCGCGCCGAGGGCGAGTCTGCGGCGCAATGACATCCGCGGCCTCCTCGGTTCGCTCGTCAGTCCCGCAGGACGTAGCCGACGCCCCGCATCGTGTGCAGCAGGCGTGGCTCTCCGCCGGACTCCGTCTTTCGTCGCAGGTAGCCCATGTACACGCCGAGCGCGTTGGACGTCGGGCCGAAGTCGTACCCCCAGACGCGCTCGAAGATCGTCGAGCGAGTGAGCACCTGGCGAGGGTGCTTGAGGAACAGCTCCAGCAGCAGGAACTCGGTTCGCGATAGCTCGACGAGCCGCTCGCCGCGATGGACCTCGTGCGCGAGCGGGTCGAGCACGAGGTCGGCGTAGCGCAGCACTTCGGTGTCGCCATCGCTGTCGCTCGTGCGGCGCAACAGCGCCCGTAGCCGCGCCTGCAGCTCCCGCAGCGCGAATGGCTTGACGAGGTAATCGTCAGCGCCGGCGTCGAGTCCCCTGACGCGGTCATCGATCGCGTCAAGCGCGGTGAGCATCAGCACCGGGGTGCGGTCTCCGGCCTGGCGCATTCGCCGGCAGACTTCGAGGCCATCCAGCCGCGGCATCGCGAGATCGAGAATCACCGCGTCGGCGGGTGTGCTCGCGAGCGCGTCGAGCGCCTCCTCGCCGTCGGCCGCAAGCGCCACCTCGTAGCTCTCGAGTCGCAGCGCACGATCGAGCGCCCGCCTGACGGCCGGCTCGTCGTCCACCACCAGGATCCGCGTCACCGCGCTTGTCGCTGCCATGCCGGAATGATCGCGCGCGCACGTAAAAGTTGGTGAAGAAGGGGCGGGCTGAGAACCCGAGATCCCGAGATCCCGTCACGAACAGTCAGGCGAGATCCCCGTCACGACCACCCCCAATTCTCGCGGCTGCTCGACGGCGGCCTGATCACGGTCGAGCAACACGGCCGCCACCGCCACTACCGTCGGTTCTGTCCGATCTGAAACACCGTGGGCCAGCCACGCGCAAACCATCAGCGTGCATATGCTGATCTACTCCGATGCCGCGCGCCCGTAGCAAGACTCCCGACGAGCTGGATCGCTACCGCTCCAAGCGCGACTTCGCCGCCACGCCCGAGCCTGGCGGCGGGCCATCCGAGCGTGAGCCCGGCGGTCCTCCAGAGCCCACACCTGAGCCCGTCGGTCTGTCCGAGCGTGAGCCCGGCGGCCACGGCTCGTCGGAGCCAGCGGCGCCCCCCCGTTCCGCCCCCCGGTTCGTCGTCCAGGAGCACGACGCGACCCGGCTGCACTGGGATCTGCGCCTGGAGCACGACGGCGTGCTGGCCTCGTGGGCGATCCCGAACGGGATCCCGATTGAGCCGGCGCAGAACCGGCTGGCCGTGCGCACCGAGGACCATCCGCTCGAGTATCTCGACTTCGAAGGCGAGATCCCGCCGGGTCAGTACGGCGCGGGGACGATGAGGATCTGGGATCGGGGCACCTTCGAATCGCACAAGTGGGATGAGCGCAAGGTCGAGATCAGCTTTCACGGCGAACGTCTGAACGGTCGCCACGGACTGTTCCCGATTGGGCAGGACGATGGCGGAAGCGACTGGATGATCCACCGGATGGACCCGCCCGCCGATCCTGACCGCGCGCCGATGCCCGAGCGTCTGGTGCCGATGCTGGCACGGGCGGGGAAGCTTCCGCGCCCCGAGCGAAACTGGTCCTTCGAAGTCAAATGGGACGGTGTGCGTGCGGTCGCCTACGCCCAGCCGGGCCGTCTGCGAATGCAGAGCCGCAACCTCAACGACATCACCGATGCCTACCCCGAGGTGCGCGGACTCCTGCGCGCGCTGGGCATGCGCGAGGCGGTGCTCGACGGCGAGATCATCGCGTTCGACGACGCGGGTCGCCCCAGCTTCGAGCGGCTCCAGCGCCGGATGCACGTGCGCTCACCCGCCTCGATCCGAAGGCTCGCGTCGAGCACCCCGGTGGTCTATGCGATCTTCGACCTGCTCCACCTCGATGGGTGCTCGCTGCTCGAGCGGCCCTATGCGGAGCGGCGGGAGCGGCTCGAGTCGCTCGATTTGGAAGGACCCGCCTGGCGCGTTCCGGCCGTGCACCGAGCCGAGGGGGCTCGACTGCTGCTAGCCACCCGCGCGCAGGGGCTCGAGGGGATCGTGGCCAAGCGCCTTGACTCCCGCTACGAGCCCGGACGGCGGACTGGCGCGTGGATCAAGGTCAAGCACACGCTCAGTCAGGAGCTGGTGATCGGGGGATGGCTGCCCGGCGAGGGGCGTCGCGCGGGACGGATCGGGGCGCTGCTGATGGGGTACTACGTGGACGGCGCGTTTCGATACGCCGGTCGGGTCGGGACTGGGTTCACCCAAGCGGCACTAGTGGATCTCTCGGCTCGAATCGCGCCGTACCGGCGTGAGTCGAGCCCGTTCACGGGGGCGCCGAAGCTGCCACGCGATGCCGGGTTCGCCGAGCCGTGCCTGGTGGCCGAGATCGAGTTCACCGAGTGGACAGCCGATCGGGTGATGCGCGCGCCGTCGTTCAAGGGGCTGCGAGAGGACCGGGCGCCGCGTGAGGTGGTGCTCGAGGACGACGGCTCACGGCTGACGCGCGAGGACGACGGCTCACGGCTGACGCGCGAGAACGACGCCTCAGGGCTGGTGCTCGAGGACGCCGCTGACGCCGACCCGGGATCGGCTACGCCGCCGGCCGAGGGCGCTCCCGAGGATCTGTTCGACGAGATCGAGCGCCCGCCCGGAGGGGGCCTGGCCGTGCTCGCCGACGGCCGGCGGCTGAAGCTATCCAACTGGGACAAGGTCCTGTTCCCGCAGGCGGGCTTCACGAAGGGCGATCTGATCTCCTACTACGCTCGCGTCGCCCCCGTCGTGCTGCCCCACCTGCACGACCGGGCACTGACGCTCAAGCGCTACCCCAATGGGGTGCAGGCACAGTACTTCTACGAGAAGCAGTCCCCCTCGCACCGCCCGGACTGGGTTCAGACCGCGGAGATCGGCGCGGTCAGGTACACGCTCGCGCAGGACCGGCCCACGTTGATCTGGTTGGCCAACCTGGCGGATGTCGAGCTGCACACCTCGCTGTCACTGGCGCGGGCGCCCGACCGGCCGACGATGCTGGTGTTCGACCTCGATCCCGGGGCGCCCGCGGGGATCGTCGAATGCTGCGAGGTGGCGCTCGTGCTGCGGGGGCTGTTCGGGACGCTGGGCCTCCAGAGCGTCGTCAAGACCTCGGGATCAAAGGGACTGCAGGTGTACGTACCGCTAGGTGGCTCGGTCCAGTACGCGCAGACCAAGCCGTTTGCTCGCCGGGTTGCGGAGCTGCTGGAGCAGCGGCTTCCCGAGCTCGTCGTGTCTCGGATGACCAAGCGGCTGCGTCCGGGGAAGGTGCTGGTCGACTGGAGCCAGAACGACGCGCACAAGACGACGGTCACGGTCTACTCGGTGCGCGCCCGCGAGCGGCCGACCGTCTCGACCCCGGTCACCTGGGAGGAGGTCACGGCTGCCCGCAGGGAGCGAGAGCCCGAGCTCTTGTCGTTCGAGCCCGAGCAGGTGCTCGCGCGCGTACGCGAGCACGGAGATCTCCTCGCGCCGCTACTGAGCGTCGAGCAGCAGCTGCCGGCGCTGGCGTGAGCGTCGGGTGGCTTTTCGTCGCGCGTGTAGCCGGATGAATTGGGATGAATTCGCGTCTCGCCACGTAGCCGCGCCACTTCTAGGATGATGGCGGCGATGGACCCGATCAAATTGCGAAACCGTTTGCTGATCGCCACCGGTATGTGGAAGGAGGCGACGGGCGAGCCGCTGCCGAAAATCCCGCCCGGCAATCCGGCCGACCAGATCCAGAGCTTCGAGCTCCGGCTGGTCAACCGCCTGTGGGAGCTCGCGACGCCCGAGACGGCACGGGACATCGCCGACCGCACCTGGGACCTCGTCCACGATCGCCCCGACAGCGATCCGGTCAAACGCCGCGTGGTCGAGTGCCACGAGGCACTCGCACGGATGACTCGGTTGGGCGACTGACGGATTACCGATGCGCTCGTGCGGCTCCCCCGCGGGGGCGGCGGAGCAGGGTGCGCGCGCTCGGCGTTCGAACGCTGGACCGCGACCGCAATGAACCGTTAGGGCTCGCTCTCCCGCTCCACGGGTAGCGCCGCCGGCACAGGGACGCGCGGCGGCGTGGCGGGTGACGCGGGCTCCGGCAGCTGGTCGCGCGGCAGCCCCGCGGCGGCGTATGCGTCAGCCTCGTCGAGTGTCTCGCGCTCGAGCAGCGCGTCGGCGAGCGCGTCGAGGCTCGTGCGGTGGCGCTCGAGCTGCGCGCGCACCTCGAGGTGGGCTGACTCCACGATTCGCCTCACCTCCTCGTCGACGATCTGCTGCGTCGCCTGGGAGGTCTCCGAGGCGCCCGGCAGCCAGGGCCCCATTCCCTCGGCGGGAAGCACCGCGAGCGGCCCGATCGCGGCGCTCATGCCCCACCGTCCGACCATGTGCCGCGCAATCCGCGTGAGCTGCTGGATGTCGGACTCGGCGCCCGCGGTGAGATCGCCGAACACGAGCTCCTCGGCCGTACGCCCTCCGAGGGCCAACTTGATCTGGGCGATCAGGTAGCGCTCGTCGAAGTTGAAGCGGTCGGCGTCGGGGGCGGAGAAGGTGACGCCGAGCGCTTGGCCGCGGGGAATGATCGACACCTTGCGAACCGGGTCCGCGCCCGGGGTCAGCATTCCGACGATCGCATGCCCCGCCTCGTGGTAGGCGGTTCGTCGCCGGTCGTCCTCGCTGAGCATCACCTTGCGCTCGGCGCCGAGCACGATCCGCTCCAGCGCATCTGAGAGGTCCTCTGAGGTCACCTTGGCGTGCTCGCGCCGGGCCGCCAGCAGCGCCGCTTCGTTGACGACGTTGGCGAGGTCGGCGCCGACCATTCCCGGCGTCGCGGCGGCCAGCGTGCCGAGATCCACCTCGGGGGCGAGCGGAACCGAGCGCGTGTGCACGCGCAGGATCGCCTCCCGTCCGGCGCGATCCGGCGGCTGGACGGCGACGCGGCGGTCGAAGCGCCCCGGGCGCAGCAGCGCCTGGTCGAGGACCTCAGGCCGGTTGGTCGCGCCCAGCACGATCACGCCACTGGTGGGGGAGAACCCGTCCATCTCGGTGAGGATCTGGTTCAGCGTCTGCTCGCGCTCGTCGTGGCCTCCGGAGACGTTGGGGCCGCCCGAGGAGCGCGAGCGCCCGATCGCGTCGAGCTCGTCGATGAAGATGATCGCGGGGGCGGCCTCCTTGGCCTGCTTGAACAGATCCCGCACGCGGGAGGCGCCGACGCCGACAATCATCTCGACGAACTCCGACGCCGACATCTGGAAGAACGGGACACCGGCCTGACCGGCGACCGCGCGCGCCAGCAGCGTCTTGCCCGTCCCCGGGGCGCCGCTCAGCAGCACGCCGCGGGGGATCCGGCCCCCGAGTCGCAGATACTTGTCGGGATTCTTCAGGAAGTCGACGATCTCGGTCAACTGTTCCTTCGCTTCGTCGATGCCCGCGACGTCCTGGAAGGTGACGGGCTGTTCACCGGCCTCGACACGGCGCGCCCGCGAGCGTCCGAACGACATCAGCCCGCCTGCCCCGCCGCCGGCCGCCGCGCGGCGTACGGCGTAGACGATCAGCACGAGAAACAGCAGCGTCGGGCCGAAACCGAAGATCAGGCTGGTGAGGAACGACGGTCCGGTGTCAGGTGACTGGGCGTCGATCGTTACGCCCTTGCTCTGCAGCAGCATCGACAGCTGCGCGTTGTCGGCGAACGACGGCACCTGGGTTGAGAAGTTGATCGTCGGTCGGGCGGTGCGGTCCCCGGACGGATATTTGACCGCCTGCTTGAAGGTGCCCTGGATCGCATTCGCCCGCGAGGAGATCTCGTGCACGTTCGCCCCCCGCACCTCGGTCAGGAAGGTCGGGCTGTAGGGGATCCGGACTCGTGGGTTGGGTGCCAGCGCCTGGGTTGAGATCCACAGGTTGAGCGCCAAGAACCCCAGCACGAGCAGGACCACCAGCCAGCGGGGGCTCGGTCGGTTGCGCTTGGACACTTGCCGCTGGCCGCTGCGGCCGTCGGGTGCGGGCGTCACCCTCCAACCCGGCGCCGGCGTGGCGGGAGGCGTGGATCGGCCCCGCTGGGGGGCGGAGCGACGGGGTGGGTCGTCGGCCATCGCGGGATTGTCGCAAGCGAGGCTCCCGGGGTGTATCTGCGGGTGCTCTCAATCCTGCTCGAGTTGGCCGCGGAAGGCCTGCGCTCCGAGCACGCTGGCGCCGGTCGCGTAGGCGCGCTCGGAGAGCCAGCGGTCGGAGGTGACCACGCGCACGAGTCCCGGCGCGGGCTCGGAGCGAAGCCGCCGGATGATCTCGTCATCGCCGGCATCTCGGCGCGGCTTGGGCGCGTGGGCCACCTCGATCACCGACGAGCGGATCGGGGGCGACGGCGGTCGCTCGAACACGACGGTCACGTCCTCACCGTTCTCGGCCGCCCAGCGTTCGAGCAGCTTGACCAGGTGGAGCATCGCGCCATCGCGGTCCTTCCACCAGGCGTCGGGTCGCGTGCCGATCACGTTCATCCCGTCCACAAGCCACCGCACGCGGCACAGGTTAGGTCCTCGTGGGCAACCCGGTGGGGCGTGTCAGGGATGGCAGCCGGGCGTCCGGTGGGCCGGCGGGTCAGTCGTCCGGCGTCGGCGGTGGCCGGCGTCCGTGCTTGCGCTCGCCGTGCCGGCGCTTGGCCTCCAGCCGGCGCCTGACCGCCGCGTGGCTCGGTCTGGTGGTGCGCCGCGGGCGCGCCACCGCCAGCGCGGTGCTCAGGCGCCGGCGAAGCCGCTCGAGCGCCAGCTCGCGGTTGCGAGTCTGGCTGCGGGCGTCCTGGGCGACGGCCACGACCCGCGGGCCGACGCGGGCGATGATCCGCAGCTTCTGCTCCTCGGTGAGCGCGGTCGAGGCGCGGACATCGAACACGGCCTCGATCCGGGAGTCGGTCACGTTGGCGTGCTGACCGCCGGGGCCGGAGGACCGGGAGGAGCGCAGCCGCACTTCGCGCAGGGGAAGCTGCGCGTGGCGCCCGAGCGGCATTGGATCGTCCATCGGGACAAGGATGACCTAGTTGCTGGTGCGCCGTCCGCGGCCGTGCTACCCTGCCGCGCCGTAAGGCCGTCTGCGAAGCGTCGGGCGGTGAGAAGCAGGTGCAGGCCTCGGGGTAGTCGCAGGACATCCTCCGCGGTGGCAGCACTTTCAAGCGACGGAGGAGTTCTCCACAATGCCAACCGGAACGGTCAAGTGGTTCAGCGACGAGAAGGGGTTCGGTTTCATCACTCCCGATGAAGGCAGCCGGGACCTGTTCGTGCATCACTCGAGCATCAATGCCGACGGCTATCGCTCCCTCGCGGAGGGCACCAAGGTGTCCTACGAAGAGGAGGCCGGGCCCAAGGGGCCGAAGGCGATCAACGTTCAGAAGCTCTAGCCCTAAGCACACGACGAGCGGCCGCTGCCGGGCGGGCGGCGGCCGTGCGCGTCCCAGCGCCGATCCGGGCTGAGCGCCGATGACCGAGGGCTACCGTGCCCGGGTGGTCCGCTACTGGAACGTCGATCGCGAGGACCCTCGCTGAAACCCCGGCTCGGCTCACCGGGACGGGCGCGACCCGATGTGCGGGCGCCATGGGCCACGCGGCTTGGCTTTAAGGCTCGCCGTCCACGCGGCGCCGATCAGGGCGAGGCCGACTACGAACACGATCCATGGCACGACGTCGATCGAGCCCGCCGTCGCTGTAGCGCTCGCGTTCGGAATCGGCAAGGCGACACCAGACGCCGCCGCCAGGCGTCGAATGACATTCAGTGTGGCCGCCCCGAGCCCGCTGCCACCCGCGGGTATGCGCATGCCGGCGAGTGCCGCCCTGACCGCGATCGAGTGGCCGTTCTCAGACAGGCCGAGGCCGCCGGGCATCAGCACTAGGACACGACCCCGGTAGGCGAGCGAGAGCTCGAGGCCGAGGAACCGCGCGTAGGGCCCGGGCTGGTGCCAGAGCGCCCCGACCGAGCCGAGATCGGTGGGCGAGGTGATCACCGCGACACGGAGCTCGTATCCGCGCTGTCGCGCTGTGGCCAGCAGCGTAATAAGTTGAGCCTGCTGTTGGGGCGGAAGACCGGCGTCCTGCGGCAGGAACAGCGCTTGAGCGACGAGCACGTCGCTGGCGGGATCCCCGTCGGCGCGCGCCAGCCCGGCGTGCGATCCCCCACCCAGCGCGATCATCGACACGCACACCGCCAAGCGTCGCGCGCATCGACCGTGGGGGCGGAAACGACGGGTATGCGTAGAGTTCACCGGGGCGATGAGCTGCGGCGCTACAGGAGTGGGAAAGACGCCTCCACCATGGACCGGTAGCGATTCTATGCGGCCCGCAGGCCACCGTGCCGGCCCGGGCGCCCGCTGGCTCGTGGACAGCTGCGCGTGCGTGCGCGTCGTGCTCGCACTGCTCTGCGTCGTGGCGGTGGTGGGCGCGTTTCCCGGGCGGGCTGCCGCCCACGGTCCGGTCGCGCCGATCGCGTCGAGCTTTCTGGCCCGCGTGAGCCAGGTCCCGGCTGGACTCCAGGCGCGGGTCGTCGACGGCGATCTGCGGCTCTGGCTGGCGGTGCGCAGCGGCGAGACGGTGGTCGTGCTCGGCTATTCCGGCGAGCCCTACCTGCGCTTCTCGCGCTCGGGGGTGCAGGTCAACGTTCGCTCGGCGATCTATTACCTGAATCTCGTTCCGGCCCAGCCTCCGCCGCCGAACCTGACTTCGAATGCCACGCCGCAGTGGCAACGGGCCAGCACGGCACACGAGTATCTGTGGCCCGATGGCCGTCTCGGCGCCCTGGCCGCGACCGCTCGCGCGCCGGACGCCGCGTATCTCGGCCGGTGGAAGATCCCCGTACGGGTAGACGGCCGCCTGACGTCGATCTCCGGCGGGCTTTCGTACGCCCCGGATCCCTCGATCGTCTGGTTCTGGCCGATCGCCGTCGTGATCGCCTGCGTCCTGGCGGCGCGCCGGCTGCGCCGCCGCGAGCTCGACACGCGTCTGGCCCGCGGGCTCGCCACCGGGACGCTGATCGCGCTCGCCGCCGGAGCCGCCGGCCAGGTGCTCGAGGGACGCCCGACGGTCGCCGTAGGCCAGCCCGTGACGCTGGGAGTGATCATCGTGGTCCTCATTGCGGGCCTGGTACGGCTGTTGCGTCAGGGCCCGGGACTGTTTCTGGTGGCCGTGATCGCGGCGGCGGGGCTGATGGAGGGCGTGCTGCTGATCACGACCCTTACGCACGGGTACGTGCTGGCGGCGGTGCCGGCGTTCGTGGAGCGAGCCGCGGCCGTGATCTGCATGGGAAGCGGCGTATCGCTGCTCCTGCTCCTGTTCGGCGGCACGCTCGGCGACGAGGACGCCAAGAAGCCCCGGCGACGAAGAGCAGCGCAGCCGCGGGAGAGCCGGGGCGCCCCGGTCCGCGCGGGCTGAACGGCGGTGGGATAGGCTCTGCTCCACTATGCTCGCGTGGGCGATGCATTGGCTGTGCCGCTGATGAGGCGCCTGCCGTTCGCGTGCAGGGGAGCGGCGGGCGGGCGGCGCTCGCGCTGGCCGCGTGGATCCGCCGATCCGGAGTCGCGCGCGGAGTGGGCGTCCGCGTGTGCTGTTGGCGTCGTCTGCGTGTGCTGTTGGCGTCGTCTGCGTGTGCGTGTGGACTTCTTGACCGATCCGGTGAGCTGGACGGCCTGACCAACGGGGCCACGGCCGACTCGGCTGGCGGCTGCCCGGTGCGAGATGGGATCCTGACGTCTGCCCGCTGATCGGTGAGGAGCTGCCAGGCGCTTGCCGCGCCCGGACCGAGTCGCTTAGTGGTGGCGGGGCGGCGCCCGCCGCCCCGATGGTGAAGTCGATCGGCATGGCCTCAGGCGACGGGTCGCCCCAGCCCGCTCACGCGAGCGGCCTCGCCCGCTTGCCGTCCCGCGCGCCGCCAGCGGTGAGCGCGAAGCCTCCCGCACCCAGTCCGAGCAATCCAACGATCAGCGCGATGATGCTCAACACCGACACCCCCCCGCCCCCCAGTGAGCTCTTCACGTCGATGCCCGGGGCCGGAGCCGCCGAGGACTCCGCACCGGCCCAGTCCGCGATCGAGCCGGCCCTGGTCTTGATCTTGTTGCCGGCAGTCTCGCGGAGGGCTGCTCCCGGATCGCCCCCGTGCATGCCGCCCGGCACGTTCGGCGAGGCCACCACGAACCCTTGCCCCGACGGCCCGGTCTCGAACTTCCACCCGAACCAGCCCTCGTAGAAGACCCGCCCGCGCTCGGTATCCTTGACACCCAGCTCAAAAAACGCTCGCCTGCCATCATCGCTCCCATCAGTCGGGCTACACCTCGACGGAGTGCTTCACCGTACGCCGTGCCGCTCCGCAGGTCTTGGCACAAATTGACGCTCCGAGCGGGAGCCCTGGTGGAAGGAGCGCTCCGCGTCACTGGAGATCTTCCCCACCCGCGTCGCTCATCGGCGATGCGCTCCCACTCCTCGGTCGGCTACGAGGCTCCTGGCGACCCGACCCTTCCGACACGCGGCTACCCTAAGCGCAATGCGCACGCCGGAGATCGAGCTGCTGTGGTGGGAGGGCTGTCCCTCGGCTGAGCGCGCTCTGGAAGAGCTGCGGGAGGCGATCGCCGACGTCGGGATGGAGGCCGAGGTTGTGGTCACCGAGATCACGACCGATGGGGACGCGCGCGCCGCGCGCTTCTCGGGCTCGCCGACGATCCTCGTCGATCGTGTCGACGTTGCGGGCGCCGGCCACGCTGACGCGGCGCCGTTAAAGGATGGGGAGCCTTCCGCGCTGACCTGCCGGGTCTACCACCGCCGCGACGGGAGGGTGTCGCCGACGCCCGATCCCGAGGATCTGCGCGACGCGCTGCGGCGCGCGGGCGCCGAGCACGGGGGCGCCGACTCGGACGGACTGGTCCGCGCGGAGAGGAACGGATGACGCTTGGCGTTGGAGACACGGCGCCCGAGCTCACGCTCTTCGACACCAGCGGGGAGGCGTGGACGGTGGGCGGAAGGCTCGAAGCCGCGGCGACCGTGATCGTGTTCACGTGCAACCACTGCCCCTATGCGCTCGCCTGGCACGATCGGATCGCTCAGGCCGCCCGCGACTACGCCGATCGCGGCGTCCAATTCCTCGCGATCAACGCCAACGACTCCGAACGTTACCCGCGGGACTCCTATGAGGCGATGGGCAAGCGGGTCGCCGCCGAGGACTGGCCGATGCCCTACCTCCACGATTCAACCCAGGAGGTCGCACGCGGGTACGGCGCGAAGACGACGCCGGACATCTTCGTCCTCGGTCCCGAGCGTCGAGTGCGCTACCGCGGCGCGCCGGACCCCGACTACGAGGATCCAGGCCAGCGCGCGGCCTGGCTGCGCGACGCGCTCGATGCGGTCCTCGCCGGCGAGGAGCCATCCCTGCCCGAGACCAAGCCGGTGGGATGCTCGATCAAGTGGAAGCCATGACGAGCGGCTGGCGCGTCGGCCTCGTTTCGCTTCATCCACGGGTTCATGTCAAGAAAGCGAGGCTTGGCTCCAGCGCTTATGGGTCGGCGACGTAACCGCCCGCCGGTGCCAGCGGTAGACCCGCCGCCCGCCACTCGAGCAGTCCGCCGGACATGTTGTGGGCGTCGAACCCGGCGTCGCCGAACGCCTTGGTTGCCATCGCGGATCGAGCGCCGCTGCGGCAATAGAAGACCACCGTCCGCCCGGCGTCGATCGTGTGGGCTTGGGCTGTCAGCTGCGCGAGCTCCAGATGCACGTCCCCGGCGATCCTTCCCGCCTCGTGCTCGTGCGGCTGGCGCACGTCGACCAGCTGGATTTCACCGCGCGCAACCAGCTCGGCAACCTGCCGCGGCGTGTAATCGGCGTCCACGACCTGAGCGTAGCGGGCATGTCCGCGTGAGACCAGCGCAGCGGGCATGGGCGCCGAGCTCCGCGGAGCAGCATTTCCGCGCACGTCGACGTCGAGGCGCGAGCTCCTTTGCCGAGGGTCCATAAGCACGACCGCGACATCGATCCTGCGCTCGAGACGTCCGTTGCTCGGCCGTCCTTACCGGCCTCACGGCTCTGGTGGCCGCCCTCATGGCCATGCTCGCTCTGGCCGCGGTGGCGCTCGCCGGTTCGGCGGCCCTCGGCGGGCGGCTCCTCAGGCCGGGCATGAGCGGTCCTGACGTGAAAGCTCTGCAGACGGCGCTCACCCAGTCCGGCTTTCGGACGCCGGTAGTCGGTACGTTTGACGCGGTCACAGCGGCGAGTGTTCGTCGCTTCGAGCGGCAATATCATCTGAAGCTCGACGGGATCGTGAACGCGTCGTTCGTGCGTGAGCTGCGTCGCGTCTTGCGCTCGCGCTCCCAGGACACGACGAACCTGGTCGTCCCGAGCGGTGGGGCCACGCTCGCGCAGATCCGCAGCGCCCCCCACGCCGCATCGCCTCTCCGCGAGTCCCGGTCAAGGACTCACACGCCTCGAGGACGACGGCGACCAAGCGCAGTGCCGCCTCGAGGATCACTGCGACCAAGCGGAGCACCGCGACCAAGGCCAAGCCGAGTACCGGCCGCGTGCTGCGCCAGGGGATGTCCGGTCAGGCGGTGCTCGCGCTGCAGGAATCGCTTACGCTCGCGGGCTTCCCCACCAACGCCGACGGACAGTTCGGGCGGCTCACAAAGCAGGGCGTGATCGCGTTCGAGCGCGCTCATAAGCTGAAGGCCGACGGGGTCGTGGACGCCACGTTGCTCGCCGCGCTGCACGTGCTGCTCGCCCCGCTGGAGACCGGTGGACCGGTCGCACGGGCGCACCTGAACGCCGACGGCACGGCGACCGCGCCGGCGGTGATCAAGGCTGTGATCGCCGCCGCCGATCGGATCGCCTTCAAGCCGTACATCTATGGCGGTGGACACGGGAGCTGGAACGATGCCGGCTATGACTGCTCCGGCTCGGTCAGCTACGCGCTGCATGGAGCCGGCCTGATCTCGGCCCCCGAGGATTCCGGCGAGCTCGAGTCCTACGGGAGCCCCGGCGCAGGCAGCTGGATCACGGTCTGGGCCAACGCCGGCCATACCTATATGTACGTCGCCGGACTGCGCTTCGACACCGCCGCTCAGGGCGCGACCGGCGGCTCGCGCTGGACCGCCGAGCCCGCATCGAGCGCGGGATACGTCGAGCGCCACCCGACCGGGCTGTAGCCATCCCCCGAACCCGGGCCCCAGCCCCCGACGCGGGTAGACGCGGGTAGCATCCCGCGCGAGATGTCCGCGCTGGCCGAGCTGTACACGATTCCGCAGGAGCACCTCGACCTGCGCGACACGATCCGCCGGATCGCGCAGGAGCGAATCGCGCCGCGGGCGGCCGAGATCGACGAGCGCGCGGAGTACCCCCATGACCTGCGCGAGCTGCTCTCCGAGCAGGACATCCTCGGGCTGCCGTTCGAGACCGAGCACGAAGGCACCGGCACCGGCACGCTGATGCTCAACATCGCGGTCGAGGAGATCGCCAAGGCGTGTGCGTCTACGGCACTGATCCTGATGGTCCAGGAGTTGGGAACGCTCCCGATCAGGATGTTCGGCAGCGATGAGCTCAAGCAGCGCCTGCTACCGCGTTGCGCCAGCGGAGAGCTCTCCCCGGCGTTCGCGCTCTCGGAGCCCGAGGCGGGCTCGGACCCCGGGGGAATGCTCACCCGTGCCGTCAGGGACGGCGATGAATGGGTGATCGACGGCAGCAAGAATTGGATCACCAACCTCGCCGTCGCGGACTTCTACATCGTGTTCGCGGTCACCGATCGTGACGCGGGACACGCGCACGGGATCACCGCGTTCGTCGTGGAGGCGGACCGCCCCGGGTTCAGCATCGGCAAGCTCGAGCGCAAGCTCGGGATCCGGGGCTCGCCGACTGGCCAGCCGATCTTCGACGGCGTACGAGTTCCGATTCGGAACGTGATCGGTGAGGTGGGCGAGGGCTTCAGGGTGGCGATGGCGACGCTCGACCGCTCGCGCCTCGGGGTCGCCGCCCAAGCGCTCGGGATCGCTCAGGGAGCGACCGACTACGCGGTGGCCTACGCGCGCGAGCGCAGGCAGTTCGGCAAGCCGATCAACTCCTTCCAGGCGATTCAGTTCAAGCTCGCGGACATGGAGACTAAGTGCGCCGCGGGACGGGAGCTGCTCTACCAGGCGTGCGCCAAGGTAGACCGTGGCGATTCCGACGTCGGCAAGTATTCCGCGATGGCGAAGCTGTTCTGCTCGGACGTCGCAATGGCGGTCACGGTCGAGGCGGTGCAGGTCCTTGGTGGCTACGGCTACGTCAAGGAGTACCCGGTCGAACGCATGCTGCGTGACGCCAAGATCACCCAGATCTACGAGGGCACGAACGAGATCCAGCGACTCGTGATCGCCCGCACGCTCAGGTAGGCGTGTGCTCGGATCGGCCCCGACCTGGCGCCGGAGTCGCGGGTAGGCGCGTGCCCAGGTTGGCCCCGACCCTCCGCCGGAGTCGCGGGTAGGCGCGTGCCCAGGTCGGCCCCGACCCTGCGCCGGATCCTGCTATCGGCGCTAGCAGCGCTGACCGTCGGCCTCGGCGCCGCGAGCCTGCTGGCGGGCTTCAGCACCTCCTTTCTGGTTCGCCTGTTGCAGGGGCTCGCCGTGTTCGGAGCCGGTGTGGTGATCGTCGGCGGTGCGGTGCTGCTGACGATGATCCGGATCGCGGGGTGGCGCGACCCCGAGTCAGAGGAGGACTTCGAGGCGCTGGTCCAGCGGGCCGAGCAGCTGGCGGCCCACGACTCATGGGGAGACTCCGAGGAGTACGAGGGCGCCCCCGAGGAGAACGACGACGATGACGACGATCTGCTGGACCCCCACGACGAGGAGCACTTCCGGGCGCTCGTGCGCGCGGCGATCGACGACCTCCCGCTGGAGTTCCACCGCGCGCTTGAGCACGTCGCGGTCGTCGTCTCCGAGGGCGGTCGACGGCGCCGCGCGTACGGACTCTACGAGGGCGACACGGTCGCGCGGGACTTCTTCCACGACCGGATCCTGATCTTCCGCGACACGCTGCTGCGCGACTTCGGCCACGACCCTGAGCTGCTCAAGGCGCAGGTGACGCGAACCGTACGCCACGAGCTCGCCCATCACCTGGGCTGGGACGAGGAGGGCGTGCGCGGGCTGGGGTTGTGAACTACTTATGGGCCGCTTCGCGGGCGGGTTTGGGGTCGTGGTCGTGGCCGCACCACCGCCTCTCCGGGATCGCCGGTCGGAAGTGAGGGTTAGGATCCCGGCTCCAACCCGTCGAAGAGGACGCCACCGATGCCGGAAGCACGAGGAGGACGCCACCGATGCCAGAAGCTGTGATCGTCGACGCCATCCGCACCCCGATCGGACGCGCGTTCAAGGGCTCGCTGAAGACCGTCCGCGCGGACGAGCTCGCCGCGACCCCGATCCGGGCTCTGATCGCGCGAAACCCGGAGGTCGATTTCTCCCAGACGGTGGACGTGCTGATGGGCGCCGCCTCGGGGATCGGCGAACAGGGATACAACGTCGGGCGCAACGCCGCGCTGCTCGCCGGCCTTGACCACCATGTCCCCGGATGCACGGTCAATCGCTTCTGCGCCTCGTCGCTGATGACGATCCGGATGGCTGCCCACGCGATCAAGGCGGGCGAGGGGGACCAGTACATCGCCGCGGGGGTCGAGTCCCTGTCCCGCGCCGCGCTTGGCGCCGGGATCATGGAGGAGGCGAAGAGCCCTGTGCTGGACGGGTCCGAAGGCTCCCTCTACGACGTCTACATCCCGATGGGACTCACCGCCGAGAACGTTGCGCAGCGCTGCCACGTGACCCGTTCCCAGCAGGATGAATGGGCCGTGATCTCCCAGGACCGCGCCGCGCGCTCGCGCGACTGCGGTCACTTCGACGATGAGATCGTCCCCGTCACGGTGCCCGCGCACCGCGACCTCGACAAGCAGGGCAACGAGATCGACGTGCCCGAGACGGTGCTAAACCGCGACGACGGTCCGCGGTCGGGGACGACGATCGAGGGGCTCGCGCAGCTGAAGCCCGTGTTCAAGCCCGATGGCACGGTCACGGCCGGCAACGCCTGCCCGCTCAACGACGGCGCCGCCGCCGTGCTCGTGATGTCAGCGGAGAGGGCGGCGCAGCTCGGCTGTACGCCGCGGGCGCGGATCATCGCCTCGACGGTCGCCGCAATCCGCCCCGAGCTGATGGGGCTCGGCCCGATTCCCGCGATCCAGGCGCTGCTCAAGGCCACGGGGATGCGGATCGAGGACATCGACATCGTCGAGATCAACGAGGCGTTCGCCGCCCAGATCGTGCCGTGCCGGGACGAGCTCGAGATCCCCGAGGAGAAGCTCAACCCGTTCGGCGGCGCGATCGCCCTCGGCCACCCCTTCGGGATGACCGGCGCCCGGATCATGACGACGCTGCTGAACGGCCTGCGCACCCTCGACGGCACCTACGGGATCGAGTCGATGTGCGTCGCCGGCGGGATGGGTCAGGCGATGCTGGTGCAGCGGCTGAGCTGAGCCGGACGACCGGCCGCGGACCGCTACCGCCGTGCCGCCAACGAGAGCGCGAACAGCTCGTGCTCGTCGGGATACCACTGGGCCAGCGTCAGCCCGGCCGCCTCGAGGTCGTCCTCGAGTCGCTCGCGCGTGAACTTTGCGCTGAGCTCGGTTCGGAGGTCCTCGCCAGCGGCGAACTCGACCCGCAGCCCGAGATCCGCCACCAGCACGCTGCACGGGACGCGGGCGCGCAGTCGCATCTCCAGCCACTCGTGCCTGCGGTCGAAGAACGCCACGTGATCGAAGTTCTCGGCCGGGAAGTCGGCGCCGAGCTCCCGGTTGATGACGTGCAGCACGTTGCGGTTGAACTCGCCGGTGATGCCGTCGGGATCGTCGTAGGCGGCCTCGATCACCGCGGGATCCTTGACCAGGTCGGTGCCGAGCAGCAGCCGATCATCGGGGCCGAGCAGGGCGCCGATCTTGCGCAGCAGCGTACGCCGGGTGCCGGGGGGGAAGTTGCCGATCGTGCCGCCCAGCAGGGCGACGAGCCGGGGTACCCCGCCTGACTCCGGCACTCGTTCCAGGTGGCGCTCAAAGTCGCCGATCACCCCGTGGACGACGAGGCCCGCGTACTCCTGCACGAGCGTCGTCGCTGCGTCCTGCACGGTGCTCGCCGAGACGTCGAACGGAACGTAGCGGCGCAGCGTCCCCGCGGCGGCCATCGCGTCGAGCAGGATCCGGGCCTTATCGCTCGCGCCGGAGCCCAGCTCGAGCAGCTCGCCGGCACGGATACTCCCGACGATCTCCTCCGCGCGTTGCGCGAGGATCTGCTTCTCGGTCCGGGTGGGATAGTAGGCGGGCAGCTCACAGATTCGCTCGAACAGCTCCGACCCGCGGGTGTCGTAGAAGTGCTTGGGTGGCAGCTCCTTGAACGGCTTGGTGAGGCCGTCGAGCACGTCGTTGGCCAAGCAGCGCTCCTCCGCTTCGGAGATCCACGACTCGATCGTGATCTCCTCGCTATCGGCCGCGATCGTGATCTCCCCCCGGTCGGGCGCGATCGTGATCTCCTCGCCGTCGGGGATCGATTTCATCGCGCTAGGCCGTCCGCGATCCGGATGCCGGCGAAGATCTGGCGTCGCTGCGGGTAATCCCAGTTGCGCAACGCCGCGGTCACGGCACGCGCGCGGGTCGCCCAGGAGCCTCCGCGCAGGACCCTGTGCTCGGGACCGAAGAACACCTCGGAGTACTCCCGGTAGGGGTGGGGCGAGAACCCCGGATATCCGGCGAACTCACTCGCGGTCCACTCCCACACGTCGCCGATCATTCCGAGGCAGCCATACGGGGAGGCTCCCGCCGGGTGGGCGCCGGCCGGAGCCGGTCCGCATCCCCGATGGTCGACGTTGGCGTGGATGCCGGCAACGGGCGGATCCTCGCCCCAGGGATAGGGACGGGCGCTCTCGATCTGCTGATCCCAGGTCGCCGCCTTCTCCCACTCGATCTCGGTGGGAAGGCGCACCCCGTGCGCGCGGGCGAAGGCGTCGGCCTCGAACCAGGACACGTGGACGACGGGCCGCTGAGGGTCAAGCGGCGCGAGCGCCCGCAGGCGCCACTCGACCGTAAGGTCCGCCGACCAGCCGAGTGGCCTCGTGATGTCGTACTGCTCCTTCCATGCCCACCCCTCCTCAGACCACCATTCCCGCCGCTCGTACCCGCCGCCCTCGACGAAGGTCAGGTAGGTGGCATTCGTGATCGGCGTGGCTCCGATCAGGTAACCGCGGACGTCGGTCCGGTGCACCGGGCGCTCATTGTCGTAGGCAAAGCCGGTCGGGGCAGCGCCGATCGTGCATTCCCCGGCTGGGACCTCGATCAACTCCAGGCCCGTCGCGCCGGGCGTCGGGGTGTCCGGGGTGGGACTTCCCCACGCCGGGTCATAGTGCGCCAGGCGCGCGAGCTGGAGCGTCTGCAGCATCGTCTCGTTGTGCTGGTACTCGTGGCGCAGCACCATCTCGTGCAGGGTTCCGTCCTTGACGCCCAGCTCGCCGACTACCGTGAGCGCGCGTTCACGCACCTCCTGCAGGTACTCCCGTGCGGCGCCCGGCCCCAGCAACGGAAGCTGACTGCGCTGCGTACGCGGGGTCTCGAACGCGTCGTAGAGGTCCGCGAGCTCCGCCCGGAGCAGTGGGCGTCCGCCGAATCGGTGCACGAGCCACAGGTCCTCAAACGCCGCGATGTGGGCCAGATCCCACACCAGGGGACTCATCAGCGGCGAGTGCACCCGCTCGAGATCGTCGTCTCGCAGCGAGTCCACGAGCGCCAGCGTGCGCTCCCTGGCCTCGTCGAGCGCCTCGACAAGGTCGGTCGCGTTCAGCGCTGCCGGGGCCGCGCTCGGAGCGTTTATCGGAGCCACTTTCGACCGCTCATAGTGCGAGTCTATTCGGAAGCAGTGAAGTTCCTGAGAACTCCTTCAGAACTCACGACGATTACAGCCGGTAGCGCAGATACAGCGAACCGTCGCGCTCGAGCAGCCACTTCAGCTCGAGTTGGTGGAGCTCGGCGAGCGCGGGTGCGCTCGCGATCGTTGGTCCATTCCCCCCGCCGGCGAGCTTTGGCGCGAGCGTCAGGAATAGCTCATCGACGAGCCCCTCTCCGAGCAGCACCCCGAACAGGGTCGGTCCGCCCTCGCACAGGAGCGTGCTGACGCCGTAGTCCTGGCGCAGGCGCTGTAGCACCGTGGTCAGCGTCAGCTCCCCCGGATCCACGCCGACCACCGTGACCTCGGCGGCCCACGCGGACGTGTCGAGCGCCACCGGCGAGAACACCACGATCCGCGCTTCTGGCTCTCCGAACAGGGGAATGCCGGTCGGAATCTCGCCGCTGCGGGTCACCACGCAGGCCAGCGGCTCGGCGGTGGCGCCGCGCTGCACCCGTCGTCGTCGGCGCTCGGGCTTGCCCAGCAGCCGCCCGTAGCGCTCGATCGCCAGCGTCCCGGTGCCCGCCAGGACCGCGTCCACGTGTTCTCGCAGACCATGGAAGATCGCGTGGTCACCGTCGTCTCCGAGTGGACCCGAGCGACCACGAAACGTCGCGCGCCCGTCGATCGTCGTGACGAAGTTGGCGATCGTGTACGGACGCGCATCGCGCGCTTCGCCGGCCAGCGCGAGGCCCGCCAGCAGTTCGAGCTCATCGACGGTGCTCGTGTCGGGGATCAGCCGGCGGAAGTCCATCGCGCTCGAAGCTACCGTTCTGGCGCGCGTCAGCGATTCTCGGTCCCGCCGCGCGACCCCGCCTCGTCTCGGCCCCGCCGCGCGATCCCGGCTTTTCTGTGCGCCCGCCGCGTCATCCCGTCTCGTCTCCCGCCCCGCCGCGCGATCCCGTCTCGTCTCGCCCCTGGCCGCGCGATCCTGCCTCCGTGCTGGGCAAAAACCGGCTAGGCTCCGAGCCGCGATGCACTCCAAGGCGCAGCCGGGCACTCCGCGACCGGACCGCAATCTCGCCCTCGAGCTCGTGCGGGTGACGGAGGCGGCCGCGCTCGCCGCGGCGCGGATGGTGGGCCGCGGCGACAAGGAGGGCGCCGACAAGGCGGCGGTCGACGCGATGCGCCACGTGCTCGAGTCGGTCTCGATGGATGGGGTGGTGGTGATCGGCGAGGGGGAGAAGGACGAGGCGCCGATGCTGTACAACGGCGAGCAGATCGGAGATGGGAGCCCGCCGCGGGTCGACATCGCCGTCGATCCGCTTGAGGGGACGCGCCTGACTGCCTTCGGCATGCCGAGCGCGATTGCCGTGATCGCGCTCGCCGAGCGCGGGACGATGTTCGACCCCGGGCCTTGCTT
Organism: Solirubrobacteraceae bacterium; assembly: GCA_050996975.1. Lineage (GTDB taxonomy): Bacteria > Actinomycetota > Thermoleophilia > Solirubrobacterales > Solirubrobacteraceae > Palsa-465. The sequence goes on along the minus strand of JBPCRJ010000166.1, from coordinate 23,355 downwards.
CTACATGGAGAAGATGGTCGGAGGGACCGAGATCGCCGACCTGCTCGATCTCGACCGCCCCCTGGCCGAGACGCTCAAGTTGATCGCGCAGCGAAAGGGGACCGACATCCGCGACGTGATGGTGATGATGCTCGACCGGCCGCGTCACCACGACGCGATGCGTGAGGTCCGTGAGGCGGGGGCCCGGGTCAGGCTGATCGTCGACGGGGACGTGTCGGCGGCGCTGCTCGCCGTCAGCGAGAATGCTCCGGTCGATCTGCTCTGGGGGATCGGCGGCACACCTGAGGGCGTCATCTCGGCGGCGGCGATCAAGTGCACCGGAGGTCAGCTGCTCGGGCGCCTGTGGCCGCGCAGCGACGACGAGCGCCGCGCTGCGCTCGATGCGGACTACGACCTCGAACAGGTCCTCGGTCCCGATCAGCTGGTCGCCGGGGAGGATGTGTTCTTCTCGGCCACCGGCGTCACCGACGGCGACGTCCTTCAGGGAGTGCGCTACCAGGGTGAGCGGGGAGCGAGCACCGAGTCACTGGTGATGCGCTCGCGATCGGGCACCGTGCGGCGGATCCGTGCCACCCACGACCGCGCCAAGATGCGCGAGGTGACCGGCGTTCACTACGGCTGACTCGTTCGCGGCCGGCAGATAAGGTCCGCAGATAAGGTCGCCACCGTCGAGGGGGTCACGACGGTCGACCCAGCGCGAATCGTCCCAGTCCGCAGGGTCACGACGGTCGACGCAGCGCGAATCGCCCCTGTCCGCAGGGTCACTACGGTCGGTGCAGCGCGAATCGTCCCACTCTGGACTTGGCCAGATCGAGCTTGGCGAGTGAGCGCAGGAATGCGTGGGTGACCAGCACGTGGATCGATGACTGCGTCGCCTCGTAGAAGGGCGTGCTGAAGCCCACCGCGAGCGCAGGATAGAAGTTGGCGACTTCGACCTCGATCTGGAGCGTCGCCCGGTCCTCTAGCCGGAACGGGCTCGCCGCGTCCGTGTCCGAGCGCCTGACGTCGATCGCCAGGTAGCCGCGGCCACGCCCGCCGCGAGCGACGAGCAGGCCGTCGCGGATCCGCCAGCAGATGCTGCCGTGCCCGGGCTCGAGTATGTATTCGGGGGCTTCAAAGCGCAGCAGCGTCAGCGGGCGGCCGAGCAGCACCACCGAGCGTTCGTTGTGCCCGTAGACGACGCGGATCAGTCCGACGGTCATCCGGGAGAGAAAGCGCCAGTACGTTCGCCCCAGGTTCTCGAGGCTGGCCGCGTTACATAGCCGCGCGAGGTCGGGCTCGGCCAGCGTGAGCTGTACCGACTGCACCGAGCGCACGCCGCCGTCCTGCGCGATCACCGTCGACTTGCGCGGCGAGACGATCACCGCGTGCGCCGGTCGGCGGCTGCGTCGCCGTCGGCGAGAGGCGAGCAGCGCGCAGGTCACCAGCACGAGGATCGCGATCATCGGCAGAGCTCAGCCCGGCAGTGGCTCAAGGCCGATCGTCGATCCCGCCTCGAGCACCCCGTCTCCGGGGGGGATCAGGGCGAGCGCGTTGGCTCCCAGCAGCGCGGAGACCAGATGCGAGCCCTGGGGACCGTTGGGGTGCGCGACGAGCGCGGAGCCCCGCGCCTCGAGGCGTACGCGCAGCGCCTGCTCACGGCCGGGCTTGCGCGCAACCGCGACGGCGAGGCGGGCGCGGGTCTGGGGCATCGCTTCGATCTTCGCGCCGCGTAGCGCGGCCAGCGCCGGTGAAGCGAACAGCGAGAACGTGACGAAGGCCGAGACCGGGTTGCCGGGAAGCCCGAATATCAGCTTGCCGTCTCGCTCGCCAAAGAAGGTCGGCTTGCCCGGCTGAAGGGCCACCCCCGAGAACAGCGCGCGCACCCCGAGCGCGGCCAGCGCCGCCCTGACATGGTCGTGGCGACCGACCGATACTCCACCGGAGACGATCAGCACGTCGATCCGTGCGAGCGCCGACGAGAGGGCCGCCTCGGTGCTGGGGCGATCATCGCGCAGGCGAGCGGCCTGGGCGACGGTCGCTCCCGATCGCCGCACCAGCGCCGAAAGCATGACGGCATTGCAGTCGTGGATCTCGCCCCGCCCGAGTGCCTCTCCGGGAGCTCGGAGCTCATCGCCGGTGCACATCACGGCAACCACCGGCCGGCGCACGGTGAGGACGTATCCAGCCCCCGCGGTGACCGCGGCGCCAAGCTCAGCCGGTCCGAGGACGGTCCCCGCCGCCAGAACCATCGTCCCGCGGCGTAGATCCTCGGCCGCCGCTCTGACGTTTGCCCCCGGCTCCACGTCTGACGTGGTGTGAATATGTGTGACAGTTCCCGAGCCGCGCTCCTCGACGTCCTCCTGGCGGACGACCGACGTCGCCCCGGCGGGGACCGCCGCGCCGGTGGAGATCCGGATCGCCTCGCCGTCGGCCACCCGGTGCTGCGATGGTGCTCCCGCGCGGGATTCCCCGACCACGCTCATGTCCCGCCCGCCCCGCCCGGGGATGACGGCGTAGCCGTCCATCGCCGAGCACGAAAACGGCGGAGCGTCGCCGGCGGCGAGCACGTCGCGCGCGAGCACGCGATCAAGCGCCTGCGCGACCGGTATTCGCTCCTCGCCCAGCGTCTGCGCGGCGCTGCGCACGATCTCGCGCGCATGCGAGACCGTGATCAGTTTGGTGGCCAGGGTGCAGCCCATCGGCCACATTGTCCCCCGCCAGTCGCCCCGGCACCGGGCCGCCCCGGTCCCCGCCCGCGGCTCCTCAGCGGCTCTGGTGGCCCTGCGCCGGTGAAACGGCACCCGGCGCCAGTGAAACGGCACCGATCGTGGCGGTTCCGTCCATCGCCAGCAGCTTGCCGGTGGCTTCGGTCAGATCCCAGTCGGCGTGGTTCGCGTATGGGCCGCGGTCGATCACCGGGACGACGATCGTCTGTCCCTGGTAGTAGATCGCGACCGGCGTGCCGCAGGGCAGCGTACGGTTTGCGACTCCGATCGTGTTCCGCCGCAGCACCTGTCCGCAGGCCGTCGTCTGGCCGTAGAAGCCGGGGCCGTACTGCGTGGCGATCGCGGATCGGTACACGGTCACGCTGAGGCTCGGGGAGGTGCGGGGCCGCGGGGAGGCGGAAGCCGCACGCCGGCGGCGCTCGATCACGGCTCTGATCGCGAAACGGCCGATGTGGTTGGTCTGCCAGACGGCTACGAACGAGCCGCCCGCGCGCGCTGTGGTGTGGACCGTGGGCGCCCACACCCCGCCGGTCTGCCGGCCCAGTCGCTCGATCTCGATCGAATCGCCCGCGCTCGACCGTGGCACCGTGCCGGTGAACTGCAACCGCCCGCGCAACAGGGCCGAGGCGCGTGCTGCGACCGCGATCCCGTCGCCGCTGGCGGTCACGGTCTCCTCGCCGGGCTGGACGCTGACACCAGGGACGCTGAACCTAGCGCCGGACCGTGGGGCGCCGACTCCCGCGCCTCCCGTAGCCGCGAGCCCGGCCGACGGCAGCGCGAGCGCGCTCATCAGGAGCAGGACAGCCAGAAAAGCGATGACATGGCGGCTCACGATTGGCGGTCAGTCCTCCTGCGGTATGCCTACGGGGTGAGCTGACGGGCTCGCGCTGGTGAGCGCTACGGTCCGGGAGTGGACCGATTCGCCCCTGCGGCCCCTGCGGCCGCAAGTGGTTCCCCCGCCGGTCGTCCGCAGACGGACAACCGCTCGGCCTGGAAGCTGGGCAGTATACGTAATCCGTGACCGATCGAGAAGCGGTTGTGAAACTGCGCGGGCGGTTCTGCGTATCTGTTGTGAATATGAGCCCCGCTGGCGCGGCGCCGGGTTGAGACGGTCGCGTCATCGGGTCGCGGCACAGTCAACCGCGCGCCGATCAGGGCGGGGCGTCACGGCGCTGGGTCGTGGCCCAGCCCGGACAGGGCCGCGGCCCGCCTCGACCGTTTGAGTCCACAAAATTGCGGCTATACTCATAGCGTAGTGTTGAGTTGCGGGCTTGCGCCCTTCGGGCACCGCGCTTGGTTCATCGGCTATCGGCCGGCGGACACGACGGAGAACCAGCCCAGATCGAATTGGATCGGAACGAGATGTCAGTAGCTGAACTGCAGGAGCTCGAAGAGATCAAGGGCCTGATGAATCGCGGCCAGCAGCTTGGCGTGCTCACCTATGCCGAGATCACTGGCGCGGTCGCCGAGCTCGATCTGGACGAGGCCGACGTCGAAGAGCTGCACGGCTTCCTGGAGCGAGCGGAGATCGAGCTCGTGGAGGAGGTCGATCCGGCGATCTCGGCGGCCGAAGTCGAGCGCGCGCCAGACAAGCGCGCCCGGCGCAAGCCCAAGACCGCGCTCGACCTGAAGCCGGACATGACGACTGACTCCCTTCAGCTGTTCCTGAAGGACATCGGGAAGGTGCGCCTGCTGACCGCTCAGGAGGAGGTCGATCTCGCCAAGCGGATCGAACGTGGAGATCTCGATGCCAAGCAGAAAATGGTCGAGTCCAACCTTCGCCTCGTGGTCTCGATCGCCAAGAACTACCGCAACCAGGGGCTGCCGTTTCTGGACCTGATCCAGGAGGGGACGCTCGGTCTGGTGCGCGCGGCGGAGAAATTCGATTACCGCAAGGGCTTCAAGTTCTCCACTTACGCGACTTGGTGGATCCGCCAGGCGATCGCCCGCGCGCTGGCGGACAAGGCCCGCACGATCCGGATCCCGGTGCATGTCGTCGAGAAACTCAACAAGATCGGTCGCGCGGAGCGAAAGCTCGTCACCGAGCTCGGCCGTGAGCCGACGGCCGAGGAGATCGCCGAGGTGACGGGGATCGAGCCCGACGAGGTCGAGTCGATCAAGCGCTCGGCCCAGGCTCCGGTATCGCTCGAGAAGCCGGTCGGCGATGAAGAGGAATCCGAGTTCGGCCAGTTCATCGCCGATGAGCGGGCCGAGTCGCCCTACGAACGGGCCGCGGAGATCCTGACCAAGGAGGCGCTGCGTGAGGCGCTCGAGAATTTGAGCTACCGCGAGCGCCGGGTGCTCGAGCTGCGCTACGGGCTTGGCGGGGAGCATCCCCGGACGCTCGACGAGGTCGGGCGGACCTTCAATGTCACCCGTGAGCGGATCCGCCAGATCGAGAACCAGTCGCTGAAGAAGCTGCAGTCGCTGGCCGAGGCGCAGAAGCTGCGCGACGTGGCGTAGGCCGGGCGGCTCCCGCCGACCCAGGACGCCGGAAGCCGCTCCGAGGGGGGGGCGCCGGTCGCCCCCGTTCGCGCCGATACGGCGCTTCAGTTCGTAAAGTATTGTGCTACAGTCGTTGTGCGATGGCCTCGAACGACACCTGTCCGGTGTGTCGCACAGCCGAGATCGTGTGCGGCAAGTGGACGCTGCTGGTGATCCGGGATCTCGCCGACGGTCGCTCACGCTTCTGCGAGTTGGAGCGTTCGCTGCGCGGAATCAGTCCTCGCACGCTGTCGTTGCGCTTACGAGCGCTCGAACAGGAGGGGATCGTTGAGCGGCACACCTATCCCGAGGTTCCGCCCCGGGTCGAGTACGCGCTGAGCGTCAAGGGTGCTGCGCTGCTGCCGCTGATCGACGACATGCGCGCCTACGGGCTTGAGTGGCTGAGCGCCTCGCGCGCGGAGGATTGTCCGGCGACGCCGCGCCACGAGCGCGAGCCGGCAGTTGTCGCGGCCTGATCGGGCCGATGCTGATCGCCCTTGCGGCGGATGAGCTGACCGGCGTCGCGCTGGCGCTGCCCGAGGAGCTTCGCCGCCGGGGGCATGAGCCGGTTCTGCACGGTGCCTACGTGCAGTCCGAACGCGCTGACTGGGCCTGGGCGAGCGAGACCGCGGCCCGGGATGTCGCTGAGGGACGCGCCGAGCAGGCCGTCGTCGCCTGCTGGACCGGAACCGGCGCGTCGATCGCCGCCAACAAGGTGCCGGGGATCCGCGCCGCGCTGTGCGCCGACGCCCAGACCGCGCAGGGCGCCCGCCTCTGGAACGACGCGAACGTCCTGGCGCTGAGCTTGCGTCTGGTCTCGGAGGCTGGCCTGGCTGAGATTCTCGATGCCTGGTTCGCGAGCCGATACAGCGGGCAGCAGAGCGACGCTGAGAACGTGGCCCACCTGGCCGAAATCGAGCGTGAGCCCTCCGACTCGACGGACTCCGGGCAACCCGCGGCTGACTGAACCCGTCCAGCGTCGGCCGTCTGGCCCTCGGGGCGATTGATGCAAGCACCGGTTCGCCGGCAGGATCGAACGCTATGAGCGCGAAATCGGCGAACGTGCGCAACGGCACGCTTCACGCGATCCTCGAGGCGTTCACCGCCGACTCGGCCGGCCAGCTGTCGATCGAGACAGCGCGCGGCGCCGAGGTCCCGTTCGAGGTGATCGAAGAGCCTGGCGATCGCGTTTCGCTCTACTGCTACCGGCCGCTGACCGGCGCGTTCATCCGCGAGCGCCTCGGACTGCTCGCGGCGCTCGCGACCTACGCGCCGGCGGCATCAGCCTTGACTACTCTGGACAGCGTCGAAACCTACCTGCGGACGCGCGGCGAGGCCAGGGTGCCCGACGCGCCGCGGGAGCGCGCCGACGCCGCGCTGCGCTGCTTCCTCGCCGTGGTGTTCGCCGAGCGCAGCGAGTTCGGATTTGACCGCGATCGCTTCGAGGCGGCCTACGACGAGCTGGAGCGGGCGTTATACGGGGGGTCCTGCATGACGACCGTGATCGCGCCTCTGCTGGGGGTTGCGCTCGACCCCAAGACCAACGAGCTGGCGCTGGGGGACGGCCTTTCGCTCGTGCGGGGCGACACGCTGAGCGATGCCCCCACCGAAGCCGTCTGGGGTCCCCACGGCCCGGAGGGGTGGGTCACCGGCGAGCCCAACGTGCTGGCGGTGCTGTCGGTCGCCCAGGAGCGATCGACGCGCCCGTTGGTGCCGGTGGCGAGAGCTCGCTTCAGGCGCCTGCTGAGTGCGCTGCGGCTGTTCGAGCGGGGTGGGTACGCGATCGGCCCGGTCGCGTGGACGCGGATGGACGGTGGCAGCTGGCGCCCGGTGGCGTTTAGCGGCAGCGGCCGCCCGCGGCTGCTCACCTTGATCTCCGCGGCCCAGGAGGACGAGCTGCGGGCATTCTGCAACCTCGTTTCGCGACGCGCGCCCTCGTACCTGCGCTCGCACTCGCCGCGCGCTCAGCTTCCGGCCTCGCTGGATTGGCCGGCGCGCAAGTCGTCCGGCGCTCGGCCTCTGGCCTCGCACACCCGGGCCGCGCCCGAGGCATGCAGCGGCTCGGGGTACGAGTCATCCGGCTCCGGCGAGTTGGCGTGGGCGTTCGCTCGTTTCGAGATGGGGTGCGAGCGGCTGGCCCCGTTCGAGGCCCTGACCGACTACCTGCTCGCGCTCCGAGCGCTGCTCGAGCCCGAAGGTCCGAGCAGCGGACGCCTGGCTCAGCGGCTGGCCGTGATCTGCGCCAAGCCGTCCGATCAGGCGGCGCTGGCGGAGCGAACCGCGCACGCGATCTCGCTCGAGCGCGCCGTGGTCACCGGCCTCGCGCCCGCACAGCTGAGGGTCGATGCGCTCGTCGACGAGCTGGCGGAGCATCTCCGGTCGTTGCTCAGGGATGTGATCTGCGGCCACCTGCGCGCGGACCTGACCTCGGTCGCCGATGAGCTGCTCGCCGAGATGGCGGTGGCCCCAGCGTGAAGCGCGTGCGCCGCCCATGGCCTCGCGCAGGCGTGGCGCGCGCGCGTCATGGCGCTACGTCGCACCGGGGAGCACCTAGACGGTGTCGAGGTCGCGGGCCGCGTACGGCTCCACCCGCCGGAGCATGAGTCGCGCTACCCTGCTTCTAGGCCGCTCCTCACTTGGTCCTACTAGGGGCCGGGAGTGTTTTGCCACCAGGCTCAACATTAAGTCCTGGGGCTCGTATGAAGTCAGGGGGAGCGCGATCTGCAGGGTCGAGCGGGCTTCACGCCCGCTCGTTCTGCAATCTGGCGCATATGGTTCGAGTTCCTGGAGTCCGAGGGACGGGTAGCACCGAGTCGAACACTCCCCCGGCGATTGGAGGTACACGATGTCCTTGCCAGCTCGATCCGGATCCGACAAGCTCCGCAACGTCCTCAATCCGTCGGCGCTCACCGCCGACCGTCTCGCTGCACTGGAGACGCAGGTCGCCTACCTGGCGCAGCGGCTGGGCGTGAGCGTCGAGGAGCTCGAGGACGGCGCCGCGCCCGCCGTGCCCGATGAGGTCCGGCGATTGCTCGCCGAGCGCCGCAGGCTTCCGGCGATGAAGGTCTATCGCCAGTCCACCGGGGCGTCGCTGGCGGGAACCAAGCGCGCCGTCGACGCAGTGCAGCGATCCGTGAGCACCGATACGTGAGCCCCGAGCCGCTCGTCTGCATCGTCGAGATCCCCAAGGGTAGCCGCAACAAGTACGAGTACGACCCCGAGTACGGTGGGATCAGGTTCGACCGCTTCATCTCGGCGTCGGTTGTCTACCCCACCGATTACGGCTACTTCCCTCGGACGCTCGCGCTCGACGGGGATGAGCTGGACGCACTCGTCTGCGTCTCGGAGCCCACCTTCCCCGGCTGCATCGTGCTGGTCAAGCCGATCGGCATGTTCAAGATGGACGACGAAGAGGGGACCGACGACACGGTGGTCTGCGTTCCGTGTGGTGACCCGGGTTGGAATCACTTTGAGCAGGTCGATGATCTGCCCGACCAGCTACGGCGCGAGATCACCCACTTCTTCTCGGTCTACAAGGACCTTGACCCCGGCCGGGAGTCCGAGGTCAGGGGCTGGGCCGACCGCGAGCAGGCGCTGCTGACGATCGACGAGGCGAGGGAGCGCTTCCGCTCCGAGAAAGGCACCGAGCGGTCATGAAGCGCGATCGCCTCGGGGATCTCAAAGCGTAAACAGACCGGCTTCGTTCCGTGGCGTGCGACCCTAACTGGCGTGTTTCACATCGAGCTGCGTCAATTCCCCCACGTCGCGCGCGTCTTCAACCTCACCCGAGAAGAGCTCGAGGACACGATCCTCGCCGCCTGGGTAGCGGGTCAGGCCGTCGAGTGCCAGGACCGGCGGTGGGCACCGGAGCGAGCGCGGCTGGAGATCTACGAGGGCGCGCGGCTGAGACCGGATGAGATCGGGATGGGGCGCGGGTGGGCGAACGCGACCCGGGGCGGGACCGAGGTGACCGCTCGGGTAATCGAGGAAGCGCAGGATGCGCTCCGGGCTCGGGATCAGCCCGGGCGCGAAGGAGTGCACGAGCTCAAGCAGAAGATCACCGCTCGCTGCGCCGATGGTCGTCTCGCCGTTGACCACGTGGCGCGGCTCGCCGGTGAGCGTCATCCCTCCTGGCGCGTGAGCGACCGCCTCGCGGTCGCCGAGCAGTCGGTGTGGGAGCTGCTGCACGAGGGGCAGGTGAGACTGCTGGCCGGACTCGACGCTCAGCGGCCCGAGGCGATCGAGGTCCTCGCCAAGCCCGGCTGGGCGGAGGCGCTGCTGGCGTGGGAGACGTGGGCGCCTTCAGGTCCGGCGCGAGTCCTCCTGGAGGCCGAGCCAGCCGGTGAACCTGCGGAGGAGCCGGAGGCCTGACGCGGCTAGCACGCGAAGCCCTCCGCTCACAGCACCACGTGAAGAGGTAGCGACGTCGAGGCCTGCTGGTTGTCTGGTGTGCGCTGCGGGCGGGTGGTTGCGTCGGGTGGCATCGCTTACCTCCTTTTGAAGGGTCGTCGTCGATACGACGAACGGGCGGCCGCCCGGGGGACAGACGAGTTCGCCATACAACGCGGCGATCTGCGGCCAGTCGAGCCGCTCGGCGGCCTGCAGCGACGCGATCGCCGCATCCACGACGTAGGCGCCGCGGCCGTGCAGCGCGAGCGCCCGGTCCAGCGTGGCGCGGCCCTCGGCGATCTGGCCGGCGATCTCCTTGGTTGGAAGACCCGCTCGATCAGCGCGACGGCTCCACCACCGCGCGGATCTCGACCGAGCCGCCCATTCGCGCCGCGGGGATCCGCGCCGCGACCTCCAGTGCCGCGTCGAGATCGTCGGCCTCGAGCAGGTAATAGCCGCCAAACACCTCCTTGGTCTCGGCGAACGGGCCGTCCGTCGTCAGGGTCCGCCCGTCTTGCACCCGCACGGTCGTCGCCGACTCGATCGGCTGCAGCTGCGCGCCGCCCACGACGCGGTCGTCTGTCGTGATGGCGATGTAGTCGCCGGACACCTGGCTGCGCTGCTCGTCGCTCAAGCCGTCGTAGGCGCCGGAAGCTTCGTAGATCAACAGGGCGTACTTCATATCGTCCTCCTCGTCGAGCGTGCTTGTCGTCCACACAACGAACGAGAACCCAACGAGGGGACAGCCCTCGCCGCGGAGGGAATCCAGTAGTGGGAAGTGTCGAAGCTCTACCAGACGGGATCATGGGACTTGGAGGAATCGGAGCACGTGTGCGCCGGCGGCGTCGGGTGCTTTCTCATCGGGGTCGTACGACGGGACCGGGTGCGTGGCCGGACTGCTGGACGAAGCGCGCGAAGGCGCCGCGCGAGTCGCCGGAAACGAGGAGCCGCTGGTAGCGGGGCAGCAGCTGTCGGGCGTGTCGGGCGTAGTCGGTGTAGGGCACGCCGCTGTGCTCCACCAGCCGGACCTCCAGGCGCTCATGGCACCGGGCTACCAACTCCTCGCCAGTGGGTGTTGCGACCACCGCTAGAACCCAAGGATCCGCCACCGGGACGGGCGCCGCCGCCAATCATGTCAGTGTGCTGAGGGTCCTGACCCAACGAACCAGCGCGGGCCGACGCGAGCGCTCAAGCTCGTCGACGATCTCGCTCGGACGACGCTGCAGCTCTCTGATCCCGTGGGTCTCCATCGTTCGCTCCAGGATCGTCTACGTACAAGTGACCCACACGATAGCGAGCACGGCTAGGAATCGTCCAGGATCTCGTCGTCGGGTCCCCCATACGTTCGAGACCCGTACCAAGCCTCCCCGAAAACGGATCGGCTGGGACCCCGCAGGCCGGTTAAGCCGTGGCGGTGCCGGCAACCTGCTGGATTTCGGAGAGCACCGCAAGGGTGGACAGCACAGCCACGCCGATGTTCTGCATTTCGCCGCGGCCCACGTCGTACAGGCCTGAGACCGCGTCGTCGACCAGGACGACTCGGTAGTCACGCTCGCTCGCCTCGTATATGGAGGTGCGGGGACAGTTCGGAAAGTTGCAACCGGCGACGACAACTGTGTCGACGCCGGCCGACCGTAGGTGCTGGTCAAGGCTCGTCTCAAAGAAGGCGCCCCAACGCGGCTTGTACATGACGACCTCGGTTTGACCGAGAGCCTGGGCCCCACCAGAGAGCAGCAGCTCGTCATCGAGATCGCCGGCGTCGTCCGGCGTGAGGCCGGGTGCGAGAAGTCGGCCTGGGCTACCGGGCCGCAGCACTGGAACGGGACCGCTGACCAGAGCTCGCCGCAGCGGCTCGGCGTTGCTGCCGTCCCCGCGGTAGAGGCGCACGAGGTGCACGATCGGTCGTTCTACTTCCCTGAAGGCTTGGCACAGCATCGCGATGTTGGGCACCACATCCGAGGTCCCAGGGATCTCGAGCGGCTGGCCAGCGAGCGTGTCGAGCTGGGTATCGACGGTCAGCAGCGCCGCGGTCGGGTAGTGGGCCATAACGAGCGAGTCCATCTCGACACTATGCTCGTTGGCTGGCCCGATCGTCGCACCGCACTCGCCTACCTTTCCCAGGCGGGGAGGAGTGGGAGGCGTCGGCGCCGGGCGTGCCCAGCCTTCCGTCCGGACTGGTACGGAGACGAGCCCTTCGGTCATGCCACCACGTCCGCGATCAGCCGCCGGTGCTCCGCGTCGGAGGCGAACAGGTAGCGGTGCATCCGCAACAGTCCATCGACGTCGTGGACATCGTCGTCGAGGTAGGGGACGAGCAGCACCGGCCGGTCGCCGAGCTCGGTCGTGAGCCGGGCGATAGTACGGTCGTCCCGTCGCGCTAGCACGTGGTAGTCGTGCAGGTTCGCCGCCACGCGCGCGGCCAGCTCCGAGCCGAGATCGTGCTCGAGCGCGGCGGCTACATCGTCCGGTTCGCCCGCGCCGAGCATGTCGTGGTGGACGCGATTTACCACGATGCCGGCAAACGGGAAGCCGCCCTGTTCGAGCGTGCGTCGGAACCAGATCGCCTCCTCGATCGGTCCGTGCTCCGCGGTGCTGACCAGCACGAACGCGGTGGTGGGGGCCTTGAGCATCTTTTCCACCTCGGCCGCGCGATGGCTGAAATCCTCGGTCATGTCGCCGAGCAGCCCGAAGAACGCCGAGAGGTCGGCGAGCAGGTCGACGCCGGTTATCCGGCGCAGCGCGCCCAGCAGTGGCATCGCGCCCCGTCCGAGCACCCGCATCCCGAAACCGGTCGGGCGCACGAACGCCTTCAGCGCGCTGCCTTCCAGGAAGGAGGTCAACCTTCCCGGCGCATCGAGAAAGTCAAGGGCGTTGCGCGACGGCGGCGTGTCAAGCACGAGCAGATCGAAGTCCCCGTCGAGCTCGAGCTCATACAGCTTGGCGATCGCGGTGAACTCCTGAGAGCCGGATACGGCGGTCGACAGCTCACGGTAGACGCGGTTGGCCTTGATCGCCTGGGCGCGGGCCGGGTTGGGCGCGATCCGCTCGATCAATTCGTCGAATGTCCGTTTGGGGTCGAGCATCATCGCCCACAACTCGCCCTCGATCTCCAAGCCTCCGGAAGCGAGGCGCTCGGGCTCGATCCGCCGAGGCGCATTCTCCAGCTCCGCTAGGCCGAGCGCGTTGGCGAGCCGCCTGGCCGGGTCGATCGTCACGAGGGCAACCTTGGCCCCGCGAGCGGCCATGCCGAGCGCCATCGCGGCGGAGGTGGTGGTCTTTCCGACCCCGCCCGAACCGCCGCAGACACACACGCGCTTGCCCGCGAGCAGCTCTGCGACGCTCACGGGATGAGACCGTCCGCGGCTGCTGGCTCTCCGACCGCAGCCGCGGCGGGAGCGGTCTGGACAAGTCCGGCCAGCCCCGCTTGGAGCGCGTCCGCCAGCGACTCGAGCTCCGCCGGACCAATCGATTTGGCGAACAGGTAGGGCAGTTCGACCAGCGGCGTGGCCAGGAGCTCGCCCAGTCGCTGCTGCTGCTCACGCTGCGCGGCCATGCGCGCGTGCTCTGACAGCGCCGCTCTGAGCGCGGTGCTGGTCAGCGGGGACTCAGCCCGGCGCAGAGATCTTTCGAGCTCGGCGATCTCTTGCTCGCCAAAGCGCGAGGGATACAGCGCGTTGACGATCACCGCGTCGAGCGCGAGCTCCTCTCGTGCGAGTGCGTCGCGCAGCGATAGGGTCTCGTTGACCGGCATCTCCTCTGCGGTGGCGACCGCGACCACGCCGGTGAAGTCACGGTCCGCGATCGTGGCCGCGATCGTGCGCCCCTGGTGGGCAATCGGGCCCACACGCGCGATCTCGGCAAACGTACGTGGTGTGCGCAGGATGCCAACCCCGTGCCCGCTCGCGGGAGCGTCGACGATGACCAGCCCATAGGGTACCGCCCCCCGGGTCCGCCGCTCCAGTTGCGCGAGCTCCCAGATCTTCCCTACGCTCAGCAGCTCGCGCATCCCGGGGGTTGCCATCGTGAAGGCCCCGAACAGCCTGCTCGCGCCGAGTGCCTGGCCGAGGTGGCCGGTCTTGACCCGCAGATACTCCTCCATCGCGTGCTGCGGATCGATCGAGATCGTGAACAAGCCGGGCGTGAGCTCGACCTCCCGGAAGGGCTCGGACTCGCGCTCGAACGTCTGTTGAGCTCGCTGCTGGCTTGAGAGCTCGGCGACGATCGTGCGCACACCGCGGCGGGCGCTGAGCAGCCCGAGCGCGAGCGCGATCGTCGACTTGCCGACGCCGCCCTTGCCGGTTACGAAGATCAGACGGTGATCGAGCAGGCCAGGCACGGGCGGGAAAATACTCGGCTCCGAGCCGCAAGCTCAGGACGGGGATCGAAGTCGCGCGGAGGATTTCCGCGGTGGCCTGCGAATACAGGCGCGTATGAGTTATCCCGACCCATCGGAGTCAACCGTGCCGCCCGCATGCAAGGTGATCGCGTTCGCCAACCAGAAGGGCGGCGTCGCCAAGACTACGACCACGCTCAACCTCGCCGTGGCGTTCGCGGAGGAGGGCCACCGCGTGCTGTGCTGTGACATGGACCCCCAGAGCAACCTCACGATGTCGCAGGGAATCGATCCTGACTCGCTCGCGACGTCGATGTACGACGTGCTCGTGCACCACATCCCGATTCGCGAGGTGATCCACAAGCGCGAAGTCGACGTCGCCTGTGCCTCGATCGACCTCGCGGGCGCCGAGATCGCGATGTCGACGATGATCGGTCGTGAACGCTCATTGGAGAAGGCACTGGCGAAAGTTCTCGAGGACTATGACTTCGTGTTCATCGACACGCCGCCCAGCCTCGGGCTGCTGACGATCAACGCCCTCGCGGCGGCGCACAAGGTGATCGTCCCCGTGCAGTGCGAATATCTGTCGATGCGCGGCCTGGCTCAGCTCCAGAACACCCTCGCGATGATCCGGGAGAACCTGAACCCCAACATCGAGATCGAGGGGATCCTGCCGACGCTGGTCGACACCCGGACGCTTCACGCCAAGGAGGCCATCGAGATGCTGGAGGAGAACTTTGGGGATCGCGTGTTCGCGTCGCGGATTCGCAAGACCGTTCGTTTTGCGGAGGCCCCGGTGAAGGGGATGTCCGTACTGAAGTACGATCCCGATGGTCTGGCCGCACACGCCTACAGGCAGCTCGCGAAGGAGGTCCTTGCAAATGCCAACCGGTAAGCGCGCGAGCATGCGTGAAGGGCCGCTTGCGGCCCTGTTCCGCAAGACGACCGAGGACACCTCGGTTCCCAGCCCCGATTCGGGAGCTGAGCGCGAGGCGGACTCCGCGCAGGAGCTCGAGGTGAGCCAGCCCGCTCCGACCCCCGATCGGGTGGAGCGCGCGGGCGAGGATCGCGGCACGCTCGCGAGGGGAGCCGAGGATCGCGGTGGGCGCGATCGTGGCGCGGAGGATCGCCCCGCGCGCGATCGTGGCGCGGAGGATCGCGGTGGGCGCGATCGCGTCGACCGCGGAGCGGAGGATCGCGGTGGGCTCGATCTCGACGGGGAGGATCGGGGCGCGCGGGGAGGTCCGGACCGCGACGCGCTGACCAGCCGTCCGTCGCACGCCGACGCGTCCGAGCCTGAACCAACGAGCATTCCATCGCCGCAGGAGCGGTTGCGCAACGCCTTCTCGGCGGACATCCCGATCAACCTGCTCGATCGGCCCGGGCAGCCCTCGGAGCCGGAGCCCGTCGTCCTTGCCCCGGACCCCGTGGAGGACGTCTATGCGCGTCCGGATCGCAGCGCCGACGGCTTCGCGCTTCCTCGGGTGCTCGGCACTCCGGTGCTGCGCGTGGTCGGCGTTGGCGGTGCGGGTGTGAATGCCGTCAATCGCATGGTCGAGGCCGAGATCGAGGGCGTCGAGTTCCTCGCCATCAACACCGACCTGCAGTCGCTGCAGCAGTCCGCCGCGCACGAGACGCTCCACATCGGGGACGCGATCACGCGCGGACTCGGGTCGGGCTCCAATCCAGAGCTCGGCCGCCAAGCCGCCCGCGAGGAATACGATCGCGTGAAGGCGCTGCTCCGTGGTTCTGACATGGTCTTCATCGCGGCCGGGGCCGGCGGCGGCACGGGCACCGGCGCCGCGCCGATCGTCGCCCAGATTGCCCGTGAGCTCGGCGCGCTGACCGTCGGAATCGTCACGCGGCCATTCCAATTCGAGGGCTCGCGTCGCCGTGAGCAGGCGGAGGTGGGGATCGCCGCGCTCGCCGAGGAAGTCGACACGCTGATCGTCGTGCCCAACAACCGGCTGCTCTCCGTGCTTGATCGCAACACGTCGATGGTCGAAGCCTTCCGCGTCGCCGACGACGTGCTGCGCCAGGGAGTTCAGGGGATTTCGGACCTCGTCACGTTGCCGGGGCTGATCAACCTGGACTTCGCGGATGTGCGGACGATCATGTCTGACGCCGGCAACGCCCTGCTCGGAATCGGCATGGGCAGCGGCGAGCGACGAGCGATCGACGCCGCCGAGCAGGCTGTCGCATCGCCGTTGCTGGAGACCAGCATGGAGGGCGCCCACTCGATTCTGCTCTCGATCACCGGCGGACGCGATCTCTCGCTGTGGGAGGTCAACGAGTCCGCCAAGGCCGTCGCGGAGGCCGCTCACCCTGATGCGAACATCATCTTCGGCGCGATGGTCGACGAGAAGCTCACCGACCAGGTGTGGGTGACGGTGGTGGCGACGGGCTACGGCGATGGGCGACCTCGGCGGCGTGATCGCGATCAGGGTCGCGGCCACTTGCGTGACCAGGGTCGGGAACGCGTACCTGACCGCGATCCGGTTCGCGATCGTCTTCGTGCCCGAGGCAGCGAACCGGGGCGCGACCCCGTCCGCGATCGTCTGGCCCTCGCTCCTCGCGCCGACCCAGAACGGCGCAGTTCGCTGCGCGAGCCGATCGGCGAGCCGCGGGTCAGCCGCGGGCGGCGCCAGACGGCGGAGCCGCTGGAGTTGGACGTGCCGGAATTCATCCCGCGGCGCTGACAGTCCGTTGACCGGCGTATGGCGGCGTCATCGTCGCTCGTGCGCGCAGCACGCTTTGCTGAGCACCGGCTTGGCCGGCGGGGGCGACCGGCTTGTCATGCTTGGTTCTAGACCCCCAGCGCAGCATTGATCCCGTCTCGATCCCAGCTCGGTGTTATCGCTGCGGGCCATCCGCTGAGCGCCCGGGTGGGAGCGGACGTTCTGCGCGCGGGCGGCAACGCCGTCGACGGGGCGCTCGGGGCGATGCTCGCCTCGTTTGCCTGCGAGCCGCTGCTGACCGGGTTGGGGGCCGGTGGATATATGTTGGTGGTCCCGCCTGGCCGGGCTCCGGCGCTGCTCGACTTCTTCGTCCAGACTCCGGGTGAAGGCGCCGATCCGGCGTCGCGGGGCGACCTGGTGCCGATCAGCGTCTCGTTCGGGGACGCAGTCCAGGTGTTCAACATCGGCGTCGCGTCCGTCGGCGTATACGGGATGCCGGCGGGTCTGTGTGCAGCGGCGGCACGGTTCGGGCGCATCCCGTTAGCTGATCTGGTTCGGCCGGCGGCCGCGCTCGCGCGCGATGGGGTCGAGTTGAGTGTCGAGCAGGCCTACGTGATCGAGCTCCTGGGCGACATCGCCACCGCCACGCCCGCGTCCTCCGCGCTGTTCGCTCCCGAGGGCAATCTGTTGCGAGCCGGCGACACGCTCGAGCAGCCTGACCTCGCCGATGCTCTGGAACGCCTCGGCGCGGAGGGCGCGGCACCGTTCTACACCGGGGACATCGGCTCGGCGATCGCGGGCTGGGTTATGGCGCGGGGCGGGATGCTGACCGAGGCAGACCTCGAGTCCTACGAGGTCCTGGACCGCGAGCCCGTACGCGTGTCCTACCGGGGCCGTGAGGTGTTCACCAATCCGCCACCGTCCGCAGGCGGGATCCTGATCGCCCGCGCACTGGCTCTGCTGGGCGATTTCGAGGGACCGCCGCCGATCGAGCGGGTCGTCTCGGTGATGGAGCGCACGCAGAACGAACGCACGTCGGAGTTCCTCGTGGGCTTGGACGACCCGCGGTTCGTCGAGCAATTTCTCCGCGGTCAAGAAGGACCGGGGCCAGACGTGACTGGGTCGGGCGAGGGCCGAACATCGGGGCAGGGGCAGCGCGGTCGGCTGGGCTCGACGACCCATGTGGCGGTGCTCGACCGCGACGGCTGGGCGTGCTCGGCCACCTGCTCGAACGGGTCCTGCTCCGGTGTGATCGTCCCCGGCACCGGCGTACATCTGAACAACATGCTCGGCGAGCAGGATCTCAACCCGCTGGGCTTTCATCGCCATCCGGTGGGACGGCGGCTGCCGAGCATGATGGCCCCCACGATCGTGCTCAGCGCGGGCAACGAACCAGAGCTGGTGCTCGGAAGCGCCGGATCGAACCGGATCCGCTCGGCGATCTTGCAGACGATCATCCGCGCGATCGACGATCGCCTGGAGGCCGGCGCTGCCGTCCGGGCGCCGCGGGTTCACTTCGAAGACGGAGTCGTGTACGCCGAGCCGGGGATCGACACGCGCGCGCTCCAGAGCGCCGGGCGCACGATCGGCCGCTTTCGCGAGCCCAACCTGTTCTTCGGCGGTGTCCAAGCTGTGGCGCGGGACCGTGCCGGCAGATTCTCCGGTGGCGGAGATCCGCGGCGCGGAGGCGCTGCGATCGTGGTGGAGGGCCACGGGTGAGGCTGAGCGGCGCAAGGCCGGGCGGGAAGGCGAGCGTCGCGGTGCTTCTGCTCTGCGGCGCGGTGCCCGCCGGCTGTGGCTTGGCCGTCCGCTCACCCGACCTGTTCCTGCTCACCCGCTCGGGCCAAGGTAAGCCGCTCGCGCTGCTGGTCAGCGACGGAGGGACGATCCGCTGCAACTCCGGGAAGGCCAAGCCGCTGTCGGACCACCTGCTGATCCAGGCGCGCGCGCTGGCGACCGACCTCGACAAGGACGCGAAAGCCAGGCTCGCCGTCGCGGCGAGTCGCGGCAGCGTGTTCAGCTACACGCTCAAGCTGCAGGACGGGACGATCTCGTTTCCCGACACGGCGGCCGGGACCCGCCACGAGCTCTCGGAGGCGGAGCAGTTCGCGGTGCAGGCGGGTCACCTGGCCTGCCAAACCTAAAGACAGGTACCGTCTCGCGTCGTGCTTGCGCTGGCAGCGACCCACAACCTGATCAGCACCTTTCAGGCGATCGTTCTCGGCGTGCTCCAGGGGGCGACCGAGCTCTTTCCGGTGTCGAGCCTCGGGCATACGGTTCTGTTTCCGACCCTGTTCGGCTGGCACAACATCGTCGCCTGGCAGTCCCAGCCCGAGTCTCCCTGGCTTGCCTTCGTCGTGATGCTGCACGTCGGCAGCGCGGTCGGACTGCTGATCTACTTCTGGCGCGACTGGATCGCGATCATCGGCGCGTTTTTCGCCACGCTGGGCAAGCGGCGGATCGAGACGCCGACCGAGCGCCTGGCGTGGCTGATCATCGCGGCGACGATTCCGGTCGGGATCCTCGGTCTGCTACTCGAGCACGCGGTGCGCACGGCGCTGGCCAAGCCGCTGGCGGCGGCGATCTTCCTGATCGTCAACGGCGTGATTCTGCTCTCGGCCGAGCGCTACCGGCGCCGGGCCGAGGTGCGCGCGCTGGCGGTACGGGAGGGCGCCAAGCGGGGTGGCGCGCGCCGGCTCGACACGCTCGAGTACCGCGAGGCGGGCGTGATCGGCGTGGCCCAGTCGACGGCGTTGATCGCCGGGATCAGCCGCGATGGGGTGGTCATGACCGCGGGGCTCGTCCGCGGGCTCGACAACAGCGACGCCGCTCGCTACGCGTTCCTGCTCGCGACCCCGCCGATCCTGGCCGCCGGTATCTACAAGGTCGGCGATCTGACCGGTCCCCATGGGGCCGGCGGGGTGCGCGGCGCGGCTTTCATCGCCGCGATCTTCGCGGCGGCCACGGCGGTGCTGACCGTGCACTTCCTGACGCGATACTTCAAGTCGCGCAACCTGAAGCCGTTCGGGATCTACTGCATCCTGTTCGGCGCCGCGATGATCGTCTACACCTCGGTGACCTAGCGGCGCGCGCGCCGCGCTAGCCGCCCCGGGCGGCGGCGGCCGCTTTGCGTCCAGGGCTTGCGTGCAAGGGCGGCGACCGCCGACCAGGCCGTCGCTAAACGGCCCGCGTCGATTTGTTCGGAGCGCATGAGTAAAGCCGCGCGATCGTGGGTAAACCGATCTTTGATGCGAGTGCCAACCGCGCATGAGCGTTCCGCTCGGTCGCCTTCGGCGATCCGTCAGCAGAGCACTGACGAGCTGTGGCTGCGCTGGCAAGGGGATGGCGATCTTCGCGCCCGTGAGGAGCTTGTGGAACGCTTTATGCCGTTGGCGCGCAAGCTTGCCCACCGGTACGTCGGGGCACGAGAGCCGTTCGATGACCTGTTGCAGGTCGCGTGCCTCGGGTTGGTCAAGGCGGTGGATCGTTTTGAGGTGGACCGTGGAACGGCGTTCTCGTCGTTCGCGGTTCCGACCATCCTGGGCGAGCTGAAGCGCTATTTCCGTGATCTGGGCTGGGCGGTGCACGTTCCCCGCGGGGCGCAGGAGCTGGCCTTGAGAGTGGAGGAGTTCCAGCAGCAGTTGACTTCAAGAACCGGCCGCGCGCCGAGCGTCAACGAGCTCGCGGAGTATCTGGAGCTGAGCCTCGAGGACGTGCTGGACGCCTTGGAAGCCGGAGCGGCGCATCACGGCGTCTCTCTCGACGTCCCCCGCGATGACGCCGAGGGAGAGTCAGGGACACTCGCGGACGCCTTCGGCGAGCCAGACGAGAGCTTTGCGCGGGTCGAGGCTCGGGTCACGATCTCCGCGGCCGCACGTCAACTATCCGTACGGGATCGCCGAGTACTAATGCTGCGATTCGCCGAGGATCGCACGCAGAGCCAGATCGCCGAGCTGATCGGTGTGTCCCAGATGCAGGTTTCCCGGATCCTGCGCCGAGCGCTGGCCCAACTGAACGAGCTGACGACCGGTTCTCCAGCGCCAGCGCCATCAGTGCCGGCCGGAACCGAACCGCGAGCCGTCAGTCCAGGCCAGCCGGGCACAGACCGAGCCTCTATGCCCTGCGGCCGGTGAGCAGCAGGTTGTAGAAGATCGCCGGCGGCAGCAGCGGCTCGAGCACTCGCTCGTCGAGGCGTTGCAGCAGCAGATAGCCCCTGAACGCGTACTGGCGCCATAGCATCGGCACGCCGTCGGGGTCGGCTGTCGCCTCGAGGCCCCGGTTGAACCATCCGAACCAGTTCGCAATCAGCTCTTCGCCGTGCACGCCGACATCCGTGAACCCCGCGATCAGAGCGTGACGCACTAAGTCCGCGGGCGCAAAGGCGTGGATGTCAACGCAACGCTCGAGCTCATGGTCGAGTTGGTCAGAGCACTCGGAAGGCGCCTGCGTCGGCGGCACTCCTGCGCCCACCAGCGCACGCCACGCTGGCGCCAGCGCTCGTGCGCAGCGCTTCGGGATCGAGGCGACACGGTCGCCCGCCCGGGAGGGCTCACCGGCGAAGGCGATTCTGCCGCCCGGCGCCAGGACGCGGTGAAACTCGCTGAACGCCTGCTGCAGGTGGGGCAGATGGTGAAGCACGGCGTGCCCGACGACGAGATCGAAGCTCCCGTCACCAAACGGCAGCGATTCGGCGTCGGCGCACACGGTGCTGACCTTCAGGCCGAGCCGCTGCGCGTTGCCCCCAAGCGCTGTGAGCATCCCCGGCGAGATGTCGGTGCACGTCGCCTCGCGCACGACGCCGGACTGGAGCAGGTTGAGGCTGAAGTAGCCGGTGCCGGCGCCAATTTCGAGCGAGCGCTGGTAGCCGTGATCGAGCTCCGCGCCCACGAGCTTGCGGAGCTTTCCGAGCACCTGGGCGCGGCCGACGGCGCCGAAGTCGATCCCCCACTTGAAGTCGTAGCTCGCGGCGGCGACGTCGTGGTAGCGGGTGTTGACGTCGCGGATCGTGTCCGCGCTGCGCAGGGCCTCCATCGCGGCGGCCACATTACCCTGTCGGTGTTGTCTGGGAACGAGCACGTTCAGCGAGATCAGCCATGGGGCGTCCCGCCGCTCGAGCTGACGGGAGAGCGAACCCTCCCGGATGTGCCGGCCGAGAACTATTGGTTTCGCCGGCATCTGGCCGTGTACGAGTGGATTGCGGCCCGCGTCGGTGGTCTGCGGGTCCTCGACATGGCGTGTGGCGAGGGATACGGGTCGGATGTGCTCTCACGATCGGCGGCGGTCGTGATCGGAGTCGACGCCAATCCGGACGCCCACGAGCACGCGCGTCTGCGATACCGGCGCCAGAACCTGCGGTTCGAGCGGAGCCTGGTCGAGACTCACGGCGAAGACTCCTCGTGCGACGCGGTCGTGTTCCTGCAGACGATCGAGCACGTTCACGATCCGGTGGCGGTGCTCGCGCACTTTCAGCGCCTCCTCGCGCCGGGGGGGGTGGCTTACGTCTCGACTCCGAACGTGCTCACGCTCGCACCCCCTGGGGCCGTGAAGTCCGACAACCCCTGGCACCTGAAGGAGTATCGGGCGCACGAGTTCGGCCTCCTGTGCCGTTCGGTGTTCGACCAGGTCGAGCTGCGCGGGGTCTTCCACGCCCGCAAGCTGCGTGTGCACGAACTTGCCCTGGAGCTGGGCTGGGACGCGGTGCACCGAAGTCTGCGCCTGACCGAGCCCTTCTACCGTCGCTTCACGCCGGCGATCGCCACGACGGACTTTGCGCTCCGCCGCGGACAGCTGGAGACGGCGCTCGACTTCCTCGCCGTGTGCCACGGATAGCTACGGGAGGCGCAGGGGCACCCATCCCCGCAACGGAAATCCTGACCGCGAGCCCAAGCTTGTCCGCAGCGGTGTGGCTTCTTGGTGCGTTGATATCCGCTGCTCGCCGTTGCTTGGCAGGGCTGCGGGGCGCGGTGGTTGGTGCGAGTCTCGTGGCGGTCTCGGGGGTCTTGGTCACGCTCCGCCGGGCGTGACCAGGCCGGCCTCGTAGGCGAGCACGACCGCCTGGACGCGATCGCGGGCGTGGAGCTTGGCGAGCACGCGCTTGACGTGCGTCTTGACGGTGGCTTCGCTGAGGACGAGTTCGCTCGCGATCTCGCCGTTGGAGCGCCCGCGGGCGATCAGCGTTAGAACCTCGACCTCTCGCGGCGTGAGCTCGCGCAGGCCGGCGGGAGGAACATTCGGCGGGGCTGTCCGGGCGAACTGCGCGATCAGTCGCTTGGTGATGGTCGGTGCGATCAGGCCGTCACCCGCAGCCACGACGCGGACGGCTGCGATGAGCTGCTCCGGCGGGGTGTCTTTGAGCAGGAAGCCGCTCGCGCCGGCGCGGAGCGCCTCGTAGACGTACTCGTTGAGGTCGAACGTCGTGAGCATGAGCACGGCGACGGTGTGTTCCTCGCCCGCGTCGGCAAGGATGCGCCGTGTCGCCTGCAGCCCGTCGATGTCGGGCATCTGGATGTCCATCAGCACCACGTCGGGACGGCGCTGGCGGGCGAGGTAGATCGCGTCGCGCCCGTCGGCTGCCTCGCCGCACACAGAGATCCCGGCCTGCTCTTCGAGGATCGCCCGGAAGCCGGCGCGTACGAGCGCCTGGTCGTCGACGATCAACACGGACACGGACATGGACTCCACGGCGCAACCGTAGTCCGCTCGCGTCCGGTGCGCATCACTCCGCGGGGGCACCGCAGGATGCCTCCCCGGGATGATTCACGAC
>JBPCRJ010000132.1:0-34206 GCA_050996975.1 Solirubrobacteraceae bacterium | reverse complement strand
GCCAGGCGCCTCGGTGTCGTGAACGCCGACGCCGGGCTCGACCACCAGTTCGACGTTGGAGCGGAACGGCATCCCAAGGCCGGCCAGTTCGTCGCGATCGATCGCCGTCGCGAGCGCGACGGCGTCGATCGCCCGGCGCACGAACACCGCCATCCCATCGGGATCGGCCACGCTCAGCGACGCCTGACAAAGCCATCGTGGCACCGCCCGTCCGCCGTCGGACAGCTGCCCGTTGACCAGGAACAGCGACACCAGCCGGTGACCGTCGCGCTCGCGGACCAGGCCGCGGACGACCACCTCGGGCTCCTGCGGGTCCGGCGAAAACGGCTGAATCGGTCCCGGTCCGGCGACCGCGACCGTCTTCGTGCCGGCGCACTCCCGCCGGCGCCACACCCGCGCGGGCTTCAGCTCGCGGTCGAGCTTCTCCGCGCTCGTATGCCGCGCATACGCGCCCCACGACGCCTCGATCGTCAGCTCCCGGCAGTCGTCGGCGAGCGCGAACGTCAACCCGAACGACGAAGGCACGAGCTGATCGGCCGCCGGCGGGCGATCCTCCACCGTCCCCTCCTCCCCCGAATCAGCGGTGATTCCGGCGTCCGCCAGGTCATCCTCGGGTAGCGCGTCGGCGGCGATCGAATCATCGCCGTCCCGCTCCGCATCGGCGCCGTTGTCGGTGCCTGAGGTTTTTGCCTGCGGGCCGAAGCGCGGCGCGAGCAGCCCGAGCAGATAACGATCGACCGGCGCGTCGTACAGCTCCTCCACCGGACCGCCGATCGGACCGATCAGGTCATCACGGATCAGCGCCTCGACCTCGTCGCGCAACTGGCGCGGCGAGCGGGCGATGCGCGACTCAGACACCTTCCAGCTCCAAGCTGATCGCCCCGGCCGGCGTGCGCCGACGCCCACCCTTCGGCTTCGTCTTGCCGTGCAAGCCCTGGCGGACCTCCTGCGCGTAGCGGTCGTGGTTGAGCTCCAGCAGGCGGTCGAGGATCTCCCGGCGGGCGGACGGCTCGAGCGGGTCAAGGTCAGACCACCCGTAGGCGGCGGCGACCGCGCGATCGAGCGCGACGTGCAGCTCGCGCAGCCGCCCGATGTCGGCGGAGCGCTCGGCCGGGTAGTCGTGAGCGCGGTTGTAGATCTTCGTCAACCCCTCGCCCCGGTCGAGCATGAGCGCGGCGCGGTGCTCGTGCAGGGCCGCTCCGGCTTCGGCTATATCGTCGGTCAGGAGGCTGGGTTGGGGAAAGGTCTCGAAGCAGTCCGTGGGGGTGTAGCGGATGTCGGTCCGCATCGTCGACGCGCGGGCGATCGCCCACCAGCGATGAAAGCCGCTCGACAACAGGCCAAAGTGGGCGTCGTCGTCGTAGGCGAAGACGCCGAGCGCGTGGGAGTAGACGGACACGTTGGGGACGAGCACCGGCATCACAGACTTGCTGTGCAGTGTGATCGCGATCACCCGTTCGAGCGGGGCGATCGCGCGGTAGAGGCCCGGACGACCGTTCCAGAACTTCCACCATTCATTGACCATGCGCGGGTATTTCTGGGGATCCTTCTGCGTTCGCTCGGGAAGTACCAGTCGTTCGAGGCGGGCGAACGGCAGGGCGTATTCGCGCGCTCGTTCCTCGGGCGATTCACGGAAGTCGATCACCCACCGCGCGGGCGAGCAGTCCGGGCGGGAGTTGAGGTCCTCGCCGTTGAGGTACGGGTGGACCACGTCCGCGTTTCGCGGATCGGCCGCGATCATGTCCGCCGCCTCCGTCGCGGACAGCACGAACCCCATCCCCAGCACGATCGAGCCCTGGAACGATCGCCCTCCGCTCGCGACGAGCCGGTACGCATTCCCGCCGACGCGACCGGCGACCGTCAGCGACGGGGTGACCCCTACGACCGCCGCTCGGTCGAGCATCCGCTCTCCTGTCCACCCATCGCTCCGCGCCCACACCGTCGCCATCTCCAGGTTCGCGCCGCCGGGCCACGGTTCGCTGGCGATCGCGCGGTGGACCGACCAGCCGCCTCCGGTGAGCTGGTCGAGGCCGACCTCCCGCGTGTCGCCCTGGGCAATGGTGTTCGTCGCGATCAGCCCGAAACCGCCGCTCGGGTTGAGCAGCTGCGAGGCGCGCAGGTAAAAGTACGCGACGAGATCAGCATTCCCACGCGTGCCGTAGGCGAGCCACGTGATGAGGTAGTCACGGTAATGGCCGCCCACCGCAAGGCTGATCTTCTTCCCGCCCTGGAACGGCGGGTTGCCGACGATGGCGTCGAACCCGCCCTGCGCGTGCACTTCGGGGAACTCGAGCGCCCAGTGGAATGGGTCGCGGTCGTCCCAGACGACTTCTCGGACCTCGCCGATGGCGCGCCGGCGCTCGACGAGCCAATCGTCGGCGAGCGCTCGCAGCTGCGTGCGGGCGATGGTGCGGTCGGTCTCGGGCGCGTCTGCGTCGACCATCGTCCGCACGTTCTTGGCGACCTCGGCCCACGCCAATGGGTCGGAGTCGTCGAGCTGGGCCAGCGCCGCGCCGACGATGAGGTCGCCGAGCAGCCGCGCGTCCTGCAGCGCCGCGTCGGCTTGGTCGAGCATCGTGGCCTTGCGCTCGGCGTCGGGGATGTCGCGCACGACGAACGCCTCGAGCTCGCGCCGCAGCTCGAGCGCGCGGTCGACGGCGGCTTCGATCTCGCCGAACCCGAGCTCGAAGCTCGCCTGACGGTGCCATTTCGGGTCGAGGTGCGCGACGCGGAGCTGTTGCAGGTCGGTGATCCCGAGCAGCGAGTCGCCGACGCGCAGAGCGTGGTCGACGAAGGAGAACGGGCGATCCTTGGCCAGGGTGATCAGCCACAACGACAATTTCGCCATCTCGACCGCCATGGGGTTCTTGTCGACGCCGTACAGGCAGCGCTCGGCGACGAGGCGGTGCGCGAGCGCCTCGCGTTCGATCGGGTCGGCTGGCAGCGGGTCGCGCAGCGCCGCCGGCGGGGCGGCGAGGTCGGTCTCGATCGGCATGTCCTCGGCCGCCCAGGCTTCCTGGAGCCGGGCGGCGAGGTAGCGGCAGGCGGCGACGAGGAACGCGCCGGAGCCCATCGCGATGTCGGCGACCTTCAGGTCGAGCAGCTCACGGGCGCTCCTCAGCTTCCACTGGGCGGGGTCGCGTTCCTGGGCGGGGCCGGGGTGGTAGACGACGGGGTCGAGCGCGTGGCGGACGACCTCCTCGGCGAGCTGGCGGGGAGTGTAGTAGGTGCCCGAGGAGCGCCGGTCGAGCGTCTGGGTAACGAACAGCGACCCGGGCAGGAACACCAGCGGGTCTCCGCGGAGGTCCGCGCGCAGCAGCGCGTGATACGGCGCGACCCGGTCCAAGAGCGCGTCGTCGCCCGCGCACGCGGCGCGCAGCCGCGACAGGGGCGCGTCGCCCAGCTCGACGACCAGCGCCTTGCGAATCGCGGTGGCGGAGCGGCCGGTCTCCTTGGCCAGGCGCTCGACGAGCGCGGCGTGTCCCGCGGCGGCCCAGCCGTCGAGCGCTCCGAGCGTCAGCTCGGGCTCCTTGCTGCCGCCGAGGCCGAGGGCGGTGTCGGTGATCCGGATGGCGGTGTGGTCGAGCAGGCCCTCGTAGACGTGGCCGATCTGCTCGACGTCGAGCGCGCGGTAGGACAGCAGCACCCGCGCGCCGCCCTGCGCAAGGGTCCCCAGCGCGTCGAGCAGGTGGAGCATCGTGCGATCGTCGACCGGCAGCGGGGCCGCGGCGACCTCGCGCCAGCTGCTGTTCGGCGGGCGGCCTTCGAGGAAGGGGTAGCGGTCGGGATCGAACAGGCCGCCGCCGTAGGCGGGCAGGCGCAGCGCGTCGTGCTCGATCCCGGCGTGCACGGCGCGAAACAGCGCCAGGATCCGGTGCCACGCCGCGGTCGAGCGCTCGAGCGGATCCTCGCCGTCGCGGTCCGCGCGCTCCTGCAGCTGCGCGCGCAGCGTGTTCGCGGCGAGCGTCTCGGCGTACCGCGGATCGTCGATCGGGAGCAGGCGGCGCTCCTCGGCGACGAACAGGAACACCAGGCGCATCATCACCGTGACCGCACCGCGGTACACCTCGTCGCTCTCGAGGTGCTGGAGCAGCTCGCCGTGGCGGTCGCGGTCCTCGCGGTCAAGTGTGGCGCTCAGCAGCTCGACGCCACGGCGGACCTGGGCGCCGAGCTGGTCGGCGACCTCCTGCTGGCGGCCGGCGCTCTCCCGCAGGAGAGCGCCGAGCCCCTCCGGCTCGGGCAGGTTGAAGAACCGCTTGGCGCCAAGCAGGGTCACGAACGCGCGCAGGGTGATCGGCTCCTCGAGCCACAGGTCGCTGCGCCACGTGCACGTGCCGGTGCTCTCCCCATCACGCGCCCACACCAGCGTCCAGCGGCGCCCGTCGGTGACCAGCGCTAGCTCCACGCCGCTGGCGCGGGCCAGCAGCGCCGCGCGGTCGATCGGGCTTGCCGCCCACGACTCGCCGGGGATCGGGCGGTCGAGCGCCGTTCCCGCCGCGACGCGGTGCACGAGCAGAACCGCCGGCGCGCCATCGCGAGTGCGGTCGCGCACGACATAGGACGGGCGCAGCGTGACCGCCTGCTCGGAGACGTGGTGGAGCGGGTCGGCGTCGGTCGCCTCGCAGACGGCGCCGCCGAGCTCGAGCAGCTCCTCGAGCACCCAACGGATGAACCGCTGCTGCAACCCCGGGTCCTGGCGCCACTCCGCGTAGGCGACGCGCAGATCGGGCAGGCACCCCGGCGCCGCGTCGAGCCCGGCGGGAAGCGCGCGCTTCAGCGCCGGGACGGTCAGGAACGGCCCGCTCGTCTCGACCAGTGAGAGCCACTCGGCGTGGTGATCCTCGATCCGCGGACGAGCGCGTGGCCTCGCGCGGGCGATCACAGCCGCACTCCTTCGGGGACCAGCAGCGTGACCGCCGCCGGGAACAGTCGGTGGGTCGGGTCGGCGTAGCGGCGCGCGATCGCCGCCCGCTCGGCGGCGATCTCGTGCGGGATCGCGTCCAGCCGAGCGCGCAAGGACCGCACGTCTCGCTCGACCTGACTGCGCTCGCCGGCGTCGAGCTCCAGGCCGGTGATCAGCGTCAGCTGGTCGCCGTGCTCGCCGAGCGCCTCGCGGCGGATCGTCGCCGCCAGCTCGCTCAGCGTCGCCTCCACGTGGGCTTGCTCCTCGCGCGCGCGAGCCGCGAGCGTCGCGGTGAGCTGGCGGGCGCGGTCGGAGGCGCGGGCCTGGAGCGCCGCGCGCAGCGGCTCGGCGCTGGCCTGCAGGGTGGGGATCAGCTGGTCGCGCAGCGTCGCGGGGACCGCCGCGTCGCGCGCGTGCCTCAACGCAGCTTCGGTCGCCTCGACCCCGAGGCGCTGCGCCCGATCTGCGCCCCAGCGCCCTCGGGGGTCCTTGCCGAGGCGCAGTCCGGCGAAGATCAGCTGCTCGTGCAGGCGATGCCCGCTACCGCCGGTGATCACCAGGCGGCCGTGGGCGACCGCGACCGGCGCCTCGAGGCTCGCCTGCGCGTAGCGCAGCGTCACGCGGTGCAGGTGATGGCCGGAACCCCACACCTCGGCGCGCAGCAGCGCGAGCGCCATCCGGACCAGCGGATGGCCGAGGTGCGCGAGCACGACGTCGGTGCGTCCGCGCGCGAGCTCGTGATCGAAGGTGGTCGGCCGACGCTGATCCGGCCGCGCGGGATGCTCCAGGCCGATGCTCGCGCGCGACCAGCTCCCGGTCAACGCCGGCACCACCCACGTCCCCGGCTCGCCGCCCGGCGCGAGCCCGGGCTGACGGGCGAGTGCGAGCGCGGTCGCGACGACGCGCTGAACGCGATCGGGGTGCAGGTTCAGCGTCCCGCGGCTCTCGTTCAGCTCGTCGCGCAATGTCGCGAGGCGCTCGCGCATACGGCGCTCCTGACCCAACAGCTCCCGCGATGCGGCCGCGCCCGAAAACCGGGTCTCATCGAGTGTCGTGCGCCGCCCGAGCATCGCCTCCTCGATCTGCGCGGCGATCACCGGACCGGCGCTGCCGAGGTCCTCACGGATCTGCGCCACCTTCGTTACCACCCGTGCGAGGAAGTCGAGATCGCCCTCCAGCGAGCCGCGGGAGGCGGTCGCCCAGCCCGCGCTGACGCAGTGGTGAACGAGGACCTCGGAGGCGGTCTGGCCGTGGCGGTCGATCCGACCGTTTCGCTGCTCCAACCGATTTGGGTTCCACGGGATCTCCGCGTGCGCGAGCAGATGGCAGTGGCGCTGCAACGAGATCCCCTCAGACGCCGCATCGGTCGCGAGCAGCACCCGGACCGGATAGTCGCCGGGCGGCTCCTGCCACTGGCTCTTGATCCGCTCGCGATCCTCCGTCGTCGTCGTCCCGTCGAGCAGCTCGACGCGCGATCCCGCGATCCCGCGCGCGGCCAATCGCTCCTGGAGGTAGCGCTGGGTCGCGCGGTACTCCGCGAACACAATCACCCGCTCATCGGTGAACCGCCCCTCGGGCTTGACGTGCTCCTGCACCCAGTCAAGCAGCCGCTGCGTGCGGGCGTCCTCGGTCACCGCCGCGCGCTGCGCCCACACGATCATCCCCTCCAGGAGCGCCAGCTCCTCGCTCGTGGGGGCGTCGGTCTCCGCCGCGGCGGCGGCGTCGATCGCGCCGCGCATCGACTCGCCCACGCCATCCTCGGCGGCCTCGGCGTCCAGCGCATTGGCCGCATCGTTGAACATCAGCGCCAGCACGGCCGGGGCCGGCGCCTGCGGGCGACGGCGACCGCCGAGCAGCGTCGCGCGGTGGACCTCGAGCGTGCGCAGAAACGCCGCCGGGGAGGAGAACAACCGCTTCTTCAACAACGTCACCACAAAGTCGGCCGCGATCGCGCCCGACGGATCGCTGCCCAGGCGCCCCGCCCGGGCGACCCCGTAGGCGACCAGGTCCGCATGCACCCGCCGCTCGCTCTCGGGATGCTCGACCTCCAGCATCACCACCGTGCGGCGCGGGAACCGCGGGCAACCGTCCTCATCGAGCAGATCCTGCTTCAACCGCCGGACCGTGACCTCGCGCGTGGCCTCCCGCGTCGGCTTGATCCCCCGCGCAAAACGATGCGGGTCCAGCAGCTCCAGCAGCGCCGCGAACGAGTTGTCATAGCCGTTGTGCGGCGTCGCGGACAGAAACAGACGATGCTCGCAATGCGGCGCGAGCGTCCGGATCGCCGCCGTACGCAAAGTGTCCCGCGCATACCGCCCCCCAGCACCCGCCGGCGCGCAATTGTGCACCTCATCGACGATTAGCACGTCATAGCGGCGCGGGATCTGGCGGGACGGCAGCACCTCGCCCAGCAACCGCATCCCCAGCTCCCCCTTCAGCCAATCGATCGAAACGATCAACCTGGGGAAGTGCGCGAACGGGTTCGCGCCCACCCCCCGCGAGCGGCGCAGCACCCCGAGCAGCTCCCGATCGACGATCCGAAACTCCAGCCCAAACTTCTCCCGCAGCTCATCGCGCCACTGCAACTGCAACGACGCCGGACACACCACCAGCGCCGTCCGCGCGCGATGGCGCAACAACAGCTCCTGCACCACCAACCCCGCCTCGATCGTCTTGCCCAACCCCACATCATCAGCGATCAACAACGTCGTACGCGGCATCCGCAAAGCCCGCACCAACGGCTCAAGCTGATAATCCTCGATCGTGATCCCGCTGCGAAACGGCGCCTGCAACGAACGATGATCCGCGCTCGTCACCGCACCCCAACGCACCGCATCCAAAAACGCATCCAGCTCCCCCGGATCATCCACCCGACCAGCGGCGATCACCGGCAGCTCCGCCCGCTCGATCACCGCCGTCCCCGGCTCGATCTGCCACACCACCTCGAGCTCCTCGCCCGTCGCATCATCCTCCACCGAAACCAGCGAGACGAGATCCTGAACCGGCCGCCCGTCGAGCGACGCTTGCGAATCAGGGACCACATCGCCCACCACCCAGACGCGGCCCCGCACGCGGGCCAGCTGCCCAGGCTCAGGAGCCCGCACCAGCGCAGACGGCTGTACCACGACCCCAGTCACGCCGTCAGGTTCGAAACGGATGAGGCGACCTGGCCGAGCGTGGGCGGAGGCTGCGGCGCATGCGCATACCACCTTAAACGAAACCCGACACCACCCTCATCAGGGCTTACCGCGGTCACCCCCGTGATCTCGGCCCCTGAGGAGCATCGCGACAGGATCTCGCCAGCGCCTCAATAGAGTCGCACTACTGCTCCAAAGCGTGACTATTACGTCCCGAGGTGGGCGGCTTAGGGCTTGTAGATGTTCAACGTGGTGGGTTGGGGGCGTCGGTGGAAATGGGCGAGATGGTGTAATTCCACTCGGGGTGGAATTGATGGCCCGTGAGGTTGACCGCGGGCAGCTGTTCGTCGCTGACGACCAGTTTCTTGGGGTAGGGACGCTGGTCGAGGCGAGCGAAGACCTTGAAACCGGTGCGGGTGGAGGTCGCGGCGATCAGATTGATGATCACCTCGTGGCTGACCAGCGGCTTGCCGCGCCAGTTCTGCGAGATGAACGAGAACAGGCGGTGCTCGATTTTGTTCCACTTGCTGGTGCCGGGCGGGAAGTGGCAGACCTGGATCTGAAGCCCGGTGTGGTTGGCGAGGCGCTGCAGCTCGGCCTTCCATAGACGCAGGCGGTTCCCGTTAGAGCCGCCGCAGTCGGCGGTGATCGTCAGCGTGGTGGCAGCCGGGTAGCGCTCCCGGCCGAGGTGCTCCCACCAGCCCTGGATCGAGGCGGCCGCGAACTGAGCGGTGTTGCTGTCGATGCCGACGTTGACCCAGCCCTCGTCGCGGGTGAGGTCAAGCACGCCGTAGGGGATCGCGTGCCCCAGTTTCTTGTCCTTGAAGTCGTGCGTGCGCACCTCGACGGGCCGGCCTTTGGGCGCGAGCTCGCAGCCGACGGCCTTGAAGCCCCCCACCAGCTCACGCTTCTTGGCGTCGACCGAGATCGCCGGCTCGCCTGCGGCCAAGGCCCTCCTAACGGTCTGGCTGACGTGGCGAAACTGGGCGTCACAGTCGGGATGGGAAGTCCCCTCGCGCGTCTTGGCGTTGGCCTGCAGGCTGTAGCCGAGCCCGCGCAACAGCTTCGCGACTGTCGTGAAATGCGCCTCGTGACCCAGCTCGCGCAAACCATCGGCGAGGTTGCGAACTGTCAATGGCCTGGCGTCGGTGGACGAGGTGCGGCGTGTCGTCTACGACGCCGAGTACCTCGTGCTCGGGCTCGGCGATGTCTACCTCGGCGCTCCCGTGGCCACGCCGCTGGATCCCCGGCACCGACTCGTCACCAGCAAGTACAGCCCGGCGCGGACATGGACGCCGGAGAACGCCGTCGGGATCGGCGGAGCCTACCTCTGCATCTACGGCATGGAGGGACCGGGCGGCTATCAGTTCGTCGGGCGTACGACCCAGGTATGGTCGCGGTTTCGCCGCACCGGACCGTTCGCCGAGGCGCCGTGGCTGCTGCGCTTCTTCGACCGCATCCACTGGCATCCGGTGAGCGCCGAGGAGCTGCTGGAGCAGCGCGCCGATCTGGACGCGGGTCGTCTTGAGCTCCAAATCGAGGACGGGACGTTCGTCCTGCAGGACCATCTGGCGTTTCTGGAGCGCGAGCGCGAGTCGATCCACGCCTTCCGGAGGGCGCAGGGCGAGGCGTTCGCCGCCGAGCGCGCCGCCTGGGCCGCCGCCGGCGAGTTCGACCGGCGGCCCGAGCCGCCGGCGGCCTCGCCCGACACCACCAGGATCGAGCTTCCGCCGGGGGGCATGCTCATCGAGGCTCCGTGCACGGCGAGCGTGTGGACCGTCGAAGTTGAGCCCGGCGATGTCGTTGCGGCGGGGCAGCGGCTGCTCACCCTGGAAGCGATGAAGATGGAGACCCCGGTCGAGGCGCCGGTCCCCGGCTCGGTGGTGGAGGTCCTCGCCGGTCCCGGCGACGAGGTCGCCTCGGGCAGCGCTCTGCTCATCGTCGCCCCCAGCCAATGACGGCGACCGACCACGTATCAGCAGCCTACGCGGCCATCGCCCGCGCCGATCGCCCCGAGGTGTGGATCACACTCCGGCCGCTGGCTGAGGTCCGCGAGGAGGTCGCCGCTACCGATTCCTCGCTGCCTTTGGCGGGGTACCTCCTCGCCGTCAAGGACAACATCGACGTCGCCGGCCTTCCCACCACCGCGGCCTGTCCGGCCTATGCCTACTCGCCATCCGAGGATGCGCCGGCGGTGGCGCGACTGCGGGCCGCGGGGGCGGTCGTGCTCGGTAAGACGAACCTGGACCATGGATGCCCGAAATCGAGAGCGGGTCAGGTGTCGGATGTACCGCGGCACTCCAACCCCGTCTGTCAAGTAGAACCGCGCGAAACTGCGGTCGAGATCTCCAGCAATGGCTTCAGAACAAGGCGCGGCGCGGGAAGGTGCGCTTGTCAGCTTAGAGGGTCAGCGTCTGTCCGCTACTGACTGTCATCGACCGGACCGACCGGCCATGCGCCACGCGACTTGCGTCTCCGGAGCGCGGAGGCGGCCGTGGATTCGTCTCGGTCGTCGTTGGACCTGACGAGGCTGCCGCCGCCCGCCAGCGCGCAAGCCGGCTCGAGGACGGCACCGGCGCGGCCCACCCGAACATGGCTGGCGGAGTCGCGTGCACGCCCCGAGCAGCACGCCAGAAGGGCGCCCGGCCCGAAGGCTCCGCGGGACGACGCGGCTCGGAGGTGTCCACCTCGCCGTTTGGCCTAACCGATCGGGAGGTGGCGCCGTGAGGGTTCCGGGTGGGTCCCCGGCCGCGCTTCGAAGGTGCTGATGATCGAGGCCTCGGAGATTTCCTGTTCAAGCCCAACCTGGGCAACTTGCTCGAACCAGTCGGCCACTAGTTCGCCGGCCCTGCGGACGTGGTCTGACATCCATCGGCGCGCCGCGGGTGCATCTCCGCGCTCGATAGCAGCTCGCACACGCTCGTGTTCGTTGACGTTGTCGGTGATCAGTGTTGGCTCGTCGGCAAGTGCCGACCAGGTGAGGTTGCGCGGAAATGCTCGATGCAGCTCGCCGACCACTCGTCGCAGGCGCTGATTCCCCGCCGCCACCAGTACCCCGTCGTGGAACAGGTTGTTGGCTCGCGCCCACTCGTGCTGCTGAGCCTTACGGTTAGTTGCTGGTGATTTCAGAAGGCTTTCGGCGACTGACGCAAAGATGGCGGAGGCTCGCTTCAGCGCTGCGAGATCGCTCTCGCGAGCGTGGGTCGCAGCTAGCTGGGCGCCGAACCCTTCAAGCTCGGCGCGGATGTCGTATGCCTCGCGGATCTCGGTCGTGGTCGGTCCGCGAACCAGCGCACCACGCCGAGGTACAGCCGAGACTACGCCGGCAGCTTGGAGAACGCGTAGGGCCTCGCGAACTGGAGTGCGACTGACGCCAAATCGCTCCGCCAGGGCCTCCTGACGTAACCACGAGCCTATCGGGTACTCGCCCGCAAGGATCGCGGCCTGGAGGCGGTCGGCGAGATCCTCGACTAGAGCGGTGTTCTCTGTCGGCGAAAGATCGCTCATCAGACCACCAGATCATCCGCCACGAGGGCCGCACTGGTTACGACCACCGCGCCGAGGTCGACAAGATCCTCGAGATTCGCGGTCTTTGCCGACTCCGAGCGCGTCGAGGTGCCGTCGGCGAGGACCGTCACCAGGTAGCCGCGCGAGAGTGCATCAACCGCGGAGGCTCGGACGCAGCGGGCGAGATCAACGCCGCAAAGAACGACGTGCTCGATCCCATTACTCGACAGCACCTGTTCGAGATCGGTGCCGAAGAAGGCGCTGTAACTCGGCTTGATCATCTTGATTTCCCCGGGGGCGACACCGAGCCCGGGGACCATTTCGGCGCCGGCGGTTCCGCTCACGACGAACGGTGCGCGGCGCCACTTCGGCAGTCTCGAGCGCTCTACGTTCGAGCCATCGGGTTCGTAGGCGCGGTTCACCCAGATCACGACTCCGCGTTCGCGGATCGCGCGGGCGGCGCGCTCGATCGCTGACACGCAGTTGACCGCTCCGGCAACCGCCGCGGCAGCCGTGGGGTCGACGAAATCGTGCTGCATGTCGATGCAGATCAGCGCCGTGGGCGCCGCAGCGGGTGAGGATTGTTCGAGAGTCACGGCATCGGTTGTATCCAAGACATCCGTTGAAGCTTCGCAATCGTCCCGAAATATATCGCTGAACGAGGACCGGTCTGAACACATCTGGCGTTCTGAGTGCGAGAATGGATCCAATGCCAGCCTCAACCAGCCAGATCGTGATCGATGCAGCGCTGGGCCGGCGGCCCGCGAGCCTGATCGTCTGGGGCGGTCAGATAGTGAACGTCTTCACGGGCGAGGTCCTTCAGGGCGACGTGGCGGCGCTCGGCGACAGAATCGTGGCTGTCGGCGAGCTGCCGACGGGCGTCAGAGGACCAGAGACCGAGCTCGTCGATGCCGCTGGGGCTTACCTGGTCCCCGGGTTCATCGAGCCGCATTTGCATGCCGGAGAGCCGTCGTTGTCACCGGCCGATCTCGCTACCGCGTTGCTCGAGCGTGGAACCACGACGCTCGCTACTGACCTCGTCGAGTTCTATGCCGTGGGCGGGCCGGACGCTGTTAGGTGGGCGCTGAACGAACTCGAAGCGCCGGGTCTGCGAACGCTCTTTCTGCTTCCACTCCACCTGCTCGGCGCGGAGATGCTCGGGACCTTGCGTCATCGCCCGAGGCCCGAGGACTTCGCGGAGATGGGGTCCTGGCCGCAAATGGCGGGAGTCAACGAACCGCCTCCGGCCGCGGTGCTCGATCCCGAAAGTGGCGTTGTCGATGTTCTCGATGTGGTTCTCCAGGATCCTCGGGTCTTCGAGGGGCACGCGTCGGGGCTCACAGGAGCAGGGCTCCAGGCCTATCTCGCCGCCGGTGCGACCTCGGATCACGAATCGACGAGCGAGAAGGACGCATTGGCCAAGCTTCGGCTCGGCTGCCGCATCATGATGCGCGAGTGCGCAGCGTCCCAGGACCTACAGCAACTCGTGCCGCTGATACTGCGATATCCGCAGGCCGCCCGTTTCTGCATGGTCTGCTCCGACGATCTACAGGCCAAGGAGCTGGTCGCCGACGGCCACATCGATCACAAACTGCGGATTGCGATCGCGGCTGGCCTTGACCCGATCACGGCGATCCAGCTCGCGACGATCAATCCGGCGGAATATCTTGGACTGGCGGGCTCGCTCGGTTCGATCGCGCCCGGAAAGTTCGCCGACCTGCTTGTGGTCGAGTCGTTGACGGAACTGCGTCCAAGCACCGTAATCGCAGCCGGAAACGTTGTGGCGCGCGGCGGTCGGGCCGTCGTCCGTCATGCAGCCGCAGCGCCGCCTCCGGGTTGCCTGAAGGCGACCGTCGAGCTCGCCGGTCCAGTCGGCCCCGACGACTTTCGTATTGCGGCGGTCGATGGCGCTGGCAGCGTGAGGGTCCGGGTGATAGGGATCGACAACCGCACCTTGCTCTCGGAGGCGCTCGTGCGCGAGCTGCCGGTGATCGACGGAGCGGTGGCCAACGACCTTGAGCAGGACATCCTCAGGGTCGCGGCCCTCGATCGGCACGGCAAGAGCGGCCGCGTGGGGCTCGCGTTCGTCCATGGAGTCGGCCTGAAGCGCGGAGCCCTCGCGACAACGTTCACCGCGCCGCACTATGGCCTGCTGGTCATCGGCACGACAGACCAGGAGATGGTCGCGGCGGTTGCGGCAATGAATGATTTAGGCGGTGGGATGGTCGCCGTGGCGGACGGGACGCTGGTCGCGGACGTTGCGTTTGAGGTGGGCGGATTCGTCGGTTCGCTCCCGCTCGCCGCCATGCACGCCGAGATCGAGGCGTTCGAGCAGTCTGCCGCTGGGCTCGGGTGTCGGCTGGCGGACCCGTTGATATCGCTCGCGTCGCTGACGATCCCTCAAATCCCCCGGTACGGGCTCAGCGATTTCGGGCTCTACGACGGCGAGCAACGCCGCTTCGTCGACGTCGTCCTCGCCTAGCCGCACGGCGACTCGATGCTCGAGTTCCGGCGAGCTCGGGTTGCTGTCAGCTCGACGCTCCAACCAGTCCCAGACTCGACGAGTACGACACCGTAGATCTCGTCCGCCGCCTCACGCGAGACCCACCCCTCGTTGACATCGTGACAGACGCTAACCGGGTCCCGCTGCCTCGGATGGCCGTAGCCTCCCCCACCGGAGGACACGGATACCATCTGCTGACCGCGAAGCAGCTCGACCGTGGCGATCATCGCGAGTTCGATCCGTTCCCGGTCCTCGGTCAGGATGAAAGCGTCGGCCGGACTTCCGGGTTGTCCACAAAGCACTCCTCCGGGTGGTCGTATGTGGCCGTCGATCGAGTGCACCACGGTCATACTGTCGCCCTTGGTGGTGAAGACCACGCGAGATCCGGGTGCGCCCCGATGTCGACCCGCGCCGGCGCTGTCTGTGATCAGTCGCTGCTCGAGTACATGGATCGGGTACTTGAGTTCGTCGACCTCGACCGAGTCTCGGTATTGGAGGCCGGCGACGACGGGCATCACGTAGTTGACCCAGCCGTCCGCCTTCGGGCCGCCGGGTCCG
Source organism: Solirubrobacteraceae bacterium (assembly GCA_050996975.1). GTDB lineage: Bacteria > Actinomycetota > Thermoleophilia > Solirubrobacterales > Solirubrobacteraceae > Palsa-465. Next base: position 19,598 of record JBPCRJ010000132.1, on the reverse strand, counting down.
CCCGTCGCGCCAAGCATGAGCTGATTGACGTAGGCAGCGCCACCAGCCCGCGGATCGTTGCCAGAGATGACGGCCAAGCACGGCGGCATGCTCAGACCGCCCTCGGCGAGTCCGTATCCGTCCCCGAGCTGCGTCAGCGCGGCTTGGGTCATGTTGACGAGCCGATCCGCGACGTGTGTCGTCGCCATCGAGCAACTCGTGGGGTGTCGGGGAATGCCGACGATGCAGTTTTCTCGCAGCTGGATCTCGAGGCAGCGAAACGACCCGGAGTTGTGTGGGACGTCCGCGCTGATCGAGTTGAAGAAGCCGACCGCCGCAGCACTAATCGAGGTGGCCATCGAGAGGTTGATGCCTGCGGGAATGCAGTCTGGATTGTCGCGCAGGTCGATCCTGACGGTCCCCTGCTGCGGATCGACGGCGATCTCCGTTCGGAGCTCGACGCCGTCCTGCGCCCCCGGCAGCGGGTCAGTGAGCGTCGTGCCTTGAACTACTCGTGCCGGAAGGGACCGGATCGCTGAACGCATCCTTCGCTCGCTGTAATCAAACCAGTCGCGTGCGAACGCCGCGAGCTTCTGCGCGCCGTGCTGTTCGATGAGCTCTTTCAGCCGGCGCTCGCCGATGCGAGCCGCCCCCAACGCCGCGAGGTAGTCGCCGTACCACTGGTCCGGCACCCGGATCCGCTGCTTGCAGATCCGGATGATGTCTTCGATGTCGCCGAACCCGCGCTGGACGCGCACGGCTGGAAAGTTGAGCGCGCCCTCCTCGTAGATGTCACGCGCGCGCGGGGAGTACGTCGTCGGGACCGCGTTGCCGGCATCCGCCTGGTGGGCCTTTGCGCAGGCCGTGAACACGTGCACGCCTTCGTGAAAGACGGGCACCAAAATCGCGTGGTCGGCGTGGTGGGTGTTCCCTGAATAGGGATCGTTGTGCAGATATGCATCGCCTTCGACGATGTCGGGGTGTGCGCTCAGCATCGCCTGCGCCTGGAGCTCGATCCCGAGTACGTGGACCGGGATGCTCTCGGCGCTGACCAGCAGTTCCCCCTGAGCGCTGACGATCGCGACCGAGAAGTCGCGGCCCATGCTGAGCACAGAGGAGCGCCCCGATCGCTGCAGCGTGTTGGTCATCTCGCGGCAGATCGCCTGCATCCGGTTCGCCATCAGCGCGACATCGAGACTCGCCGTCAAGCCTTCCGTCGGGGTCATCCGCCGTCTCCGTCGTGCACCTCGAGCATTAGGTGCCCTCGACTCGTTCGCCGCGCCGACATTCCGGGATAGACGACGATCGTCGTCGCCGCCAACTCGATGGTTGCCGGTCCTGTGATGGTCTGATCGATCTGCATCGCCGCTCCCTCGAACCGCGGTGTTGGCACGTATCCGAGGCTCGGGAAGTACGCCAACCTCTCGGCCCTGGGGATGAGTTGGCCAGCATCCGCCAAAGCCCAATCGGCGTTCGCCGCCACCAACGTCGCCCGGCCTCGGGCCCGCCAAGTGACGCACTCCACCAGTTGGCCCTCCTCGCGGACGCCAAACACGCGCTCGTGGACCGCATGAAACGCCGTCTCCAAGTCCGCCGGATCGACGACCGGCGCCGAACCGTTGGCGGCGAGCGGAATCTGGAGATCCCAAACCTGGAACCGATACCGAGCGTCGACGCTGAACCGCCGCTCGATGGGTCCTTCGCCGCGCGACACGCGAGCGAGGAAGACGCCGATCTCCTCGTCGAGCGCCCCGAGAATGCCCGCCACCGCAGCGAGGTCCATCGTCCGGGTGTCGGTCATGTAGCTCGTGGCGACATCGGCCACAAGGTCCGAACGCAGGCCGCCATACGCGCTCAGCACCGAAGCAGTCGCGGGTATGAGAACGCGCCGAGAGCCGATCTCCCTGCCGATCGCGCCAACGCACAGCCCACATGCACCACCTCCCCCGATCAGAAGCGCGGTGCGGGGGTCAATCCCCTGCTCGATCGTCAGCCCCTCCAGCGCGCTCGCCATGCTCGCGGTCGCGAGCGCCATCACCGCGGCTGCGGCAGGCTCGACCTCAAGCCCGAGCGGAGCCCCGATCGCCTCGCGCACCGCCCCGACGGCGGCCGCGCGATCCAGCGGCATGCGACCGTCGAGAAACGCCGCCTCGTCGATGTACCCGAGCACGAGCGCCGCATCTGTCAGCGTCGGCGCCGTTCCTCCGCGCCCGTAACACGCCGGCCCGGGGTCAGAACCGGCGCTGTGCGGCCCTACGCGCAGCAGTCCGCCGTCGTCGATCCACGCGATGCTGCCGCCGCCGTAGCCGATGCTTTCGACGGCCACCGACGAGAGGCCGGTCAGGTGCCCCGTGAACTCGCCCCCGAGCCAGGTCTCCGAAGTAAGCCCGATCTCGCCTCCACGGAGCACCGAGGCATCGAAGCTGGTGCCTCCCATGTCGCAGACGATCGCGTCGCCGGGCAGGTTCTCACTCGCGGCTGTCACCGCCCCGGCGACAGGCGCGATCGCCGGTCCGGAATTCACGGCCAGGATGGGCCGACGCTCGATGTCCTCGATTGTGGTCACACCACCGGTCGAGGTCACGACGAGCAACTCGCCGCTCAGCCCGGCCGCGTGTAGACGCTCACGGACTCCGGCGAAGTGCCTCGCCATGAGCGGCTTCAGTGAGGCATCGATGCAGGCCGCGCTGGCGCGGCGGTACTCCCTCATCACCGGGTTCAGCTCGTGCGAGAGCGTGAACGGAACTCCTGGCAGGTGCGATTCCAGAACCTCGCCGACCGCGAGCTCGTGGCGCGGCTCGAGCACCGACCACAGCAGACAGACGCCGACGGCCTCGACCTCCATCGCTGCGAGCTCGGCGCAGGTGGCCGATAACGCGGTACGGGCGAGCGGAGTGTGGATAGTGCCCTCTGACGTGACCCGTTCGCGGACCTCGAACGTGAGCCGCCGGGGCACGTATGGGTCCGGGTATGCCTGGGTGTGGTCGAACGGCCCGAATTTCCCTCCCTCTCTGAGAACGAGCGTGTCCGGAAACCCCTCGGTGGTCAGGAATGCGGTCCGCGCGGTCGTGCCGGTGAGGATCGCGTTCGTTGCGTGGGTCGTTGCGTAGGTGAGGAGATCGCAGCAACCCAGCAGTTCGCCGAGCGTAAAGCCGAGCTGGATCGCGATTTCGGCAAGCGACGCGGCTACGCCGACGAACACGTCCTCGTGGGTGGTCAGCGCCTTTGCAACCCAGATCTGGCCGCCCTCGTCGGCAGCCACGACGTCCGTGAACGTCCCGCCCGTGTCGACGGCAATGCGAAGCCGCCCACGCGAGTTGCACAAGCCAGGGGGCCCGCCGGTTTGGCGGACCCCCCGGTTGATGCTCGGACCACGACGCTCGTTGATCAAGCCGCGCCTTGTGGAGCCAGCACGGAGCTCCCGGCGGGTGCGCTGAGCTTGGGGCCCTCGGCCTCCGACGCGATGTCATCGACCCCACCGGGACTCACGTGGGCTTCGCGTGCCGTGCGGCTGAAGCCGAGAATCCGGCTCGGATCCTTCACTACGGCGTTGATGACAGCGACGACGGCGAGATAGCCGATGCCTGCCAGCGCCCACGCCTCGGGCAGCGGTGCCCCCCAGTACGTCGATGAGCTCTCGCCCGGGAAGATCCCGCTGCCATAACCGCCGAACGCCACGGAGATCAGCAGAACGATCACCGCTGGCCAGTTGAACCACGCCGCGTCCTTCCACGTCGGCACCTCACGCAGGGAGCGTGAGATCTTGAACAACCTTGGCACGACGTAGTGGTCGACGAGCATGATCACCGTTGCCGACACCGCCGTGATGGCCAGGAATTCCGCCATCTTAAAGAAGCCGTGCGGGATCGTGTACACGACCAACACCGACGCGATCGGCGCGATCACAGCGGTGAGGATGCAGGAGTACATCCGCCGCCACTTGCTCCATCCGCCCATGATGTTCTGTACCGCGTTGATCGCGCCGTAGTAGTTGCTGTCGTTGGTCGCAAACTGCGTGACCGTGGCGATCACGAATGTTAGGATCGCCACGCCACCAAGCGAGTAGGCGGTCGTGAAGTGGACCACCTTTGCGAAGTCGGTTGTTTTCGCAAGCGCGGCCATCATCCAACCGCCGACCGCGCATAGCACCATGCCGAACACGAACGCAAAGGCAAACGCGGGGGCGGGCCACGAGAACTTGGGCTTGCCGTAGCGCCAGAAGTCGGCCTCGCTGCCGTACGCCAGATAGCCGATGATCAGCCCAACTCCAGGCATGAAGCCGACGATCCCGGAGCTCGACGCCTTGGGTGTGACCTTGAGCGAGCTGTAATCCGTGACGAGGCCTTTCGCGACGAGGTAGAGCACCCAGATCACGAGGATCGGGGTGCAGACGTAGCGCGCGAAGACGGTGATCCCGCTGAAGCCCAGCAGGTTGTTCAAGATCATCGCGACCGCCAGGATGATTCCCAGCAGCTCGACCGAGCCCCAGCCGTAGAGACCGTCCCAGATCTGTGCGAGCAGGTTCGCCTGGAAGCCGCACCAACCGACCGCACCGAGGAATAAGAACACGGACACGATTCCCGACCCGCCGCGGCCAAACACCGAGCGCGTGAGAAGCGTGAAGGTCTGCCCCGTCCGGGATCCGAGATACGCCGAGAACATGACATAGGCGAAATAGATCCCGCAGCCGAGCAACGTGATCAGGAGCGTAGTCGCGAGACTGTTTCCGCCGTCGTAGAGCGCCGTCCCCACGAACAAAAACGCGAAACCAGAGACGAAGGTCAGCCAGAGGGCACCGAAGTGCCATAGCGGCCGGCGATCCTCGAGCGGCACGATGCCGTGCTGTGTCGTCGAATAATCGTGTTGGATTTCCTCGCCGAGACGGCCCCGCTCGGAGGCGAGGTCTTCGGCAATGCCGTCCAGGCTGTCGGGGAACCTTTTCGTCGACTTGGACCGCCTCGGTCGTTGGGTGATGCTCATAGGGGGATCCTTTGGCTCGAGGAACCCCGCGAGCGAGGGTTCCGGTGGGTCTCGCCACTTCGGGTACTGCACTCGCGGCGGCTCACCAAAAATTGGATCCAAATTAGACTCGGTCTGATCTTGCTGGCATATGTACGGCTGGAAGCGATATAGCCGCATCTTATTGTCCATAGGGCCAAGGCTAGGATTCGTCCCGCGAACGAACATGCACCGCAGCAATGCATAGTGGATCCAATCTCTTATAGAAAGCGAGGCGTTCCATGGAGCTGATCGTCGGCCGGGCAGCCCTGTTGGTCATCGACATGCAGCACGACTTCTGCGATTCGGATGTCGGCACCTACGCGCCGGGGGCGCTGGAAATCATTCAGCCGATCTCTTCGCTCATCCAGCGTGCCCGAGAAAGCGATACGCCGGTCATCTTCACACAGGAGATTCACCGGCCCGATCATCTCGACGCCGGACGGGAGCGTGATCCAGGGGCCGGTCTCCCCTACCCCGGCGCCAGCGCCGACGATCCTCTCCCGGCCCACTGTGTGGCGGGCACGACGGGGGTCGAGATAGTCGAAGAGCTCGCGCCTCAGCCTCACGACGTCCGCATCCTCAAGCGGCGCTACAGCTGCTTCCTGGGCACCGATCTACAGCTGGTGCTCAACGGTCTTCAGGTCAGCACCCTGCTTGTCACCGGCGTCTGCTCGAACATCTGCGTTCTGTGGACGGCTGGTGACGCCTACCAGCGCGATTACCACGTCCGCGTGATCGAGGACTGCGTGGCGGGCACGAGTCCAGAGGAGCACGCCGCCGCGCTGACGATCATGCGACCGCTCACCTTCCCGGAGCGCCCTGTGCTCTCGGGGGAGGTCCTCGATGTGCTCGCCGTCGCCGATGTGGTCGCCGGCGTCGTCTGAGCTACCAGCTCGGCGGTGATTCAGCGCGGGCACGCTCGAATCGGTCGGTAAGCGCGGCCGCGGCTGCGGCAAACAGACGCGCACCGTCAGCCGCGGTAGCGCTGGATGGAGAGCCCGTCTGACCTTCCTTGCTCGTCTCGCGGACGGTGTAGCTGAGGATCAGGTCTCTTGTGCGGTCCGGATCATCCCTGATCGCCTCCCGATCAACCAGCTCCGGTCTGAGGTGAAGCAACAGCGCGGTCTCGGCGGCGTTGGCGTGCCAATCCGCAGCGTCGGCGCTGACGGTCGCCCTCACTTCGTCGAGCTCGTACCAGTTGATGAGGCCTGCCCTGACGCCGCCCGCATCACGCAATTCGTCGACCGCGACCTTCAGAACTCCCGCATTGCCGACGTGGGCGTTGACCACCAGCAGCTTGGCGAAGCCGCTCGCCGCGACCCACGACGCAATCTCGACCACCAGCCCGATAACGTCTCGAGGACGCAACGAGATCGTTCCCGGCCACGCGGTCGTGTGCGCGTGTGACGAACTCAGCCAGAGGGTCGGCAGCAGCGGTACTCCAGAGCGGGCCGAGGCCTCCTGGCACAGTGTGGTCGCGATGAGCGTGTCGGTACCGACTGGCAGATGCGGCCCGTGCTGCTCGGTGGCGCCGACCGGAAGCACACAAAGACTCTGGCCTTCCTCGATGAGCGCCCGAATCCGTGACGAGGTCAGCTCGGCCAACCTAACCGGTGGAGCATCCGAGCGCATCAGAAGAACGTCAGGTAACGCTGGATCTCCCAGTCCGAGACGGTGTTGTGGTAATCCCACCATTCAGCGGTCTTCAAGTCCACGTACGCCCGCTTGAGCTCGGGACCAAGTACCCGCTCGCTGAACGGGTCTGCGTCGAGCGCCTCGACGGCCTCCAGCAGCGTCCGCGGTAGCGACTTCACCCCGAGAGCGGCGCGCCCATCGCTGCTGAGGTTGTACATATTCACGTCGATTGGACCCCCGGGATCAAGCCCCTGTTCGACCCCGTCAAGGCCGGCCTGCAGATACGCGGCCGCTGTCAGGTAGGGGTTGCAGGTCGCATCCACGGCTCGGGTCTCCAACCTGGGGCTCGTGCTCGGGACGCGGAGCATGTGGGTGCGGTTGTTCCTGCCATACGAAACCGATACCGGAGCCCACGTGACCCCCGTGCGGGACCCGGAGGCGACGAGCCGCTTGTAGCTGTTGACCGTCGGCGCTGCGATCGCGGTCAGCGCACCGGCGTGGCGGAGCACCCCCGCAATGAAGCTGTAGCCAAGCGGCGAAAGACCGCAACCCCTCGGATCTTCCGGGTCCCCAAACCGGTTCTCGCCGGTCTCGAGGTCGGCGAGCGACATGTTGAAGTGAGCACCCGTCCCCGTTCGAGTCGAATACGGCTTTGGCATCAGTGTCACGTCCGAGCCATGCCGCCGCGCCACCGCCTTGACCATCAGCCGCCACAGCGTCTGGCGGTCGGCCATCGACATCGCATCCGTGTAGGAAAAGTCGAACTCGAACTGCGAATTGGAGTCCTCGTGGTCAAACGAGTGAACGTCCCAGCCGAGCTCGTTCATATACCCGACCATCTCGGTGACGAACGGCAGCGCGTCGAGCAGGCCCGTGACGTCGTAGCACGCCTTGTCGAGCACGTCGTTCTCGTTCGCCGGGACGATCGCGCCGCCAGCCTTCTTCACCAGGTAGAACTCGGTCTCGATCCCTAGGTTGAGGACCAGGCCCATTCCGGCGGCGCGATCAAGTGCGCGCTGGAGCACAACCCGGCTGCACATCGCCCACGGCTCGCCGTGGTAGTAGAGCGCGCCAGGCGCCCACGCCACTTCGCGTTGCCAGGGCAGCTGGACAGCGCGGTCCAGCGATGGCATCACCGCCAACTCGTCGTCTTTGGGCCCCTGACCGAGCCCGTCGAGAGCGGCGCCCGTGAACAGCTCCGACCCCTCGGCCATCTGCTTCAGGTGGGCCAAGGGAACCGCCTTTGCCTTCGAGACACCATGCACGTCGGTGTACGCCGCGAGGCAGTAGGCGACGCCCACGTCAGCCAACCGCTCCCGAATGGCGTCGACCGCCTCAATGACTGAACGACGGGCGGACTCGTTGGTTGATGTGGTAGCCATGGGCATATTGTATCCAATATGTAGAATGGGGGCGTAGAATAGCTCGATATCCCCGTTGAGCAGCTACGATCTACCACTGTATGGATCCAATATTTCTACGAGGCGGCACGTCGCAGATTGAGCCCCGCCCCGTCGTGCGCCATCGCCGTCCGGGGCGGCCCGAGGGCGAGGCGGCCGTGACTCGCCGGCAGCTGATCGACGCCGCCTTGGGGCGAACGCCGTCGAGCCTGGTCATCAGGGGCGGGCAGATCGTCAACGTCTTCACCTGCGAAGTCGTGGCCGGTGACGTGGCGCTGCTCGGAGACAGAATTGTGGCCGTCGGCGAGCTGCCCGAAGGAGCCATGGGCCCTGAGACCGAGGTGCTGGACGCCGAGGGTGCGCACCTCGTGCCGGGGTTCATCGAGCCTCACTTCCACGCGGCGGAGCCGTCTCTCTCGCCGTTCGACCTCGCCCTCGCGCTGCTTGAACGCGGCACCACCACGCTCGCGACCGACTTGGTCGAGTTTTACGCCGTGGGCGGCGTTCCCGCAGCCGAGTGGAGCCTAGCCGAGCTCGAAGCGGCGGGGCTCCGAACGCTGTTCCTGCTCCCCTTGCACGCCATGGGGATGGAGGAGTTCGGGACCGCGGGACACACCGCCACCGTCGAGGATTTTCTGCGAATGGCCTCCTGGCCACAGACAGCTGGGATCAACGAGCCGCCACCCAACACCGTGCTCGACGGCGACGGCCGGGTGCTTCAGGTGCTCGGCGCAACACTCCGAGAGCCGAACGTGTTCGAGGGTCATGGCCCCGAGCTCCACGGCCCGAGGTTGCAGGCATACCTCGCGGCCGGCGCGAGCTCGGATCACGAGTCGACCTGCGCCGAGGACGCCCTTGAAAAATTGCGGCTCGGGTGCCGGGTCATCATGCGGGAGTGCTCAGCGTCGCGAGACCTGCGGGCACTGGTGCCGCTCCTGCTCCGATACCCCGAGTCGTCTCGCTTCTTCATGGTCTGCTCGGATGACATGCAGGCCAAAGAGCTCGTCGACGAGGGCCACATCGACCACAAGCTCCGTGTCGCGATCGACGCCGGCCTGGACTCCCTCACCGCGATCCAACTCGCGACCATCAACCCGGCCGAGTACTTCGGCCTTGCCGGGTCGCTGGGCTCAATCGCCCCAGGCAAGTTGGCGGACGTTCTGCTGATCGACTCACTGACCGAGCTCCGTCCGCACACCGTAATCGCCGCGGGTGGCATTGTGTCGCGCCACGACCGGGCAGCCGAGCGCGGCCGCCTCGGCTGCGCCCCGCCCCCGTCGCTGAAGGCCACCGTCGACGTCACACGCGGTCTGAACCCCGCAGACTTCCGGATCCCCGCCCCCGACGGGACGCCGGCCGCAGTGAACGTCCGAGTGATCGGGATCGAGCCAGGCACACTCCTCTCTCGCGCGCTGCGCCATCGCAGCGCGGTGATCGAGGGAGCGGTCGCCAATGACCTCGACGCCGACATCCTCAAGGTCGCTGCGCTTGATCGTCACAGCGGTAGCGGGCGAATCGGGCTCGGCTTCGTGAACGGGGTCGGACTCAAGGAGGGAGCACTCGCTACAACGTTTAACTGGCCGCACTACGGTCTGCTGGTCGTTGGAGCGAGCGACGTCGAGATGGCTGCGGCCGTTGCCGCGATGCAGCAACTCGGCGGCGGGCTCATCGCCGTTCGCGATGGTCGTGCCATCGCCACTGTCAAGTTCGAGGTTGGCGGGATCGTCGGCACACTTCCGCTCCACGAGATGCATCCCCAGATCGAAGCGTTCGAGCTTGCCGCGGCCACGCTAGGAAGCCGGCTGACCGATCACCTCACGGCGCTCGCAGCTCTGACGATTCCCCACATACCGAGGTACGGGCTCAGCGACCGCGGCCTGTATGACAGCGAGGCTGCCCGGTTCGTCGACGTCGTTGTGGCTGACTGAGCGAGCGCGCTCTGTCGCTGCCCGTCACCCACATCGTTCTACTCATAGCCGCTGGCTTCTTGGCGGGGATGGTCAACGCGGCTGCCGGCGGGGGCTCGTTGATCTCCTTCCCCGTGCTGCTGGTCACCGGGGTTCCATCGCTGACGGCGAACATGACGAACACCGTGGCCCTGTGCCCGGGCTACCTGGGCGGCTTCTCGGGCTATCGCAGCGAGCTTGGCGATCACGGCAGGCGCACGGGCGGTGTGGCCCTGATCGCCATCACCGGGGCGCTCGCCGGAGTAGCTCTCCTCCAGGCTAGTCCCGCAGCTGTGTTCGGTCGCGTCGTACCATTCCTCGTGCTATTTGCCTGCGCTCTCCTCGCCGTCCAGCCGCGCATCTCGGCATACACGCTGAAACACCGAACCCCGAGCGGTCGATCCCACCAAATTGGGCTCGCCGCTGGCCAGTTTGCCGCAAGCGTCTACGGCGCCTACTTCGGCGCGGGGCTAGGCATCGTCGTTCTCGCCCTGCTCGGCGTGCTGAGCGCCGAATCGATCCAGCGACTGAACGCCCAAAAAACCTTCCTCGCTCTGGTAGTCAACGTCTGCGCCGGCATCATATTCGCCCTGATCGGCCCGATCGAGTGGCTAGCCGTCGCGTTCATAGCGCCGGCAAGCCTGCTAGGCGGCCGGCTCGGCGCGCAGTTGGCCCGTCGGCTGCGGGCCAACGCTCTTCGCTGGTCGGTCGTGGCATTCGGCACTGCCGCGGGGTTTGCACTTCTCCTCACTTAGCTCAGCTCGCCAAAGATCCATGAGCGTCCAGATCCGCCGTGCGGCTCCTGCTCGCCCATGCCGTCGCGGAAGCGCCAAAGAGCGCGCCCAAAGAACCGTTTTGCCACGGGCTCGGCTGAAGGCAACATCGGACCAGCACCCGAGCGATCAGCCGCCCAGATCGGGCGCGATCGCCCTGATCGCGCGCGCCTCTGCCCTCGCTGGGTCAAGGTCCCAGAGCCGGCACTCGCCGCCGCCGCGCTTGCCGGTGCGCGCGTACAGCTGCGGCAGGCGGCACTTACCGCTCGCCGCCTCCTCACCGGACCCGACAGCAGGCACCGACGGCCCGACACCTGCTCTCGCGCGTCGGACGGTGGAAAACGATGGCTTGCGCTGGACCCGGCGCGATGGTGGGAATGCTAGCCGACGTCGCAACAGTTGACGAGCGGATGCTAACCGGGGGCCTCGACGAGTCGCGGTGCGTGGGACGTCGGGATGCGGTCCGGCGGCAAGCCCGGTCAAGAGCATGCGGTTCATGTCGGCGCGTGCGCCGCTCGGGCTGTGAGAGCAACCCGGCCTCGCTCCACTCAGGCCGCGACCGGACCGTCGCCAACCCGATCGCCGGCCGCGCGCGGTGCATAGACGAAAGCGATCGTGAAGACCACGGCAGCGTGACGCTTGGCTCTGGGCGAAGCGGGCTCCCGAGCTGACTAGGTGGCGGCGGGAAGCAGTCCGGAGGAGGAGAGTTTCCCGCCGCTCCCAGAGCGCGGTCCTGGATCAGCCGCACTTGGTGCTAGGTGGTGCCGAGCTGGGTCAGCGCGCTGATGGACGGGCTGAAGAAGAACTCGCCGCCCGTAGTGAAGACCCAACGGGCCATAATCATGTGGGTGGCCTGTGGCGGCAGGTTGAATTCTCGCTCCTGTAGGGCCTGACTGATGATTGGATCCTCGCCGTCGCCACCCTGGGGGAAGTCCCGGGGGTTCACCCATGACTGCTGCACGAAGTTGAAGCTCCGGGCGAGCGATGCTTGGTAGCAGAGGAACAGCAGTCCTCGGTCGCGGTCATCTCCGACCGGTCCGTGGCTGTAGGGCTGCTCGTTCGGCTGAAACTCGGGTCCGTAGGGAATCCCGCGCCGCAGCATGCGGTGTCGGTTGGACTCCGGCTTGCCAGGTGGGTTGGAACTGCGCGGGTTCACCTTGCGGATATGCGCCGCCCGCGGCACCCGGCTGCCATCCGCATCGCCTGGCTCGTAGTCGAAGTTGTTGATCTGATCATCGTTCAGGACCGCGGGCGAGGCAGTCGCGGGATCGGTCGTGGCGGGATTGACCCCAGCGGGCAGCGCCGGGACGGACTCCATCGGAGCACCGCTCCGCCAGCGGCCGACCAGCTTCGCCGCTAGGAGCTCGGGATCCATACCCAAAGCTTGCGCCTGCTGGGTGACGAACTGGTTGAAAGCGCCGACGTCCTGGCGCAGGCGGCGGTAAACGACGAACGACCCGTTCTTCATCCAATCGGCCGTGGACGGTGCCGGAGCGGGAGCGGGACCTGGGTAACCGGGGCCCGGCTGGGGCGGTGGTCCGGGCGGGGGCGACTGCCCGCTGATGTGACCGTCCTGACCGGCATAGCCGATGATGAACTCGCCGGTCGCGATCGTGTCGGTGCCGTCCTTAACCGACTGCGTGATGCCGGCGATGCCAGGTTGGGAGATCCCGTCCTTGAACCCGAAGTGCTCATGACCGCGCTCGTTGCCGGTCCGGGTGTTGCCGTCCTGATGGCCGAGCTCGGTGACGTGCGCTGCCGCGATCTTAGCTTGCAGTCGGGTATACCCGCCCTGGAGATCGTCGGAACTATCAGCAGCGAGGATCACCATCGCATGCACCGGTGATGCGCCGGTGTTGAATGGGGGCAACCACTGCGCTGGAGCAGAGCTGTCGAGATCGCCGAGCGTCTGAGCCTGGGCCGCCATCCCCTGTGTGAATTCGATGGGGAGCGTGCCGAGCCCTGGCGCGCCGAGCGCCTTCAGACCGGCGGCGCTGAGCGCAAAGTTCAGCCAGGTCGCCTCGACGGTGCCCTCGTCGGCACCCTGGCTGCGCACCTCCTTGTACAGCGCGTTGAACTCACGCACCTCTGTCGCCGTAGCCACCTCCGGGGTGATCGCCTGCAGGAATGCCTTGCCGGAGGCGGTGTCGGGAAAGCCGAGAAAGACCAGGCGCTGATGGTCCTTGTTGAAGCCGACCATGTTTCCCTGGATGTCCTGCGGATCCGGATCGCTGGGACCCGGCGTGGGCTGCGGATTGACGGCCATGAGGGCCTCCTATGTTGTGATCACCAATGCGGGGCAACTGCGTGGGTGATGAGCCCACTGCACCAACATGAAGTTTGATCCCGCCGCCGGACGGAAAGCCGGCAGCGGGATCGTCACAGCGTGCGCCAAGGCCGCGCGGACATCACCCCGCACGGCCCCCGACGCGATCGTTTGGTGATCAACGGCCGCATCGTATGCGGATCCGCGGCGGAAAGATCACGTGTCCGTGAGAGCGGCGCTTTCGCTCAAGGGCCGGTGGTTGATTTGAGGCCCCCGCCCGAAGCGTTTGGTCGCTGTCGAGACTACGCCTGCTGCGTGTCTGGTCCGCCCGGAGCTTTCAGCTGTCCGGCAGCCCACTTCTGTTGCTCCTGGCTTTCGATCGCGGAGACTCGTGCCGCCAGCTGCCCAAGAGCCTGGGGCGAGTTCGGGTCCAGCGCTGCATAGTCGCCTGCGCGGCCCGCGAAGAGCTGGCGCTCTCGGAGAAGCTGCTGACAAGTGGCCCGCCATGCGACGTAGTGGTCGCCGTAATGATGCAACGCATCGAAGCCTTGGCAGATCGCGATGAATCCCCCTAGCATCCCGGCAGCAATTCGCCAGCCCACAGCGGCAGGCAGTATCTGCGTTACCGGAATGGCGGACGCGAAGCAAATCTGAGCGCCCCGAAGCCGGAAATGCCAAGACATCGAGCGTCGAGCGTTCTCGTCATACCAACGGATCTGAGCATCGACTCCACTGAGCACTGGGTGTGCGCGTCGACGCCGGGAACCGCCGGGATATGAACACGGTCATCACGTCGCATCTTCCAGATCTGGAACCTAGCCATCCAACATGATTCTAGGAACCGGAGCGGTGGCTCCGGTGTGCCCGCCCGCCGACACGGACCGGCGTCAATGGGCGCTGAGCAGGGGCTCACATCTCGCAGTTCCGAGCAGGACCCCGATTCGACACCGGCGACCTGCTGCCGCGGTGGTTCGCCGATGCGATAGTGAGCTCGTCGACGTTAGGGCGACGAAAGCAGTCACCGCGGCGGGTTTAGCTGGGATCGATGCCGCCCGCTTTTGCAGGCTCGCGCAGCGCGTTTGCGGTCTAACGTGCCCTTCGTTGTCAGACGAGGCGGTCATCCCGCTTCAGGACGGAGGCTGATTGGCCATCTCTCCAGCTGAGTCGTTTGAACAGGTTTCCTCCCCTCGGACGTGGGCGAGCCCACCAACGTTCCTCTTGCCGCGGGCTTGACCCTCGCTTATGGTCCGGGCATGGCTCAGGCGGATGTTGTTGAGGGACCAATCTGGGTGGCGTCCGGTCTTGATGAGTCGCGCGGGCGGTACCCGCTGAGGGTCGAGCCGGCCGTCGGACGGCTAGTCGAGAAGCTTCTGCCCGGGGTGATCACGACCACTACCGGCGCGCGCTATTACGGGCTACACGCGCTCGCCTGGGCCGATGCGCACGATCGGGGTCTCGACTCCGAGTCGGCTGAGGAGTTCGTCCGGCGATGCGAGGTCGTCATGGCCGCGGCGTCGCTCGCTCACGGAGCCGCGCCTGGCGGCCACTTCCGTGTGGTTCCGTCCGCGCACGGCTCCGATCGGATCCCGCAGTTCATCCACGGCGACGTGCTTGACGTTGTCGCCGCGGCTGCTCGCGACGATGGGTTCAGCAAGGGCGGGTTCGCTGCGACATATCGGGCTCCGGAGGGCGTCATCGGCCTTGTGCTCGGCAGTCCGCCGCGGAAGGGGCCGCGGACCGACCTCGGGCGGCTGAAGGCCGGGCTGGGTGATGTGCTGACGCTCGCGCGCGAGGACACGCTGACCGCGGACGCGATCGCTCACGCCGCGCACCTGTGTCCGTGCCTTGCGGCGGAGGCCCCCGACGGTCAGTGGCTGCGCAGCGTGATGTTCGGACAGGCGAGGGCCGATGTGGAGGGGGACCACAACCGGCAGGTGTCGGCGCTGATGCTGTTGGAGGCGCTCGATCACGGCCCTCATCACGACCCGGAGAGCCGGTTCCGGCTCGCGCACGGGTTCGGCGCGGCGATGGAAGGCGAGGGGCTTGAAGCACGGGCCCGGCGTGCATGGCAGGCGGCAATCCTGCGCAACTACTCGGTGAGTGCTTGGAGGCATCTGTGGCGCTGGCTGAGCCTGGAACTCGTCGGCGACACGATGACCGCCCACGAGCTCGGCGACCGGCTCGCGGACGCGCTCAACCATGGCAAGGTCCGCACCCTCATTGACGAGCTCCCCCAACGAGCCGACTCAAGCTGCCTCCTGCCCATAGAGGAGGAACTCCACACCTCCGACGAGGACGTCCCCGTCCGATCGCTGCGTCAGCTCGCGCTCGGCGCGCTCCGGCTGGACGACCTCGACGGCGACACCCGGAACCTGTATGTCGGCGTCGACCGGGACGACCTCGGGCCGCTGTGGGTTCAGCATCAGCTGACCGAGCACGCTGACGGTGCGTTGTCTGATTTCGCGCGTGATCTCGTGCAGACGTTGGTGCGCCGTGCTTGGCGGGTCGCGCACTCGAAGATGCGGCTCAGCGAGGACCTCCGCCCTTACGTGCCGACAGGCCTTCGTGATCGCGACGGGCTGCTTTCGGTCGTCGATGCCGAGTCGGACGCGGAAGTGTCGTTGCGCGGTTGGACGCTCGCCCAGGTTCTCGGCGCGCTCGGGGCGGTGGACCGTCCCGACGGCCAGTACACCGTCAGTCCGCTGGGAGATGCGCTCCGCGGGCAGATCTCGGCGAGCGTGGCTCGCGTCGCGTGAGCGCAACGGTCTCCCAACCCGGGATCTCGACTACGCGCAGTCCGTTCTCGCTGCTCCGCGACGCGCAGGAAGCCGAAGAGGTCCTGATCCTGACCTACGCGGCGAGCCTTGAGTTCTTCGAACGGTTTGCGCTTGGGGAGGCCCGCGGCTTGCAAGCGGCGACGACCGTGATCTCGGACGCGACCATGGTCAGCGCTGATCCGGTCACGGTCCGCAGCGCGGGCGTCCGCTACATCGACGGGCGAGCGGTCTGCCTGGGCTTCACCGCGTTTCACCCGAAGCTCATCGTGATCGCCAGCCGCGATCAGGCCACCGTCGCGATCGGTTCGGGGAACCTGACGCTGGCCGGCTGGCACGGGAACGAGGAACTGTGGACCGTTCTTCATGCCGATCGCGAGCGGGGACCGACCACGATCCGCGGCGTCGCCGCGTTCCTGAGGGCTCTCGCAGATGGGCGGATCCAGCTGTCGGCGGAATGCCCGGCGGTTGTGCGCCGAGTCGCGGACCTGCTCGACGATCTCGCTGCCGCCGATCCGGGGCCACTGCTCGTCTCAACACTCGACCAGGACCCGATCCTCGAACGCCTCCCGGTCGGGCCGGTTGACGAGCTGATCGTCTATTCCCCGTACTACGACGCGGCCTTGGCCGCGCTCAAAGCCGTCCATGACCGCCTCCAGCCGAGGCAGCTCACCGTGTACGTCCAGCCGCAGACCAGCGTGGAGGGACTCAAGCTCGAAGCGTGGCTCGCCGGCCACGGCGGCCAATTGAGATGGTGCTCTGCCGACCGGTTCCGCCACGGAAAGCTGCTCGAATGGACCCGAAATGGTGTCCGGGAGGCGCTCACGGGCAGTCCGAACCTGTCTACACCCGCGCTCCTGAGAACCATTCCCACCACACCTGTGGCGAGCGAGCCAACTGGAAACGGCGCGGCAGACGTGGTGACCAAGCTGGCGAACTGCGAGCTCGGCACGATCAGCCGCATCGAAGTAACGCTGGCGCCTGCCGAGGCCGCGGCGCCGGGGGACGGCGCCGGACACCTGACGTTTTCGCGTGACCCGGCGGACACTCCACGTCCTGGGATCATTGTGCTTGGCGCGACGCTGATCGATGCCATCGAGGTGCATCTACGGCTTGCGGCACCACTGACAACCCCCGCCCGGATCCAGATTCATGATCCCGAGCAGGACTGGACGACGGCCGCCGGGCTCGCCGAACTCCCGGCGGGCAAGTCTGACTACCGCGTACCGGCGATCGGACTCTCCGCCGCGAAGGCGCTGCGCCTGTACGGCGCGGCTGGCGCGAGCAACGAGGTGTTCATCGCCGACCCGTGGCGCGCTCGCTCACGGCCGTACAAGCGTGTCGGTCCCGAGAGCGGCCCGCCTAGCGGACTTATCCGCGACGGGCAGTTGGCCGTTCTGTACGAGGTCGCCGAACTCATGCGACCCATGCTGCTCAAGCTCGGCGCGCTCGTCCCGAAGCCCACCGCCGGCGGTCAGGGTGCCAGCGGCGACAAGGAGGGAGCGGAAACCGCGGCTCCGCGCGCCGGGCAGACGCTCGAGGAGTACCTCGCGGCATGCTCGGCTGTGCTCGACGAGCAGGTGGTCGAATGGGCTCTCGCGATCCCCAGCCTGCCCAGTCTCGGCGGCGGCAGTCGTATCGACCACCAGAAAGGACTCCTGACCACCGACGTCGGTGACGTCGCCGCAGATGCGGGCGACGATGATGAGGACGCAGAGGAGCCCAACTTCGCGGAGATCGTCCGACGGGCAACGGCACACCGGCGCCGGCAATGGCGGACTTTCTGTGAGAAAGCGATCGGCTACGCCGCCGGATGGCCGCACCTGATGCGGGCCTACGTCGCGCGGCTCACCCTCAACGGCGTCGCCGCGGACCTGTGGCCGGACGAGACCGAGAAAGGCGAGATCCTCAAACGCCTGGTCCTAGGTCTCGTCGCTGCCGGCGACGTGCCGACGTATGACGAGCAGGCGGCGGTCGCTAGTTATGCGGCGATCGCGCTGGCGATCTTGCGCTCCGACGTGCATCTCCTTTCGGTCAACGACGAGGCGACGCTCAGGTACAAGGCAGCGGCGAGGGCTGGGGAGTCGATAGTCAACGATCTGGATCCCATGAGGATCGACGAGATCGTGATCGAGATTGCGGATGCGTTCAAGGACATCATGACCGGGGACGATGTGTTCGACATCGCAACCCAGGTCGCGGCTCCGCAGACCGGCATCGCCGCTGCGATCACCCTCCTGCGAAGCGAGTACGACTGGGATGCCCTCGAGCGCGATGGCGCACTCGTGCTCACCGAGCCGATCACCGCGCTCCTCGAACGGGAACTCCTCCGCGCAGCCGGCCTCGTCGACATTGCCGGGCCCGTGATCATCCGAGGCACGACGATGCCCGGCAATAGCGAGGCGATCTGCATCTGGCGGAAGCCCTTTCTGCTCATCGCCCGCCGCCGAGCGGCGGGAATGACAGGGCGCGTCTACAGCCTCGCGCCCGGCGAGACCCCGCGAACGCTCATTGGGGGCTGGACGGCAGGGAGCATCGACGTGAAGGACAACATGCCGAAGGCGATCGAAGACTGGCTGCCGGGGCACCCGACCCCACCACGTGCGGCTGAACTCCTCGACCTCCTGGATGTCGGCTGACACAGTTGGGACTGCTGGCAACGATCACGCGCCCACGTTCGGGATTCGTGCTGCTACCCCCAGATCTCGAACCCGAGCGGGTTCCCAAGCGCCTTGAACGCCGGATGCTTCTCGAACGCGTTGAGCGCGTGGCCAACTTGGTCGTACTTCGAGAGCGCGTAGATCATGAGCATCTCAAATGCGGCCGCCTCGACGGTGTCGACGTCCTTTGTATATCCCATCACGGCGCGGCACGGGTTGTTTCGATGAAGTCCTCGATCCGAGATTCTCGGGTGTTGAGAGTCGAGCAGCCGCCAAGGTGGATCACCCGGCCCTCGCAAGCTCCTTCTAACAGCTCCCCCAGATTCGTGAGAGATACGGACTCATCCCCGTCCAACCATACGCGGCCGGATGACCCATGCGAGGCGAAGTATGCGAGCTCGTGTTGCGGTAGGTCGAACGCCCATCTCTGTGCGAGTTTGTGGAACTCGGCGACCGTCGAGACGTCGCGGCAGACGAGGTCGTCTATGACCCCAGCTACCTCCAGCGTCTCCATCACGCCACGAAGCGACTCCGAGCCGAGCTCGCCGAGATCACACTCCCCCTCTAAAAAGTACTCCGAATCTTCGCCTGCGGGTCACAGCTGCTTCCTCCGTCGGTTGTGCACCTGGAGCCTAGCCGGCTGCCCGCCGGTAAGCGCGCTGAGAACCGAGGTTCTGCATCCCGCGCTGACTCTCGCTCGGCCCGACCTTCTGGACAAGGTCACGTCAGATCTCGCGTCTTAGTGGCTTGGCCCGGCACGTTCGCGTTCGTTCTTCCACCCACCCCGCGCCGGGTGATCGCGTTGGCGACGAAGCGAACGTCCGGACCGAAGGGGTCTGAGCTACGGTGCCGACCGGGTTCGCCCAACTCGGAGCCTCCCCGCCTGTCCCGCACTGTTTGGCGACAAGCGCAACTCGTGTGTAGAAGCGGGTTCGAGGAGGATGTCCCGTTCGCCGTGGAACTTTCGTGGTGGCGGCCCGGGTTGTTGGTCAGGCGGTGATGAGCGTAGCGGCCTCCTCGGCGACCATTGAGGGTGGGGTGGGCGGGGTGGTGGTCGTTCCGTGGTTCGCGATGTCGCGTTCGACGGCGATCGAGAGCTTCGCGAGGTCTGGGTGACCGATCACGCGGCGGAACTGACGTTCGGCTTCGAGCATCCCTGCGGCG
>JBPCRJ010000176.1:0-28402 GCA_050996975.1 Solirubrobacteraceae bacterium | reverse complement strand
GTCGTTCCGGCCCAGCTCGTGACCCTCCTGTGGCGCTGGCGGGCGTGGCGCGCCGTGACCAGCGCACTGGCCGTTTCGGTGGTGGGTTGCGTGCTGCTGGTCGTGCTCGCGGCCGGCCGCGGATCGGGGCAGCTGTTCTGGGTGCCGCGCCCGTCGATCACCGCCGCCGAGCAGGTGGGCCAAGCGCTGAGCTCGGCGGCGCTGACGCCGAGCATCCGGGCCTCCTCGACTACCGCCGTCCTCGAGGCCGTGACGGCGATCATGCTCCTCGGCGTCGCCGCGGCGATCGGGCGCCGACTGTGGCGCCGCGCCGATCGGCGGGCCGCGTGGGGGCAGACGCTGGTGCTGTCCTGGCTCGTCGTGCCGGTGGCGCTGGCGTGGCTCGAGTCGCTGGTGGGCCAGCCGATCTTTCTGCCGCGCAACCTGCTGAGCACGGTTCCCGCGGTGGCGCTGGCGCTGGGGTGGGCAGTCGCCCGCCGTGGCGTGCCGGCCTGGACGGCGTGGTCGCTGCTGGCGGGGCTGATCGCGCTGAGGACGCTCCAGCTCGTTCCGAGCTACGGCGTCTCGCCCGAGAATTGGCGAGCGGCGAGCGCCCACGTGCTGGCGCGAGCGCAGCCGCGCGACTGCATCGCCTTCTATCCCGCCGACGGCCGGATGGCGTTTCAGTACTACGTCGGCGCGGGATCGAGTCTCCGAGCACGACGAGCGCCCCGCTCGGTGCTGCCGCGCGCCACCTGGGGGCAGGTGGCACCGTACGTCGAGCGTTACCTCACCCTGCCCCGATCGCGGCTCTCGCGCCTGCCGGCGGAGTGTCCCCGGCTCTGGTTCGTCTCCAGTCATCAGGGCCAGCGGGACGGACCGGCGCGGTCACGAGCCAACCGCGCGCAATATCTGATGCTGCTCTCCGAGCTGACCGGCGAATACCCCGACCGCCGCGCCGTGTCGTTCGGATACGCGAGTCCCGTGCGGGTCGAGCTCCTGGCGCGATGATCGGACGCCGGTCAAGGTCGCAGGGTCGTCCCGATGAACGTCAGCGCGCTCAGCCCCGCGAGCAGGACGACGTTGGCCCCGAGCAGCCAGCAGTACCCTCGGCGCCCGACGTAGTGCGCGAACACGAGCACCGCGGGAAATGCGGTGATCAGCAGCCGGGGATTTGGTGGCAGGTACTCCGAGGTGACGGCGAGCAGGCCGACGCCGATGCTCCACACCATCGCCGGCACCGAGATCCGGCCCCGCCGGCGGATCAGTAGCGCGAGGCCGACGAAGAGCAGGACCGCGCCGAGCAGGCCGACGATGAGATTCAGGTTGATGGTGGGATGGTTGAAGTGGGCGAAGGAGATCTCGGCGGCCAGGCTGCGCGCCAGTGCCACCAGCGCGAACGGGTCGGTCTTCTCGTGCCAGCCGTAGCGCTGGGCCTCCAGACTGGCCAGCGGGGTACCGGCCCAGAGCCACAGGAACGCAGCGAAGGCCGCCACGCCCGAGAGTGACAGCAGCGGCGCGAGCAGGCTCTTCCGGGCCTCGCGCTGCCGCCACCGACGGCCGCGCAGCGCGCCCAGCGCCGACGCGGCGCAGACCAGCACCAGTACCAGGCCCTCGGGCTCGGTGGCGGTCGCGATGCCGGCCAGGGCGCCCGCCAGGAGCCATCGACGGCGCTCGAGCGCGAGGATGCAGCCGACGGCCAAGGGAATGAACAGGCCCTCCGCGTAGACCATCGAGAAGACGACCGACCCCGGGAAGACGCAGAACAGCACCGCGGCCCGACGCCCGCTCTGCTCACCCCACCAGCCGGTGGCCAGGCGCTGAACCAGCACGGTCGCCACCAGGCCGCCGGCGCCCGAGATCAGCACTCCGGCAATCGTGCTCGACACCGAGAACACGTGCGCGGTGAGCCACATCACGATCGGATAGAGGGGAAAGAACCCGAGCGTGCTCGGCGCGTGGGAGACGTGGGTCGGGTAGCCGTGGTTGGCCAGCTGCCCGTACCACAAGCCGTCCCAGTTGGCGAGCTCATGAGTGAAGGAGTGGTGGCGCAGGGCGCCGTCGAGGAGCGCGACCAGGACCAGCAGCCCCCGTGTGGCCAGGTACACGGTGATCGCCGGGCGCAGCCCCGCCACCGCCAGGCCAAGGCGCCGGCGGCGCTCGGCCAGGCGCGGCTCAGCACCGCGGTCGATTCCCGGCGCGGTCCCCCCCGCGGCGATCGCGCCCGCGCCGGTCCCGTCTGCGCCCGGGAGCAGCTCCAGGTCCGGGTCGCGGCCAACTCGTTCTGAGAGCTTCTCCATCAGCGATCCAGCTTATCCGCGGGACGTCAGCTCTTCGTAATGACCGCACCTTGACAGGATGCGATGATTGCCTCGCCGCCACGCCCGCGATGATCTACCGATGATCTACCGGCTGTTGTTCAAGCTGTTTCTGCAGCGCATCCCACCCGAACGCGCCCACGCGCTGGCGTCCGCAGCGCTGCTCACAGTCGGGATGATCCCGGGGGCCAGGACCGCGCTGCGCCGGCTCACGCTTCCGCGCGCGTCCTCGTTGCAGGTCCATGCCCTGGGCCAGAGCTTTCCGAGCCCGCTGGGCGCGGCCGCGGGAATCGACAAGCAGGCGAGGCTGTTCGAGGATCTGGGCGCGCTCGGCTTCGGCTTCGTCGAGGTCGGAACGGTGACGGCGGTCGCGCAGGACGGTCAGCCCCGGCCGCGCGTGTGGCGGCTGACGCCAGAGCGAGCGCTGCTGAACCGGCTCGGGTTCCCCAACCCGGGGGCGACCGTGCTGGCCACGCGGCTGTGCCGCCGAGGATCAGCGGGAGGAGCGGGACGAGCGGGAGGAGCGGGACGAGCGGGACGAGCGGGACGAGCGGGACGCACGATCGTCGGGGTCAACATCGGCAAATCGAAGCTCGCGGCGGTGCAGAGCGCCGGTGCCGACTATCGCCAGAGCACCCGGGAGGTGGCCGGGTTCGCGGACTACCTCGCGGTGAACGTCAGCTCGCCCAACACACCGGGGCTGCGCGAGATGCAGGCGGTCGCGCGGCTGCGCCCGCTGCTCACGGAGATCATCGACGAGCTGGGCGGCCCCGGGACGCGCGTGCCGATCCTCGTCAAGGTCGGTCCGGACCTCACCGACGAGGAGCTCGACGCGATCGCCGACCTCGCGGTGGAGCTGAGGCTCGATGGCATCGTCGCCGTCAACACCACGATGAGCCGCCACGGATTGTCGGACTCGGCCGGCTGGGTGGAGGCCCTCGACGCCGGCGGTCGCGAACGTGGTGATGGCGGCGGCGGTATTTCGGGCGCGCCGCTCAAAGCGCGGGCGCTGGAGGTCCTGCGGCGGCTGCACGCGCGCGCGGGCGATGATCTGGTGCTGGTATCGGTGGGTGGCATCGAGACGCCGGCGGACGCGTGGGAGCGCATCCTCGCGGGCGCAACCTTGGTGCAGGCGTACACGGGCTTTGTCTACGGCGGGCCCGGATGGCCCGCGCGCATGAACCGCGGCCTGCTCCGGCGGGTTCGCCAGGCGGGGGTCTCGTCGATCCAGGAGCTGGTGGGCGCCGGCGCGTAGACCGGTCGACGCGGCGGTTTGACGTTTAGCCGGGGGCGCCTCCAGGGCACCCCCGGAACATGCTCGAGCTGATCGACCTTCGGCGTCGCTACGGGGAAGTGGTCGCACTCGACGGCCTAACGTTCGCGGTGCCCCCCGGTCAGGTGTTCGGATTCCTCGGGCCCAACGGCGCCGGCAAGACGACGACGATGCGGGCGGTGTTCGGGCTGGCCGACCTCGACAGCGGCGAAGTGCGCTGGAACGGAGCCCCAGTCGGAGAGTGTGAGCGACGCCGGTTTGGCTACATGCCCGAGGAGCGCGGTCTGTACGCCGGGATGCAGATCCTCGACCAGCTCGTGTTCCTGGGCCGGCTGCACGGGCTGGCGCGCGGACCCGCGCACGAGGCCGCGATGCTGTGGACCGAGCGCCTGGGACTCCCCGACCGCCGTGAGGACAAGCTCGAGTCGCTGTCGCTGGGCAACCAGCAGCGGGTCCAGCTCGCGGCGGCGCTGGTCCATTCGCCGGAGATGCTGATCCTCGACGAGCCGTTCTCCGGCCTTGACCCGGTGGCCGTCGATGCGTTCAGCGCGATCCTGGCCGAGCGGGCCGCCGCCGGCGCGACGGTGATCTTCTCGAGCCATCAGCTCGATCTCGTCGAGCACCTGTGCGAAGCCGTGGCGATCGTCAACCGCGGGCTCCTGGTGATCGAGGGCAGGGTCGAGGAGCTCGCGCGCTCCGGGCCGCAACGGCTCGCGGTGAAGGTCGCCGGCGACCCCACGGGCCAGTGGGCGCGCAGCGGGCTGGCCGGAGTGGACAGCGTCGACGCCGGCCAGGACGGGACCGTGCTGCTGACGCTCCGCCCGGACGCGAACGCCCGGCCGATCCTCGACGGGATCCTCGACGCCGCCCGCGGGGCGGGAGGAGTCGAGCACTTCAGCTTCACGCGCCGGCGCCTGTCGGAGGTCTTTCGCGAAGCGGTCGGACCAGCCGGGACGCCGCCCGAGATGCAGGGCTCCGCCGGTCCCCCAAGCCCTGCCCGAATCGGGGTGGGGCAACCGTGAGCTGGGTCCCCGCCAGCCGCTCACAGCCGCTCACAGCCGCTCGTTTCCCCAGAGCCAGGGGCGGGCGACCTTGAGCCGGGCGTGGTGGAGAGACACGTGGCTGATCGCCCGGCGCGACGGCGATGACCGGTTGCGAGCCAGGTCCTTCCGGGTAACCACCTTGATCATGATCATCGGGGCCGCGGCCGCCGTGCTGATCCCGGCGGCGGTCGGCAAGCACCACACGGTCCAGACGGTCGGGGTGCTCGGCAGCGCCGAGCCGGCCCTCTCCGAGGCGGCCACCGAGGCCGGGCGGGTGACCGGAAACCGGGTCAAGATCATTCCGGTGGCAAGCCTCGACTCCGCTCGCTCGGAGCTGCGCTCGGGGGCGTTGGCGGCGGTGATCGCCGACGGGCGCGAGGTGCTGATCAAGCAGCAGCAGTCCGGCGGCGGGACCTCGTCCTCGGCGGCGACGTTCTCCGGGGCGCTGGCGCAGCTCGTCGGCCTGGTGCGCCGGCTGCCGCCCGACTCCGCGCAGTCGGCCCTCACGCACGGTATTGCCCTCCCGATCCGCGGCGTCGAGCCGGCGGGCAAGAGCAGCACGACCAGATTCACGGGCCTCGCCGTGAGCCTCCTGATCTACATCGTGATCCTCTTCTACGGCATCCGGCTGACGCAGTCGGTCGGCGAGGAGAAGACGAGCCGGGTGGTCGAGGTGATGCTCGCGACCGTGCGCCCGACGCAGCTGCTGATGGGCAAGGTGCTCGGCTTCGCGATGCTCGCGTTCACCCAGATCCTCGCGATCGGGGCCACGTACCTGGTGTGCGGGCTCGCCGTCGGCTCGAACGTGATTCATGGCACCACCGGCGGCGTGGTCCTGCTCGGCGTGATCTGGCTGCTCCTCGGCTACGCGCTGTACTGCACCGCGTTCGCCGCCGCCGGGTCGATGATCATGCGCCAGGCGGACGCATCCAACGCCTCGACCCCGCTGCTGATGCCGCTGCTGCTCGCGTACATACTCTCCCAGGGCGTGCTGTTCAACGGCGCCACCCCCTTCTACCACGTGCTGGGGTTCATCCCGTGGACGGCGCCAATCGCGATGCCGGTGCTGTTCGCCGTCGGCGCCGCGCCCGTCTGGCAGGTGATCGTCTCGGCCCTGATCACCGTGGTGGCGATCGTCGCGTCGGCTCGCGTCGCGGGGATCGTGTATCAGCGTTCGGTGATGCGCACCGGCGCCCGCGTCAAGCTCCGCAAGATCCTGCGCGAGCGTCCGGCCTGAGCGTGGCCACCCGCCACACGGACCTGGTGATGGCGCGCGAGCGCCCGTCCTGAGGTGAGCGCCTACACTTAGGCGTGGTGATCCTTCCGCCGGGACACGGGCAGAGCATCGGCGTGAAGCGGCGGTTGCGGGCGCGGGAGAAGTGGATGCTGGGTGGGGTGCTCGCGGTGACCGCACTGCTGGTGCTCACGGTGGTGTTCTCGTTCGCGGCCGGTTCGCACCGCTCGGCCAACGGCTGCGTCGAGGTCACGATCCCGTACTCGACCGGCGGCCAGGACCTCTTTCGCTGCGGCGCCGGCGCGCGCGCGATGTGCAGGCTCACCGGGACGCCGAGGGGCTATACGGGGGCGCCCGGGCGAACGGTGGCCGCCGAGTGTCGCAAGGCCAAACTACCGGTCGGCGCCTAGCCGACCCATGAACAGAGGAACACAGGATGGAAAATGATCTCATGACGTCCGATCCGCAGTCCTTTCGCTCGCAGTTCCCGGTGTTCGAGCACGCCGCGTACCTCAACGCCGGGACCGAGGGGCCAGTCCCCCGCCGGGCCGCCGAGGCTGTGCACCGGCGGGTTGACCTGGAGACGACGGAGGGCCGCTGCGGGGGCGTGTACTTCCAGGGGGTGATGGAGCTGGCGGCGGGGCTGCGCGCCGGTTACGCCCGCGTGCTCAACTGCGAGCCGGCGGAGGTGGCCCTCACCGGCTCGACGACCGACGGCGTCAACACCGTCATCTCCGGTCTCGACCTGCGACCCGGAGAGGAGATCCTGACCAGCGACGAGGAGCATCCCGGGCTGCTCGCGCCGCTCGCGCGGGCGCGCAGGCGACACGGAGTGCGCGTGCGGGTGGTGCCGTTCACGGAGATCGCCGGCGAGGCCTCGAGCGCGACGCGGCTGATCGCGTGCTCGCACGTCTCGTGGGTCAGCGGCCGCGTCGTCGATGCCGGCGCGCTCGCGGCGACCGGGGTGCCGGTGCTGCTCGACGCGGCGCAGGCGGTGGGGGCGGTTCCGGTCGACGTGCGCGCGCTCGGCTGCGACTTCTATTCGGGATCGGGGCAGAAGTGGCTGTGCGGTCCCGAGGGGAGCGGCTGCCTGTACGTGCGCCGGGACCGGATCGAGGAGCTGCTGGTCCCGTGGCCCGGCTACGGGTCACTGTCGGATCCGGCGGCACCGCTGGAGCTCGCGCCCCTCGAGGGCGTGGCCCGCTTTGACCACGGCTTCCCGGCCGGGCTGCGCGGCGCCTGGGCGCTGGCGGCGCTGGAGGTGCTCGGCGAGGCGGGATGGGACTGGGTTCACGAACGGGCGGCGTCGCTGGCGGCGTCACTCGCGGTGTCGCTCGCCGAGCGGGGCCTGGAGGTCGGCCCGCGCGGGCGCTCCACGCTCGTCTCCTGGAAGGCCACGGACCCCCAGCTGGAGGTCGAGCGGCTGGCGGCCGAGGGCTTCATCGTGCGCAGCATCCCCGCCTTCGGCCTCGTGCGGGCGTCGGTGGGCGCCTGGTCCTCCGAGGAGGAGCTGGACGGGCTGGTGAAGACGGTGGGGTCGGCCGGGGCGTAGGTCACGAAGTCGCTAGTGGTGGCGGCCAACTGAAGGACGACGGGTGAGGTTCAGCCGGCGGTCCCGCTCACCTGCCCGCGCCGCTGCGCGGGCACGATGCTCGGGTCGCCGGTTCCCGGTCCCAGCAGGTACTGGTCGAATCCCGCCAGCATGCGCACGGCCCGCGTGGGCCGGGTGCCCCGCAGCTCGTCGGTCCTCCGCGCGGGCGTGGCATTCGCGCCCGTCGACGTCCACGGTGGCGAGCCGGTGGCTCACCGACTCAAACCAGCCCCGGAGCTGGGTCTTGGACGAGCGCCCGCGCGTCAGCCACGCGTCGAACGCCTTCATGCTCGCGGGACCGTAGACCCCCAGGTAGGCGGGGATGACGCGGCGGGCGGCCTCCTCGGGGGCTGAGATCCCACCCCACGCCGGCAACCACGTCTCGGGGCGGGTGAAGGTAACGCGGCCGGCGCGGATGGGGCCGTGGCAGAGGTGTCCCATCCACGCCAGCGGCTTGAGCTGCGGTGAGGCTGGCGGCGCTTTTCGGAGGTCTAGCAGATGCGGGTTGGGTCAATCGAGCTGGCGTGGGGTCGGTCATCGAGCGTGGGGTCGGTCATCGAGCAGGCGTAGGGTCGGTCATCGAGCTGGGATCCGGTGAGGATCGAGCGATGAGTTTTCGCGCCGCCGCAGGTCTTTGCTGCTGAATCCATTCTCTACCTCAGGAGGACGAAGTGACCACCACAACAAGCCGGATCGGCACGATCAACCTGGTGATGATCCCGTCGACCGACCAGGACAAATCGATCGAGTTCTACGTGACGGCGCTCGGCTTCGAGAAGCGCACCGATGTCCCGTTCGGGGATGTCTACCGCTGGGTCGAGGTCTACCCGCCGATCGGCACGACCGGTATCGCCCTAGCGCCGCCGCGCGAGGGGGACGCCGTAGGGGTCCAGACCGGCATCAGCCTGACCACCGACGACATCGATGCCACCCACGCCGAGCTGCGCTCAGGCGGCGTCGATGTCGACGCCGAAGTCATGCGCATGGGCGAGCCAATCCCTGCGATGTTCTGGTTCCGCGACCCCGACGGCAACACGCTGCTGATCGTCGAGGAGAGCTGACCCGTAGCGGCGAGGCGTAGAGGGAGCGCGAGGAGCGAAGTTCACCAGTCACGTAACTATGGGGGCCGACCTTGAGCCGCACCCCGGATCGAGCACCCGCACGGCCACCTTCCGCGCCTACCCCAGCGGCCACACGGGTCCGATCGGGGCCACAGGCAGCAGCTGAATGAAGAACGAGAGGAACGCCAGCGCGAAGCAGGCTACGGCCACGTTGCGGACGGCCCGCTGCCCGTGGCGGTGGCGGTCCCAGGCGACGAGCGCGGCGACCGCGATTCCGTACGCCGGCGCGAACAGCGCGAGCACGACCAGCAGTGCCGGGAGGACGAGGTCCTCCAACCGGGGCCACCGGAAGGGCAAAGAGGAGGTCCTCACCCCCCGGATCCCTCGCCCGCCCGAAGGCCGGCGAAGTCGCTCGAGATCGGCGCCGCATACCGCGCACCCGGCCGCGAACGGGCTCACGGTGGAACGGCAACGGGGGCAGACGCTTGCCGCGCGACCCATTGCCCGGTGACTCTAGTCCAGCGCGCGGCGGATGAAGAGCCGCGCTCCCAGCACACCGAACAGAACCAGCGAGACTGCGAGCCCGAGCGCCGTCCAACCACCGGCTAGATGCGGCAGCGTGGTGAGCGCGCCCCGCAGCCCTTCGCTGACGTAGGTGAGGGGATTGAACAGGGTCAGCACCTGGAACCAGCGCAGGTGGTGCAAGGCGATCCAGGGGTAGAAGCTGCAGCCGGTGAACAGCAGCGGGGTCAGCACGACCGCAAACGCGACGCTGATCTTGTTCGGTGGCACCGCGGTGCCGAGCACCAAGCCCATCCCGCCGGCGGCCAGGCTTCCGAACACGAAGATCGCCATCAACGCCGGCCAGTTCGGGCCGCTGATGTGCAAGCCGCCGGGGAGGATCAGCGCCGCTAGCGGGAGGATCAGCAGGCCCGCGAGCACTCCGCGCAGGGCGGCGATCAGGATCTTCTGCAGCGCCACGGCGGCGACCGGCAGCGGGGCCAGCAGGCGATCTTCGATCTCCTTCGTGAACGAGAACTCGATCACCAGCGGCAGGGCGGTGTTCTGGAGCGCGGTCAGCACAAGCGTCAGGGCCATCACCCCAGGCAGCAGCTGCGTCCCGTAGGCGCCGCGCGCCGCGCCGATCTGGGGCAGCACGCGACCGAAGACGAACAGCAGGAAGATCGGCTGGAGCAGCGCCTGGGCCAGAAACGATCCGAGCTCGTGGCGGACGGTCACCCACAGATCGCGGCCGCACAGCGCCAGGAAGGCCCGCAGCTGGACGTTGGCCGTGGCGTAAGGGCCGCGCCCGGTCAGAGCCGGCTCGGCGGCTGTCTCTCCCGCCGCGCTCACCCCGACCACCGCCCGCTGGCCTGAGCGCCGTCCGCACCCCGCAGCTCACGGCCAGTCAGATGGACGAACACATCCTCGAGCGTGCCCTCCAGACGGCGCAGCTCGATCAGCTCGAGTCCCTCGCGCTGGGCGGCGAGCAGGGCGTCGCTCGGCAGCGACTCGCTGGATTGCCCGTCCTGCTCGTACAGCCGGACGTGCCAGCGGCCCTCCTGTCCGGGCCGTGCGTCGATCCGCTCGGAGCGACATACCCCGGCGAAGGCAGACGACGGATCCGTCTCCGCGGAGACGGTCACCTCGAGACCGTGCTCGGCCGGCAGTACTCGACGCAGCCGTCGCGGCGTGTCGAGCGCGATGATCTTCCCGTGGTCGATGATCGCGATCCTGTCGCACAGGCGGTCGGCCTCGATCATGTCGTGCGTCGTGAGGATCAACGTGGTCCCGCGCTGGCGCAGGTCGACCATCATGTCCCACAGGAACAGCCGTGACTGCGGGTCCAGGCCGGTCGTGGGCTCGTCGAGGATCAGCAGGCGCGGCTCGTGCATCAGCGCCCGGGCGATCATCAGGCGCTGCGCCATCCCCCCCGAGTACCGGTTGACGTGATCGTCCTCACGGCCTCCGAGGCCGAAGCGCTCGAGCAGCTCCCGCGCTCGCTCGCGTCGCTGGCGGCGGCCCGCGCCGAAGTAGGCGGCGTGAAAGGTCAGGTTCTCCAGCGCCGTCAAGGCGCGATCGAGGTTCGAGAGCTGCGGCACAGCGGCGATCCGCAGCTTCGCCGAGACCGGATCCCGGCTGACGTCGATCCCGTCGAGCATCACCCGTCCCCCGGTGGGTCGTACGCGCGTGGTGATCGCGCCGATCGTCGTCGTCTTGCCGGCGCCGTTCGGGCCCAGCAGGCCGAATATCTCGCCCTGAAGCACCTCAAAGTCGATCCCGGCAACCGCCTCGGGCCCCTCCGCGCGATAACGCTTGTGCAGGCCCTCGACCCGGACCATCGCGGCTGCGCCGGTGGAGTTCATCGCTGTCTCAGGCTAGAACCTCGCGCCCACGTTCGCATTGCCCGGACCGGCTTGGCCGGGTCAGGCGCTTCCAACGGCCAGCGAGGCTCGTTCAGGCCGAGGGCGAGCGCCGGCGCTCGCCGGTCAAGCCGGCGTCCGAGCGTCCTGCGGTCTGCGCCGTGGCATCCAGGATCAGCCGGGAGGTGGCGTCGGGAACGCCCCAGTGCGGGAAATGACCGCAGCGGCTAAACCAGTGCAGCCGCGCACCGGGGAACAGATTCTGGGCGCGCTGCGCCTGGCGGGGCAGCGTCACGCGGTCGCTGCGTCCCCAGCCGATCGTGACCGGGCCGCGCGTGGAGCCTCTCGATGCGCCCTCCTGGATCGGACCGTGGACGAGCTCGTGGAGCGTCGGCATGATCGTCGGCGAAGCGGCGAAGTCGCGCATCTCATTGAGCGTCACGTCCGCGGGCAGCGCCCACGGACGGCCGGAGAACTGCGCGAACAGGATCGTGCGGGCGACCGGATTGGCGGTCAGAAACGGCATCGCCGGTTGCAGCGCCCGCACCAGCCGGATCGAAGCTCCGACCCTCGGACGGCGTCCAGAAGCCGCCGGGAGCCAGGGCGACAGTCGCGCCGACCTCGCCGCGGCGGGCGAGCTCGAGCGCGATCCGCGCCCCCATCGAGCTCCCGACAACATCGACGCCGGAAAGCTCGCTCTCGGTCAGAAACGTGACGATCGCGTCCGTCAGCGCGGCGATCGTCGGCTTTCCGGCGAGCGGCGGCGTGGCGCCGAAGCCGGGCAGATCGATCGCCACCACTTCGCGCTGGGCGGCGAGCGACTCGCGGATCGTGTCCCACGTCCGCAGCGAGCTGCCGAGTCCGTGGATCAGTAAGAGGGGCTTGCCGTGGCCGGTTCGGGCGTGGTGCACAGATTGCCACCCAATGGTAAAACCGCCTGGACACCGGTCGCGCAACTCACGCCACCTCGGTCACCCGTCCGGTCTGCTCGTCGTAGCCGAACCCGCGGATCAGCACGTCATCGGCGATCAACGACGAGCGGCGGAGGATTTCGAGATCGTCGCGGACGCTCTGCTCCACGTCGGAGAAGGGCAGGTAGTCGATCCCGGCATCGTCGGCGCCGAGATCCTCCTTGATCTTTGCGCGCAACTGGTCGTTGCTGAACGACAGCATCCCGCAGTCGGCATGGTGGATCACCATCACCTCGTTGGTTCCCAGCAGACGCTGGGAGATGACCAGCGAGCGGATCGCGTCCTGCGCGCGCCCGCCGGCGTTCCGGATCACGTGAGCGTCACCCTCCGCGAGGCCGAGCATCCGTGAGGGAACCAAGCGGGCGTCCATGCAGGTGAGCACCGCCACGTGACGGGCCGGCGGCATCGGGAGCGACCCCTTGTCGAATTGGTCTCCGTACTGAGCGTTGGCCTGGACGAGCTCGTCGATGACGGGCATGGCTGAACCTCCGTGGATCGGCGTCATGTCGGGTGATCAGGGAAAACTGGATCGGACTCTATACTGGGGGCATCGCGGAGCGCTTGGCAAGGAGTCACGGGGCCAAACGCCTGGCGGCCGACGAGCGTGTTGGCACCCGTTTTGGGGAGTACCAGATCGATTCGCTCGTTGGCGTGGGCGGGATGGGCAAGGTGTATAAGGCCACCGCCGCTGACGGTAGGCCGGTCGCGCTGAAGCTCGTCAAAGAGGACTTGGCGAAGGACGAGACGTTCAGGCGCCGCTTTAGGCGCGAGGCTCGGATCGCCCAAACGGTGCGGAACCCTTACGTGGTCTCGGTGCGAGAGACGGGCGAGCACGAAGGCCTTCCCTACCTCGCGGCGGAGTTCATCGAGGGCGTTGCGCTCGATGAGAAGCTCGAGTTGGAGGGTCGACTCGGGCTGGCTACCACGGTGAGGATCTGCACGCACGTTGCCGCTGGCCTCCAGTCGTTGTGGGAGGCGGGAATGGTTCACCGCGACGTCAAGCCGGGCAATATCCTGATCGACCTGGCAGGAAAGGCGTACATCACGGACTTCGGACTCGCTAGGGACAGCGCCGGCACCGTGCTCACGCGGCCTGGGCAGCTGCTTGGATCGATGGACTACATGCCGCCGGAGCAGATCCGCGGCGAGCCAGCGACCGGCGCCGCTGACATTTACTCACTCGGGTGCGTGGTCTTCGAATGCGTGCGCGGACAGCCACCATTCGCTGATCGCGAGGGGATGGGCGTGCTGTGGGCCCATCTCCAGGACGAGCCTGGCGATCCATCCGCCGACCGAAGCGATATCCCGGCTGGGTTCACGCAGGCCCTTAAAGCCGCCCTACACAAGCAGCCCGCCGAGCGACCTCGTTCCGGCATCGAGTATGCCCGCTCGCTCTCACACGCGGCTGGCATCTCCGTTGTGGACGCAGCTGGCTGACCAACCAGCTGTCCGGCTCTTGTGCGTCCGGCGAACCCGCCGGCGCGACGCGGTAGCCTACCGCCAGGGAACTCTGTACACGGCGTGCTCGCCGAGGAGTCCCTTAAAGTGATGCTCCCCCCGGGGCTCGAACCGCGCGGATCGCCTTCCGTGTATTGCTTCAGCGTCGAGGACACGAGGATCTCTCCGCGCGCGGCCCGCGCTGCGATCCGCGCGGCCAGGACGACGTTGCGGCCGAGGAGCTCATCGGAGTTGCTGATCACGAAGCCGGAGTGCAGGCCGACGCGTAACGCCAGGACCTGGGGAGCACCGTCATCGTCGGTGTTGCTGAAGGTGCGCTGTAACTCCACCGCCGCATGCAGACCGCCGTGGGCGCTGTTGAAGGAGGCCAGGAATCCGTCCCGCTCGAACTTGACGATCCGCCCGTCGTGGTGAGCGACGAGTTGCTCGACAAGCAGATGGTGGTCGCGGACCAGCTGCTCCCAGCGGCCTGGACCCAGCTCCAAACCGACAGCGCCGGCGTCCGCGATGTCGCTCAGCAGCAGGGTCAGCGCTCCGTCGGGCGAGCTCAGCCGACTGACCGCCGGCGTCAGCGACTCCAGCGCCGAAGCGATCACGTCGATCGAAGTCAGATCTGCCGAAGGTTCCACATCAGGCCTTTGCGCCCACGCGCTCGGGCGAGCATACCTTGACACCCGTTGTCAACGGCAAGAGAATCGTCCCCGACCGATGAAGGGGGCTTTTGACCACGGCAACCACGTCAGCGCGTTCCCCCCAATCGGGGATTACGCGTTCCTGTCTGACTGTCAGACGACCGCTTTGGTGGCGCCCAACGGCAATGTCGAATGGTTGTGCCTTCCGCGGATGGACTCGCCGAGCGTGTTCGCCGCGATCCTCGATCGTGACGCGGGGGGTTTTCGGGTCGCACCGGCCAATGTGAACGTCCCGGCCGCGCGGAGGTACATACCGGGGACGATGGTCCTCGAGACCAGCTGGGAGACGAAAATGGGTTGGGTGATCGTGCGCGATGCACTGAGCATCGGCCCTTGGCATCACGAGACCGAACGATCGCACAATCACCGGCGCTCGCCCACGGACCACGACGCGGACCACGTCATGGTTCGGCTGATTGAGTGCGTCCAAGGCTCAGTCGAGATCAAGCTCGAGTGCGAGCCCGCGTTCGACTACGGAGGGCTGGCCGCAGACTGGTCATACGGCGGCTCGGGATACACCGAGGCATTGGCCACCTCAGAGGGCATAGACCTCGAGCTGCGGCTCGTGTCCGACCTCCGGCTTGGCGTGGAGGGGCCTCGAGCACGCGCTCGGACGATGCTGCGCGAGGGTGAGGTTGCGTTCGTCGCGCTCGGCTGGTCGGAGCATCCGCTGCCCACCAGCTACGACGAGGCCGCGACCTGGCTGATGCGCACGGGCCGCTTCTGGCAGGAGTGGCTCAAGCACGGCACTTTCCCTGATCACCCGTGGCGCTCGCACTTGCAGCGCAGCGCGCTGACACTCAAGGGCCTCACGTATGCGCCGTCGGGCGCGATGATCGCGGCGGCCACGACCTCGCTGCCGGAAACGCCGGGGGGCGATCGTAACTGGGACTACCGCTACAGCTGGATTCGCGACTCCACCTTCATGCTTTGGGGCCTCTACACCCTCGGCTTTGACGAGGAGGCGAACGACTTCTTCTACTTCGTGGCCGACGTGGTCGAGGCGGAGGAGGGACAGCTCCAGGTCATGTACGGGATCGGCGGCGAGAACAAGCTCCAGGAGCAGGAACTCGAGCACCTGTCCGGCTACGACCACGCGCGACCCGTGAGGATCGGGAACGGCGCTTACAACCAGCGCCAGCACGACGTCTGGGGCGTCGTGCTCGACTCGATCTACCTGCATACGCGCTCGCGCGATCAGCTACCAGATCGTCTGTGGCCGATCATCAAGCGCCAGGTGGAGGCAGCCCTGACCCATTGGCGCGACCCCGACCGTGGGATCTGGGAAGTGCGCGGCCAGCCCCGGCACTTCACCTCATCGAAGCTGATGTGCTGGGTCGCCGCCGACCGGGGAGCGCGGCTGGCCCGGATCCGTGCCGATGAGGGGATGGCAACCCGCTGGGAGAGCGCTGCGGCGGAGATCCACGCAGACATCTGCGCGAACGGCCTGGACGAGCGGGGAGTGTTCGTCCAGCACTACGAGACGAAGGCGCTGGACGCCTCGGTGCTGCTGATGCCGCTGGTGCGCTTCCTTGCGCCGGACGACCCGCGTATCCGAGACACCGTGCTGGCGATTGCCGACGAGCTGACGGAGGAAGGCCTCGTGTTGCGCTACCGGGTCGAGGCGACCGACGATGGCTTCTCCGGCGAGGAGGGCACATTCACGATCTGCTCGTTCTGGCTGGTGTCGGCCCTCGTCGAAATAGGCGAGCTGCCGCGGGCTCGAGGACTGTGCGAAAAGCTACTCTCGTACGCGAGCCCGCTGGCGCTATACGCCGAGCAGCTCGACGCCGTCACGGGTCGTCATCTCGGCAATTTCCCGCAGGCCTTCACGCATCTGGCACTGATCAACGCCGTCGTTCACATCATCACCGCTGAGCGCCGGCAAGAGTCGCCGGGGGCGCCGGAGCCTGAGCTTGACCGGCGGGTCAACGGCCTGTGAGGCCGTTACCCGCGAGAGATCAGCTCACCAGGATCGGCGACCTCGGTTAGAGTGCGCCCAGCACTCCGTCGCATCGAGAGGGGCCATGGTCCTGTGCAGGCCGTCAAGCCGTTTGAAGGAAACTCACTGCGAACGGTCGGCCGGCGGCTCCGTGGTGCTCACGAGGCTGACCTGTTCGGCCCGCGGGGGCGCCTCCCTCGACGTGGTGAGCCGGACACAAGCCACAACCAGGCCCTGCTTGTCCTTGCCGGGCTTATCCTCGTTGGACTGGCATTGCGCTTGGCCGTGCCGCGGGGGATCTGGCTCGATGAGGCGATCAGCATCCACCAAGCGCGCCTCTC
The DNA here is from genome assembly GCA_050996975.1 of Solirubrobacteraceae bacterium. Lineage (GTDB taxonomy): Bacteria > Actinomycetota > Thermoleophilia > Solirubrobacterales > Solirubrobacteraceae > Palsa-465. The sequence goes on along the minus strand of JBPCRJ010000176.1, from coordinate 12,136 downwards.
GCTGCATGACCTGTTCAGCAACCTGTACCACGGCGACCGCCAGCCACCGCTCTACCACCTGGCGCTGTGGTTGATCATCCGCGCGTTTGGCCACGGCGAATTTGCGGTTCGACTTCCCTCGCTGATAGCGGGGACATTGGTGATTCCTGTGCTCAACGAGCTGGGACGGGAGCTGTACGACCGCCGGACCGGCCTGGTCGCAGCCGCCTTCGCTGCCGGCTCTCCGGCGCTCGTCTGGTACTCGCAAGAGGTGCGGATGTACGAGTTTGTGGCCCTTTTTGGGCTGCTCGCGCTGCTGACGCAGCTGCGAGCGATACGCAACGGAACGATGCTCAACTGGGCGGGTTACATCCTCGCCACCGCCGCTCTGCTCTGGTCACACTACTTCGGCCTGCTCCTGGTTGGGATGCAGCAGCTCATCTTCATCGGGATCCTCGTCCATCGGCGCCGGAACCACGAACCGTTAAGCCCGCTGGCTCTGGGCGTCGCCTATTCAGCCGCACTGCTGGCAATGCAGCTCGTGCCTTTGATCGTGTTCGCCCACCACCAGTACCAGTCGACGTCCGGTGCGGCCGGCTCGCCGAGCGGGACCTACGACCTGCTGTCTTTCTATTCCGTCCTCGCGAACTTGGCCTGGTCGCTTTGGGGCTATCAGCCCGACGGGACGACGGTACTCCTGGCCGCGATGTGGCCGTTGTTCCTGCTCGGCTCGCTGGCCTTGCTGGGGCGCGGTGGATCGCGGCAGACAATGACTCTTGCCGTCGCCGCCATCGCCCTCGTCGCGGTTCTGATCTTCGTTTCCACGTTCGACCGCTCACTGTTCGAGCTGCGTAACTTCCTGCTCCTCGTGCCGCTTGTGCTCCTGCTCATCGCGCGGCTCGTCACGGGCTGGATACGGAAACCGAGAGCACGATTGCTCGTCGCCGGCGCCGTCGTCGCGACGTTGCTGGTCGGCCTGGCCGATCAGCAACTCAACCAGGCCAATCCTCGCCTGTTCGACTTCCGGGGCGCGATCCAGAGCCTCAAGGTTGGCGCCGGACCGAACAGTCTCGTCCTGTTCGAGCCGTCCGATATGCGCTACGTACTCGAGTACTACGCGCCAGAACTTCGGGGCCAGCCCCTCTCCCAAGCCGTGTCGGCACGGAGGGAGGGGAGCCCCGTCTACGTCCTCGCCTCCTTCCAGAGCAACAAGGCGTTCTTCGATCAAACCAACAAGGTGGTCGGACAGCTCACGTTCTTCCGAAAGCTTGTGCACCGCTTCAAGACCCCGCAAACCATCGTCTGGGAGTTTCAATGAGCAGTGGGCCCTGGGACGTCCGTCTTCGCCGGGTGACGTGGCAGCCCGTACCCAGCACGTGGAGCGTGCGCCAGCGTGTGCGCATCCTGATCCTCATCGGCCTGCCCTGTGCTGTGTGGTACTTCGGCTGGCTGCTCCAACCGGACCGTGTGGGCACCCCCGTGCTCTACGGCATCCTGATCGTGGCAGAGCTCTTCAATCTGAGCCAGGCGCTCGGGTTCTGGTGGACCGTTGCCCATGAGCGGGTGCGGGAGAGGCGAGCACCGAGCCAGTGGTTGACCGTCGACGTCTTCATCCCGGTCTACAAGGAGCCGCCAGACATCGTCGACCTGACGGTGGCCGCCGCTGTGGGCCTGCGGGGCGCGGAGGTGCGGGTCCATGTGCTGGACGACGGCAATGACGACGCGATGCGCGACCTCGCTGTCCGTCACGGCGTGGGCTACATCCGGCGGGCGGAGCACATCGGAGCGAAAGCGGGCAACATCAACAATGCCCTGACCAAGACCAGCGCCCCGTTCATTGCCGTCTTCGACTCAGACCACGTCGCGGACCCAGACTTCCTGGAGGCCACCCTCGGGTGGATGGACGACCCGAAGATCGCGTTCGTGCAGACGCCACAGTACTACGCCAACACGGACACCAATCGCATCGCGGCCGCGTCTTGGGCCCAGCAGGCGTTGTTCTTCGGGGCCATCTGCCGGGGCAAGGACGGCCTGGGGGCAGTCTTCTGCTGCGGTACCAACGTGCTGTTTCGCCGCGAGGCGTTCGAGAGCGTGGGCGGGTTTCCGACCAACTCACTGACCGAGGATTTCGAGCTCTCGATTCACCTGCACGAGCGGGGCTGGAGCTCGGCGTACGTACCGGACGTGCTCTCGCGCGGCCTCGGGCCCGAGGACACCGCCGCCTACGTCTCCCAGCAGCAGCGCTGGGCTAGGGGCTGCCTATCGGGGATCCCGCGAGCCCTGCGAGCGCGGCTTCCGTTGGGCCTGAAGGTGCAGTACCTGCTGTCGGGCCTGTACTTCCTCTCCGGGTGGACCGTGCTCATCTACATGAGCTTCCCGGTGGTTCGTCTGTTGGGAGGTGGCCAGCCGATCGGCGGCATCGACGCTCCCGTGTTCCTGCTGCACTTCGTGCCCTATTACGCCGCTGCGCTGGCGATTGCGGCAGTTGCCGGGGCAGGCTCCTACACCTTCGCGGCCTTTGCGCTGTCGGCGGCCAACTTCTGGATCCACGTGCTGTCCACGATTTTCACCGTGCTGCGTAAGAAGGGGTCCTTCGTCGTGACTCCGAAGAAGGGGGCACAAGCCCGGCAGCCGGGGGCGGTGATGCCCGCGCTGGCGGCCGTTGGGATATTGGTCGCGGCCAGCGTCTACGGCCTAGCTCGCAGCCGAGACGCCGCCACGATCAACAACGTCTCATTTGCGCTCGTTCACATCTCGATTCTCATGGTCGGATGCTGGGCCGCGCTCCAGAAACCGCGCGCCCCAGCCTCCGGCTCGTTGGAGCCAGCCGAGGTTGCGGCGTGAGTCGGCCCGCGCGCGATGTCCTGGTAGTCGTAGTAGCGCTGACACTGGGCGCGATCGTGCTGTTCTTTCTCGGCGGCTGTGGTGGGACAAGCTCCACCACCTCGACGAGCTCTCTGGCGACGAATGCCGCGCCCCAGGACCGGGCCGATGCCGCCGCCCGCCATTTCCTCAAGCGCTATGTCACCCGCGACGGACGCGTTTCTCGGCGCGACCAGGGTGGCGATACCGTCGGCGAGGGACAGGCTTACGGCATGTTGATGGCGGCCGCCATCGGCGACGCGCGTCGCTTCGACGCCATCTGGGGGTGGACGAAGAGCAATATTCGGCGCCCTGACGGGCTGATCTCGTTCCTATGGCGCGACGGTCGGGTGCAAGATCCGCAGGCGGCCTCCGACGCGGATCTGGACGCCAGCCGCGCCCTGCTGGTTGCCGCTTGCCGTTTCAACCGCCCCGCGCTGCGACACGAGGCGCTGCAGTTGGGAAACGCCATAATGCGGATCGAGGTCGGTTCGGCTTCCTTTCAGGCGGAACCGGTGCTCACGGCCGGCCCGTGGGCAATCAGTCCACCACCGGTGACCGTGAACCCCAGCTACTTCGCGCCCGGCTCGTTCCTGGCCTTACGTGCCGCGTCGAAGGACCCCCGATGGGGCGCGCTTGCGGCCAGCTCGCGCTCGATCACCGACAAATTGATGCCGACTTCGTCACGGCTACCGCCGGACTGGGCGAGGCTCGAGGGGGACAAGCTCGTGCCGATCGGCTCACCGAGCGCCCCGCAATCGCCCCCGCAGTTCGGCTTTGACGCCGTCCGCACGCTCATCCGGATGGCCGAGGATCCGGACGCCACGGGCCGGCAGATCGCCGCCAGGGCATGGCCCGTCTTCGAGAACCAGGACCCCACCAAGCTGCCCGTCGAGCACGATCTCTCAGGACGGGCGACCGGACACACGCTGCATCCCGTCGCGCTCGTGGCCGCAGCAGGCGCGGCCGATGCCGCCGGAGCCACGAGCGCCCGCGATGGCCTACTCGACGCGGCCGAGGCCCTCGATCAGCGCTCGCCCACTTACTATGGCGCCGCCTGGGTGGCGCTGGGTCGGATCATGCTCACCACGAAGCTGCTCGACACCTGCTCGTAGGGCGGGTCCGCGGCTCACGGCGCTTCCCCAACCGCCGAGAGCACGGTGTCCCGGAAGGCCGCTGCCGTGGGACGAGCGTCAGGTGCTTTGGCCATCGCGCTCCGCATCGCGTCCTCGAGCGACGGGGACACATCGGGTCGACGCTCGCGCAGCGAGGGCAGCTCAGCATTGACATGGGCCCACATCTTGGCCATCCCGCCCTTCTGCCCGGCAAACGGGGCCTCGCCTGTGAGCATCTCGAAGAGCACGCAACCGAGGGCGTAGACGTCGCCCCGCGCGTCGGGCACGGCACCTTCGATCTGCTCCGGCGCCACGTAGTCGACGGTTCCCCGGACCTGGTCCACCGCCGTCAGCCCCGCGGCCGTCTGTGCGCGTTTGGCCAGTCCGAAGTCCGTCATGTAGACGTGATCCTCGGAGGTCAGGATGGCGTTGGACGGCTTGACGTCCCGGTGAACGAGCCCCTTCTCGTGGGCCATCTCGAGCGCCGCGGCGATCTGAGCGGCGGTCCGCGCCGCCCGCCCAGGCTCCAGGGGACCGTCGCGCTGGATCAAAGTGCCGAGCTCGGTGCCCTCCACCCATCGCGTGACGATGTACACGGTTCCGCCATCCTCGCCGGCCGCATAGAGCGGGACGACGTTGGGGTGGTCGAGCGCGGCCACCATTCGGGCCTCGCGGCGTAGACGCTCCCGAACCACGGCGTCGCGGGCCACGTCCGGCTCGACCAGCTTGAGCGCGACCAGCCGGTCGAGCCGCAGCTGGCGGGCGCGGTAGAGGATCCCAGTCCCGCCGGCGCCGACGACGCTCTCGACCTCGTATCCGGCGAAGGTGGAGCCGGGCGAGAGCATCTGGTTAGAGGCCGCGCTCGGAAATCAGGCCGGCGGAGAAGGCCCGCGCGACCAGGAGGACCCGCGTCTCGTTGTTGAGCTGCTCGTTGACGCCCAGCTTCGCGCACAGCACCATCAGATGGGTCTTCACTTCACCGACGGACAGGAACAGCTCCTCTGCGATCTGCTGAGGGGTGGCGGGGCTGGCGAACCGGGCCTTGTATGGGCGGCACAGGGCTTTTAGGACGCGGCGCTGGGTGGTCGAGAGGACCACTGCGGCTGGGGTCTCGCCTGCGCCTGCTGGGCCCGAGAGCGCTGGCTCAGGCGCGCGGAAGGTCATCGTCGTGGTCCCGAATCGCAGGGTGTCGCCGTCGTTCAGGCCGCGCCGCCCGCTCACACGCTCGCCATTGACCCACGTGCCGTTGTGCGAGAGCCCATCATCGACGAGCAACCAATCGCCGTGCACCCGCTCAAATCGGGCGTGGCGACGCGAGACCTCGGGGTCCCAGCCGAGCAAGAGATCCGACGACGGCTCGCGCCCGACCCAGGCGTCGACCGACCCGGGCTCGAACAAGAAGACGCGTTGCCGGTCGTCACCGTCCCGGTACTCAAGAAAGGGCCGGCCAGAGTGCTCGGCCTCGCTACGCGCCTTGAGCTCGGAGCTGGCCTGGGCACCGGCGGGAGGGTTCGCTGACACGCCGCCATTATCTACCGGAAAGCCGGTCCCGTCGAGCCGGCTGCTTGCCGAGCTCACAGGTTTGCCAGCGGCCCCGATGCGTCCGCCGCACTGCGCTTCCCGTGAAGGTCAGCCGGACTTGGTGGCTCTGGCAGATGCCGCCGGAGAGAAGTAGGCTGCGAAGCTAATGGCCGGCGAGCAGCTGCAGGTGAGCGAAGGCAGGGAATGCGGCAAGCACGTGAGCGTGGAGGCCGGGCTGCTGATCGGCCGGGCAGCGACCCAGGACGACGGCCGGCTCGGCGGCGATCCCGAGATCTCGCGCCGGCACGCAAGCGTCTCCTACGGGGCCGACGGGCAGCTTACGATTGAGGATCTCGGCTCGGCCAACGGGACATTCGTGAACGGGGAGCGCATCGACGCCCCGCGCACGCTCGTCCTCGGTGACCTCATCGGGGTGGGACAGACGGTCCTGCAGGTGACCGACAGCTCCGGCGGGGTGCCAGACAAGACGCGGCTCCCGCCGACGGGCAAACCCCCCAGCTTGACCCCCGAAGGGAGTGAGGAGCTGGTGGTGACCGCCGGGATTACCCCGGGCCGCCGACTCACCGTGAGGGACGAGCTCGTCATCGGGCGGGAGGCGAGCGACGAGGGGAAGCTGAGCGACGATGACCAGGTTTCTCGCCGCCACGCCCGCGTTGCCCGCGATGCAAGCGGGCAGCTGATGATCGAGGATCTCGGCTCTGCGAATGGGACGTTCGTCAATGGCGAGCGCGTGCGCGCCCGCGAGGTGCTCAAGGTCGGCGACTCCATACAGATCGGCTCCACGACCCTGCAGTTGACCGATGGCGGGCGGGTACCAGCCCCACCGGCCCCGGGAACCCCGGTGCCACCGGCTGCCCCACCGGCGAAGAGGCCCCCCGCTGCGCACCGACCCCCCGCCCAGCCGCCGCGACCACCGGCCCCGGCAAGGCGGCCCGCCGCCGCGCCAGCCCCTTCGGCCCCCCGTAGGGGGCACCCGTCCGATCTTCCATTGGGCTCCGTCTTTGCGGGGTGCCGTGTCGAGGAGGTCATCAGCCGTGGAGACATGGGAGTGGTCTACCGCGCCGAGGAGCTCGCGCTCCAGCGCCCGGTGGCGCTCAAGCTCATCCTCCCTGAACATTCCGGCGACGAGCATTTCCGCAAGCGCTTTCGGCGCGAGTCGCGGGTCGCGGCCGCCATCGACCATCCCAACGTCATTCCGATCTTCGATGCGGGCGACGAGGATGGCGTGCTGTTCATCACGATGCGCCTTGTCAAGGGCAGCGACGTGCGCGCTCTGATCGCTGCGGAGGGGCGAATTGAGCCGCTACGCGCCGCCGGGATCGTCAGCCAGGTTGGCGCCGCTCTCGACGCGGCCCACGCTCGCGGGATGCTGCACCGCGACGTCAAGCCGCCCAACGTCCTGCTCGGCCCCCGTGACCACGTCTACCTAAGCGACTTCGGACTCGCCAAGCGGGCGGCCTCGGTCGCCGAACTGACCCGCCAGGGATCAATCGTCGGTCGAGCCGAGTACGTGGCGCCCGAGCAGATCTTGAACGATCGTGTAGACGCCCGCGCTGACATCTATGCGCTGGGATGCCTGCTCTTCGAGTCCCTCACCGGGGAGGCGCCGTTCGCGAGGTGGACGGAGGGTCCGCAAGCGCTGGCCCACCTCGACGCGCCGCGGCCCTCTCCCGTGGAGCTGTGCCCTGACCTGCCCCGCGAGTTCGACGCTGTGGTGAGCCGAGCGATGGCGACGGATCCGAGCCAGCGCTATCCGTCGGCCGGCGACCTCGGGAGAGCGGCGCTCGTCGCCGCCGGGGGGCTGCGGCGAGCGGGTCCCTGGTCCGTCGTCGCGACCGGCGAGGCGGCTCCGATTACGAACGATCAGACGTCGGAGGCGCTCCCCCCCGCGCCTTTTGCACCAGCGCTCGAAAGCGCCGATAGCCCCCGCGCTGGCACGCTTCGCTGGGTGATCGCACTCGCCGGGCTGGCGATCGTGGCCCTGGGCATGGTCGCCGCGTTGAGGGGCATCGCGACCCTCTGATCAGACCGGGTCGCCGACGTCGACCTCGAACTATCCGTCGCTCCGGTTGCTGCTTGGCGGGGCCGAAGTAGACATTCCTTGTCCAGCATTACTCCGCGCGGCGTAGTGCCTTCGGACGAACTTCCCGTAGCCCGAATACGGCGTTCCCTTGTAGTCGCGGATAAGGGCTCCGCAGTTTCGCCAAGTGTCCCAGGTCCAGGCCTCGTACCCGACGCCATGGTGGTCCGCCCACTCCATGAACGTTGAAATGTGCCGCGCGCCGCAATCGGTGTGGTCGTAGGTCTCGCCAGCCTCCCCGAAGATCAACGGGACGACTTTGGTGATCGGTGCCATGCTGGAGTCAAAACAGGCGGTCGTGACACACGAGTTCTTGCCGTAGACGTGTGCTTCGGCGATCAACTGTCCGGCGGGATCAAGCGGGCGGGACATCAGCCAAGTCGACCCGCGGAAGAGCGAACCATCCGGTAGCGCGCCGCACGCGTTGGCGTAGTTGACACACGGGATCGCGATCACACCCTTGTAACCCGCGCCACGCATCCGATCGACCGCCTCTTGCATCGATGCTGTTCGGTAGTAGCTCCCCGCAAAAGTTGCCTCATTGCCGCACCCGGTGCGCATGAAACACGTCCACCCAACGGTAGGCTCGCCCCATGGCGCCAGAATCACCTCAGAATCGTCCCTGAATGTGGTGGCCATTGAGGCCCACATCGCCGGCGAGTGGCTCTGATCCGGCGCGGCTGGTTGCCGCGTCGCTCGGTGACTCCCCGGCGCGGCCCACATGAGCGAAAGTTCGGCGTAAATCCCGTACCGGTGGAGAAGGCGCACGTAGCCGAGGATCGCGTTACGGTATTTCGCACCTGAGTAAGCGGCCTTGACCTTGTTGATGCCGAGCCAGCAGTCCTCATTGAGCGGAATGCGCACGATGTTCACGTGCCACGCGGCGATCGCCCCAACCGAAGCGGTGTCGCTGGGTCCGTCAAAAATCCCCCAGCCCCGCACGCAGGCATACTCGGTGCCCGAGCGGTTGACCCCACGAAGCTGAATCGGGTGGTTGGCTCCATCGACCAGTTCGTGACCCGACACACGGATACCCATCAGGGTTGTCGACCACCGGCTGCCTGCGTGCCCAGCAACGGCTCTCTCAGCACTCGAGGTCGAGCCGACGATCACGCCCATCGCGAGTAGGCTCGCCACCCAGAGGACGCGGAATCTAACTGAATTCATGGTTCGCTCATCGTATTGGGATGTGAGCCCCGCGCCGCTGCCTGGCCGGCGCCGGCGCGTGAACAAAGCATTCCCTTCTGTCGATCGATCGTCCCGCCCAAGGCCCGGGGGCTGCGCGGGATCACTTCTGGCGGGTTACGTCCCCCACGCAGCGTCACCGACCACACGATCCCCCGAATAGCCTGGCCCGAGCGACGGCAAAGCAGGAAGCGCGGTGCCTTGGCAACGGCCTTGGCGCTGTGCGCATGTTCTGCCCAAGACGGCGACGAGTCGGCGTCTATGGCGCCGGGTAGATCAATACCACCGACGGATTCGGCAACGAGCCCCGATCCCTCAAAAAATGCGCAAATCTCTCCTGACACCCCGCCACCACGACGACAGACGCCGGCAACGTCGTCGCGCAGAAGTTGCTCCCGCCGCCGCCATCACCCCCGCCGGCCCCACCGAAGCGGCCCGCACCGCCCGCACCGCCCCCACCCCCACCGAAATACCCCGCACCGCCGCCACCGCCACCATAGACACCGAGGCCTCCGGAGCCGCCGGCTCCCCCGACGCCGGGGCCGGCGCTGGTGAACTTGGTGCCGGCCGAGCCAGCACCGCCGCCGCTGGCACCCGCACCGCCCTGGCCGGGGGCCACCTGGGTCGCCCCGCCACCGCCGCCTCCAATACGGCCATTAAAACTCTCAGCCCCACCGCCAAGACCACCACCACCTCCCGCGACAATAACCGGCGTCAAGAAATCAGCGCCCAACGCGACTCCCGAGGCGCCACCACCACCAGGGATTTGCAAGTCGCCTTCGCCTGCGCCACCAGTCCCCCCACCGTAGCCGACACAAATATCGAGCACTTGCCCGACGCTTAGACCCGAAAGAACAGCTGTCACCTGACCGCCAAACCCGCCCCCAGTGTAATATATCGTGCGCGAGCCTCCCGTCGCCTCGATCTGCATGCTCGTGACCCCGGACGGGACGGAGAACAAGTTGCCACACCCCACCGTAGTAAATAGTGCCGTCTTTTCGGAGCCCCCGCCGCTAGACCCAGCCGTGTTCGTAGAGTCGGCCGTCACATCCTGTGCAGAGTTCAACGTCACAGTGCAGCTGTTGTTTCCGGCGCACGCACCACCCCACCCGGCAAAGTAAGATCCTCGGCCGGGACTCGCGGTCAACATAACCTTAGTACCAGCCGGAAACGTGTAACTACATTGGCCGGAGAGACTTCCGGGCACGCAGACGGAGCACCCTCCAAAGGAACAAACCGACCCTCCATTGATTGTAAAATCTCCGTCGCCAAACCCGACTTTCGTCACTTTGAGGGTGTAAGAGGGTATAGTCGTGAACGTGGCGTTCAGGGTCATGTTCGCCTTCATTACTATCTTGCAGCGCCCAGTGCCAGAGCAGGCTCCGCCCCAGCCTTCGAACGTCGACCCAGCGGTAGGCACGGCGGTGAGCAACACGGTTGCTCGTGCTCGGGCGGAATATATCGCGGTACATGCCTGCGAGCAGGAGTAGCCCGCTGCGGTGACCTTGCCCGCTCCCGAGCCGCCGAACTGTATCGACAGAACGGACGTCGGTTCGGGCGGCGGTTGGGGGCGGCACCGTCCCTTCAAGGGCTTTATCCCGTCCAGGCACGGGGGAGGCGGTGGCCCTGGCGGGCACTTGACAACCTTGACCTTAAGAATCTTGTGAATGCGCGACGACCCGAGACAGCCCCGCGCCTGAGTCACGAGCTTCGATGAACGGGCTGCGAGAACGACGTAGCGTCCAATCCTGCTGCCGCGACCCAACACCCGAATAAACAGCCGGCGATCCGGTTCAAGCAGCGCGTTGACATCCGAATAGAGCGTAATTCCCCGTCTGGGATGTGATTTCTTTTCCTTTGTCGGACTCACAGGTTGCAGACAATGGTTCTCGTGCGCGAGGAGATCGCCCGGTCCACCGCACCTGAACTCAGAAACGAACCCCGGTTCGTCAATCTCGATGGCCCTCAGCACGTAGACCTTATGGCCATGCAAGGTGGTCATACCGGGAGTTGGCCGGATGAGCGGAAACGGTGCGACGACTGAAGGAGCAGAGAAGGCCGGGGCTACGTTCCAGGATCCGGCAGCCAGCGCGATGAGGAAGATCCAACGCAGATGGGCAAGGCACCAACCTCGGTCCCACAAAGCCAAGTTGCACATCCCGCGCGCACGCGCGAGACGTAGATGGTTATCAGCGGCTCTGTGCCTCATCATCCCGATCCAGTGTTGGGACGGCCATTTCGAGTCGCCCCGCCGCTCGAGAACCTAGTCCGCGACCGACGCCGGGCATGCAGGCCGATGGTTTCGCCAGGCACGATGTCGCAGCGCCAGCCAAGGGGCGGTCCTCGCCGGACGCATCGTCTCCAGGTAGGTCGATCGTCGCCATCATCGCATCACTCCCCTGCCCCAGGATCGGAGTCCAATACCGAGATTCGGAGCATCGTACGCATCTCGGCTCGGGAACGCCAGTTGCCACGCGCCCAGGCTCGTGCGCTGCGACGCCAGCGACGACTTCGACGCACACCACCGAGTCTGCGAGATTGGCACATGGGTCGAGACACGTCTGCATGGCGGCCGGCTGACGATCCGAGGACGAGGCGGGACCGCGCCAGTGGCCCACGGCGCAGTCTGCGTCTCAAGCGAGCGGATCATGGCTCGATCGACGTCTGCGGAAGCGTGCAGCTGTCGCGTAACAGAGCATTGTCACAGGGTGGGTAGGGGTCTATAGCCCCCATGGCCCCCATCCGTACGGGGGATGGGGGGCTGGGGGTGGTACGGGGGCCCAGGGTTGGGCGGTGAGAGCGGAACATACGGCTGGCTCGATCCCGAGCTCGGAGACCCGCTCGGGGCCGAAACCGGCGCGACCGGTTGCTTCGAGCCGGTCTGACTTGAAGCTGGGCTCGGTTGTGCTTGCGGCGGCAATCCGGGGATCTTCAGCCTCCGAAGGAGGGGGAGCTTGAACCCATCAGCCGCGAGCGTCTTGGCGGCGGCGGTTACGCCGCCGCTGGCGCCAGCCAGTCTCCGGCTCGCCGACGCGTACGCGATACGATCGTCGCGACGCGCCGCCGCGGCCAACGCTTTGAACGCGGATGCCTCGAAACCCAGTGCGCGTGCAAGTGTCGCCGTCGCCGCTAGGTAACGCTGGGGTGGATGGAGCCCGTCGAGAGACTTCTGAGCCGCGACATCTATCCGTGCAATGCCTTCAGCAGATGCGGCTCGGCTCCCGACCCGGTCTGCGCTCAGGCCGCCTAGTAGTGCTTTGTTAGTTGTCACTCGTCGAGTTGGTCGGGATGGAGCAGGAGTTGGTCGAGGTCGACGGGTTGGTGGCAGGTGTGGCAGCGGCCGGTCCAGCACTTGAACAGCGGCTGGAGCAGG
>JBPCRJ010000129.1:0-3208 GCA_050996975.1 Solirubrobacteraceae bacterium | reverse complement strand
TCGCACTGGATGATGACTGCTACCTGCCGCCTGGCGGCCTGTCGCACGCCATTGCCAGCGCAAAGGAGCAGGACGCTGACCTGGTGTCATTCGCAATCGGGCAGCCAAACGACTCAGACTTCCGCTTCAACGAGCTTTATAGGACTGGAATGCTCAGCTTTTGGGGATGCGCCGTACTGATCAGGCGCCGGGTCCTCGAGCGGCTAAGCGGATATGACCCCGCAATCTTCATATGGGCGAACGAGCTGGAGTTCATGCTGCGTTTCTTCGACTCAGGCTTTCGGCATTTGCATCTCCCGGAGGTGGTGGCCGTGCACATGAAGGACACGAGTGGACATTGGATGGCTTTTTTCTCGTCAGACTCCTATCGGATCAATGCTGAGAATTTTGCATACATCGCAGCGAAGTCGTTGCGCCCTCGCGAGGCGGCCGAGGCCCTCGTCGCTCGGCTCGCCACCCACTTCAAGGACGCGATACGGGTCGACGGGGCGGCGTTAAGGGCGCTTCCCTACTGCCTACGTGGGTTCGCTCGCGGGCTGCGGCATCGCCAGCCGGTGACAAACTCCGAGATCTCGCGTGTTTACCGACGCAATTTCCAGAGTTTCGCTAGTCCGTGGTGGCTCTTGCGGCCACTGCCTCAATTCCTCCGGCACGGTCCCGGCGAGCTTGCCAGGACAAGGTGGCGATCTGGGCAAAAGGAATCCCGTTTTCTCGCGGGGCGGCGCGAGGCCTATTTTATCGAGCGACCCCGGTACTACCCGCGCACCAGCTCCACCCTGGAATTTGAAGCGCCTTAGCCGTCGTCGTGGTCCCTGCACTCGCCAGAACCGGATACCACTTGGGCCTTCTCAGGCCCGCGCTTGGGTGACCTCAGGCTTCCAACACGACCGGAGGGCACGGGCCCCGAGACGCCTCCGCGCACCCGAACCGTCGCCGCCACCAACGCCCCACCGATAGAGTCCCCGGGGAGGACGGCCGCAAGGAGGCGTTCCCGGTGGTTGCGATGTCAAGGGCGGCAGCAGGATGACTCGGTGTCGGGCGGCCCTCCTGATCGCGTCCGTCGGGGTCTGCGCCGCGGTCCCGGCCTCCGCGGCCTCCGCGGTTTCGGTCGTTCGCGGTGCCCATCTCGGCTCCCGAATCTTTCCGGACAACGCGTTCACGACGGTGGATCGAAGGCAGCTGACCGGTCGCCGCATCAACTTCCGGCTGGGAAGCGACTATCCCTCGGTGGGAGGCGCGATCCGGCGCGGCTGCGACCCCACGGACTACTCGATCTGCGACACGTTCTCCCAGCTCGACAGGTTGGACGGCTTCGACCTGCAGCCTCGCGTCACGGTGCCGTTCACTGGCGGGATAAAGCTCGGGTCGGTTGACGACTCGGATTTCTTCATCGGAAGCGACACGGGCACGTTCGTCAGCGGTCTGCGCCAGCTGACATTCGATCCGGCAACGCACACGTTGGCTGGGATCACCGACCAGTTCCTACGCGAGGGGACGTCGTACCGCATCTTTGTCACCAACGGGATCCGCGACAGCGGCGGCCACGCAGTCAACGCATGCGGCGGCGCCTGCATCGTGCGCTTCACGACGCGAACGGCGAGCGGCGAGCTCGTCCGCATCCGCCGGGCATTGGACCTTCCGCTATCCGACCCGCACAACGCCTACGTGCTCGCCGGATTCCCGGGGGCGTCGAGCTCGACGGCGAGCCGGAGACTTACGTTCACGCAGAACGGCAAGGACGACGTCTTCCCGGCCGCGACGGTCGCGCCGTCGATCGCCGACCCGCTCAACGGCATCACCCGTACCGACCAGGTGAAGGCCGACGCGAGCGCGCCGGGTGCCTTCCGCTCGAGCGCCGTGCCGGTCCTGATCCCGCCCGGCACCGCCGGGTACTACGCATTCGGCAGCTTCCTCTCGCCTCGGTACCAGTTCGCTTCAACGACGGGATACCAGGACCACCCCTACGGCGTCGGCGACGGCTTCACCGATGGTGAGATTCCGCCCGTCGCAACAACGCAGACCCCGCGACCGTTCGCTGCCGACCGCCTCGGTGTGATCGTGGTGACGCCCAACCCGGCCGTGCATCCTCCGCCGTGGCCGACCGCCGTCTACGGCCCCGGCTTCACCCGCAGCAAGTACGACCTGTTCGTGACGGCCGACTACAACGCCTCGCTGGGGATCCTCACCGTCGCCACGGATCCGGCGGGCCATGGCTACGGTCGGCAGAGCACGACGAAGGTGACCAGCGCCGGCACGCCGACGACCTTCCTGAGCTACGGCCGCGGACGCGACCTCGACGGGGACGGTGTCATCGGCAAAGGCCTCAACGACGGGGTGGACCCCACCGGCCACTTCCAGTCCGACGGCACCGAGCTGCCCACGCGCAAGCCGATCGACGGGCTCCAGTCCGGCCTCGTGCAGACCGTCGTCGACAACATGGCGCTCGGCCGCGCGCTGCAGACGGGGCTCGACATCCCGGGGGTCGGCTCAAACGTCGTCGATCGTTCCCGGATCATGTACTACGGGCTGAGCTTCGGCGGCATCTACGGGACGATGCTGATGGGCACCGACCCGCTCTTTCACCGCGGGCTGCTCAACGTGCCGGGCGGCCCGATCGCCGACATCGCGCGGCTGTCCTCGTTCCGCGGCGACCTCGCCGACCAGGTCAAGCGCTCGCGGCCGAACCTGCTCAACGGCGGTCCGGGGCTGAGCGGCTTCACCGAGGATCTGCCATTGAGCAACGAGCCGCCGAGGGTCATCACGCATCCGGGCGCGGCCGTGTTGCAGGAGCTGTTCGGAGAATCGGACTGGTATGACCGCACCGGCAGCCCCGAGACCTTCGCGCCGCGCATCCGGCTTCGGCCCGATTCAGCCTGGGCGAGCAATCCCAAGGACGTCCTCTTCCAGACGGCGTACGGGGACGGCACCGTCCCCAACCCGACGGCTGGGACGCTCTACCGCGCAGGGTCTCTCTTGGACCGCGTCGTCTACTACCGCAGCGACAAGACCTCGACGTTCGGCTCGGACCCCCACGGATGGCTCGCCGATCCAACGCTCGCCGGCCGAACGTTCGGCGAGCAGCAGCTCGGCGCGTTCCTGTCCAACGGGCAGGTCGTCAACACCAACCCGGCATGGCTCGAGGTCCCGATCGCCGATCCCAACAACCTCGAGTGCCTGCACTACCCCGACCCGCAGACCGGGCAGGAGC
>JBPCRJ010000079.1:0-4592 GCA_050996975.1 Solirubrobacteraceae bacterium | reverse complement strand
ACCTGATGCTGCTCGTGGTCGACGCGAAGGCCGGGTTGCATCCGAGCGATTCGCGAGTCGTCGATCTGCTACGTGATTCCGGCAAGCCGTGGCTGCTCGTCGCGAATAAGGTCGACGATCCGCGCATGACGGACTACTACGAGTTCTACTCGCTCGGCGCCGGCGATCCGTTGCCCGTGTCGGCGATCAACGGCAAGATGTCGGGCGACTTGCTCGACGAGATCGTCAAGCGATTTCCAGAGGGCCAGGAAGAAGAATCGACCGCGATCAAGGTCGCCGTGGTCGGCCGACCGAACGTCGGCAAGTCGTCATTCGTGAATCGCCTGCTTGGAGAGACGCGACTCGTTGTGTCCGATGTCGCGGGCACCACGCGCGATGCGATCGACACGCCGACGACCTACCACGGCCGCGACTTCATCTTCATCGACACCGCAGGTCTTCGCCGCCAATCGAAGATCGATGACGGCATCGAGTTCTACTCGTCGCTGCGCACGCGTCGCGCGATCGAGCGCGCGGACATCTGCGTGCTGATGGTGGACGCGACACTCGGGATCGAGAACCAGGATCTCAAGATCGCGAACCTCGCGTGGGAGCAGGGCCGCAGTCTCGTGATCGTCGTCAACAAATGGGAACTCAAAGAAGAAAAGTCGAACAACACCGCCGCCGAGATTCAGACGGAGGCGGGCGAGAAGGCGCCCTTCCTCAAGTGGGTGCCGTTCCTCTTTACCTCGGCCGTTACCGGCCAGCGCGTGACGAAGATCATGGACACGCTGCTGGAGGTCGAGGCCGAGCGTCTCAAGCGCATCACCACGTCACAGGTGAACGAGGCGCTGCAGGAGCTGCTCGCGCGACGTCAGCCATCGCAGGCGGCGGGACGCGATGTGCGACTCAACTACGCAACGCAGGTCGAGGTGAATCCGCCGGCGATCGCGATCTTCGGCAACCATCCCGACCTCGTCGAAGAGCACTACGTGCGCTATCTGCACAACGGCTTTCGCGCAAAGTGGGGGTTCCTGGGCAGTCCGCTTCGCATCATCCTGAAGCGAAAGGCGGCCTGAGTGGAGCCGATCGTCGGGGCTGTACTTGCGTACTTCCTCGGCTCGATCCCCTCGGCGTATCTCGCCGGCAAATGGTTTCGCGGCATCGATCTGCGCGAGCACGGCTCCGGTAGTCTCGGTGCGACCAACGCGCTCCGAGTGCTGGGCTGGAAGATCGGCGTCCCCGTGCTCGCGCTGGATATCGCGAAGGGCGCCATCCCCGTCGCGCTGTTCGCCCGCTGGTTTGATGTGGGGCCCCACGCAATTCCGCCGGATTGGTACGCGATCGTCTGCGGCGTGTGCGCGATCGTCGGACACGTACGTCCGATCTTTCTACTCTGGCGCGGCGGCGGAAAGGGTGTGGCGACGGCGGCCGGCGTTTTCCTCGGACTCGCTCCGCTGCCCACGCTCATCGCGATCGTCGTCTTCGCGATGGTGCTGATGGTGTCAGGCTTCGTGTCGCTCGGCTCGCTCACGGCCGCGATCGCGCTCCCCATCGGCGTGCTGTGGCGCTACGGCTCGCAATCGCCGCGCTTCTGGTTGAGCGTGGTGATCGCGCTGTTCGTGTTCTGGACGCACCGCGCGAACATCGGCCGTCTGCGCCGCGGTGAAGAACACGGTTTCGGCCGAAAGCAGAAGAAGGCCGAGGAGAACGAAGGCGGCGAGCGTCGCTCAGTTCCACGCAACGAGAGCGTCGCGTGAGCGTGTGCGCGGTAGTCGGCGCGGGCGCGTGGGGCACTGCGTTGGCACAGGTGCTCGCGTCGCGCAGACACGAGGTGCGGCTCTGGGCGCACGAGTCCGATGTGGTCGACTCGATCAACGCGCGACATGAGAACGCGCGCTTCCTCGCCGGCGTGCCGCTGTCGCGCGACATCGTCGCGACCTCGGTGATGGGCGATGTGCTTCGAGACGCCGAGTTCGTCACTTACGTCGCGCCATCACACGTGCTGCGCGCCGTGGCGCGCGCCGGACGCGAGTCGATCTCGCGCGTCGCGACCATCATCGTGGCGACGAAGGGCATCGAGCGCGGCTCGCTCGCCATCATGTCGCGCGTGATCGAAGACGAGATTCCGGATCACGAGGTCGTCGCGCTCTCCGGCCCGAGTTTCGCCGCGGAGGTCGCCGCCGGCCAGCCGACGGCGCTCGTCGCCGCGGGCCGATCTGCGGACGCGACGGAAGCCGTGCAGCTCACCTTTAGTAGCGGCGCGTTTCGCATCTACACGCACGACGATGTCATCGGCGTCGAGCTCGGCGGCGCGCTCAAGAACGTCATCGCCGTCGCGACAGGGATCGCCGAAGGGCTTGGTCTCGGCCACAATCCGCGCGCCGCGCTCATCACGCGCGGACTCGCCGAGATCACGCGCCTGGGCGTGTCGCTCGGCGCATCGCCGCTGACGTTCGCGGGATTGGCCGGGATGGGCGACCTCGTGCTCACGTGCACCGGCGCGCTCAGCCGCAACCGCGCCGTCGGCATCGAGGTGGGGAAGGGCCGTTCGCTCGACGACGTGCTGCGCACGCGCGAGACGGTGGCCGAGGGGGTGACGACCACGGAGAGCGCGCACGCGCTCGCCGCACGAGAGGGCGTGGAGATGCCGATCGTTCGCGCAGTGCATCGCACGCTGTTTGAGGGACAGCCAGCGCGCGCCGCCATCACCGAACTCATGACGCGCGAGCTCAGACCGGAGCAGGACACATGACCGAGCGCGAACCGATTCAAGAGTTTTTCTCGATCGGCGAGGTGTGCGAGCGCACCGATCTCAAGCCGCACGTGCTTCGTTATTGGGAGAGCCAATTTCGCTTTCTGAACCCGGCGAAAAATCGCTCGGGCAATCGCGTGTATCAGCGGCGCGAAGTGGAGCTGATTCAGTTGGTGAAGCAGTTGCTCTACGTCGAGAAGTACACGATCGATGGCGCGCGTCAAAGGATCGACGAGTATCGCAAGAAGGGGGAGTTGAAGCAGGCGTCGCGTATGGCGCTCGAGCTCGAGACCATCGAGTCGCTGGAGCGCGAGCTCGCGGAGGTCCTCGCGATCTTGAATGGCGGTCCTCCCGCGCGTGCGTGATGTCGCCTGCGTGATCCCCGCGCTCGATGCCGGCGCGACGCTCGGCGATGTCGTGCGCGCGCTGGGCGAGTCACTTCCGGGGGCGCGACTGATCGCGGTCGATGACGGATCGCGTGACG
The DNA here is from genome assembly GCA_050996975.1 of Solirubrobacteraceae bacterium. GTDB lineage: Bacteria > Actinomycetota > Thermoleophilia > Solirubrobacterales > Solirubrobacteraceae > Palsa-465. The sequence continues at coordinate 1,374 of JBPCRJ010000079.1, read as the reverse complement.
ACACGCATGCGGTCGCACGCGCGCACTGTGACGACGTGATCCGATTCGAACACAATCGAGGTAAGGGCGCCGCATTGCGCGCGGGCTTCGCCGCGGCGCTCGATGCCGGCGCTTCGCGCGTGCTCACCATCGACGCGGACGGCCAGCACGACGCGCGCTTCGCGCCCGATCTTCTCGCGGCGCTCGACGATGCCGATGTCGCGATCGGCGCGCGTGCTCGCAATGTGGGCATGCCCGTGCGTCGTCGCATCACGAACGGTTTGGCGACGCGCGCCGTGAGCCACATCGTGCGGGCATCGATCGCGGACTCCCAATCGGGGTATCGCGCCTTTCGCCGCGTCGTGATCGAAGCGATCGACGCGCCGGGCGAGCGCTACGAGTTCGAGACGGAGCTGTTGATCCGCGCCGCGCACGCGGGCTATCGCATCACCACCGTCCCGGTGCCGACGACATATGGCGCGCCGAGCCACTTTCATCCGCTGCGCGACACGGTCCGCGTGATCCGCACGATATGGCGCCACCGCGCCGGAGCACGTTGAGATGAGATTGCTTTGTACGAACGATGACGGAATTCTCGCGCACGGTCTCGACTGCCTCGTGCGCGCGGCGGAAGCGCTCGGCGATGTCACGGTCGTCGCGCCGGATCGCGAGCAGAGCGCGACGAGCCACTCGCTCACGCTGCATCACCCGATCCGACCCGTGCAACGCGGCGAGCGACGCTTTCAGGTCGACGGCACGCCGACGGACTGTGTGATGGTCGCCGTCGAAGCGCTGATGCCCGAGCGTCCCGACTTCGTGCTGAGCGGCATCAATCACGGTCAGAACATGGGGGAAGACGTGCTCTACTCGGGCACCGTCGCCGCGGCGATGGAGGGACTCTCGCTTGGCATCCCCTCGATCGCCGTCTCCTTCGCCGGCGGCGATCTCCGCGCCGATCCCGCCATGCTTACGAAGCAGGTCGACCTGCTCTCGCGAATACTCAAGCATCTCGTGGAGCTGCCCAGCTTGCCGAAGGACACGCTGTTCAACATCAACCTGCCGCCGCTACCCGGCAGCGACATCAAGGGCGTACGTCTGACGACGCTCGGCCGGCGCGTGTACTCCGACTCACTGGCGAAGATGAAGGACCCCTGGGGCCGGGAGATCTTCTGGATCGGCGGCGGATCCGCCGCGTGGTCGGGAAGTGAGGACTCCGATTTTCGCGCCGTGCGCGATGGCTACGTCTCGATCCCGCCGCTGCATCTCGATCTCACGAACTACGCGCTGCTCGATGATGCGAAGTCGTGGTGGCGCGAGCTATGACGACGCCGCTTGCGCAGTTTTCGGGAGCGCGCCGGCGACTCGTCGATACCCTTCGTGAGCGCGGCATCAACG
>JBPCRJ010000185.1:0-10442 GCA_050996975.1 Solirubrobacteraceae bacterium | reverse complement strand
CCTGGTCAACCTTCTGCAACTGATTCCGAGCATGGAGAGCTACTACCGCCAGAAGGGGCTAATCCGGTGAGAGCCGCTTGCGGGAAAACTGCACGAGCGGTTCGGAAGGGCGGGCGGAGGCAGCGGCCCACAGCCGCCACCCCCCCCGACCCGACACCGGTGAAGCCGGCGAACAATGCCCAGAGTGGGGCGGCGGAGTTGGTGGAGGGAAGGGGATCGGCCGAGGGAAACGTGGCCAGCGAAACGCGTCTCGGACTCAGAGCCGGGCAAGACGCGCCCAGTGACCTGGCTCACGTGCGCCAAGCGGCGCGGAAGGACAAGGATGCGCGGTTCACCGCGCTCCTGCATCACATTGATGTCGATCGCCTGCGGGCGGCGTATCGGGCTATCCGTCCGAAGGCCGCGCCGGGGGTGGATGGCGTCACGTGGCACGATTACGGGGCGGATCTCGAGGAGAACCTTCGGGATCTGCATGACCGGGTCCATGCAGGGCGCTACCGGGCGAGGCCGTCTCGTCGTGTGTTCATCCCGAAGGCGGACGGGCGGTTTCGGCCGCTTGGTGTCGCCGCGCTGGAGGACAAGATCCTTCAGCGGGCGGTCGTCGAGGTGCTGAACGCGATCTACGAGCAGGACTTCGTCGGGTTCTCGTATGGGTTCCGGCCGGGGCGCTCCCCGCATCACGCGTTGGATGCGTTGTCGGTCGGGATCGTGCGCAAGAAGGTGAACTGGGTGCTCGACCTGGATTTCCGGGAGTTCTTCACCAGCCTTGACCATCAATGGCTGGAGAGGTTCTTAGAGCACCGGATCCCGGACCGCAGGGTACTGCGGCTGATCCAGAAGTGGACGGCCGCGGGGGTCATCGAAGACGGGGCATGGACGGCAAGTGATGAGGGCGTTCCGCAGGGAGCATCGGCATCGCCGCTGCTCGCCAACGTCTACCTTCACTACGTCTTTGACCTATGGGTCCACCAGTGGCGGGGCCGGCGCGCCCACGGCGATGTGATCGTCGTGAGATTCGCTGACGATGCCGTGGTGGGATTCGAGCATCGGGACGACGCCGAGCGGTTCTGGTCAGAGCTTCGCGACAGGCTTGCGGAGTTCTCGCTGGAGCTGAATGCCGAGAAGACGCGGCTGATCCAGTTCGGGCGGTTCGCCGCCCAGAACCGGGCAGAGCGCGGGCTCGGCAAGCCTGAGACGTTTCAGTTCCTCGGGTTCACGCACATCTGCGCGACGACGAAGAACGGGCGGTTCAAGCTCAAACGCGTCACCGATCAGAAACGGATGCGCGTCAAGCTCAGCAAGGTCAAGGCCGAGCTGATCAAACGACGCGATCTGCCCATCCCCGACCAGGGACGCTGGCTGGCCAGCGTCCTGCGCGGGCACTTCAACTGCTACGCGGTGCCCGACAACGGGAAGGCGATCACCACCTTCCGCTACCGCATCCACCCGCCCGGATCCTGCACCCCTGGCCAACCGTTCGCTTTGACGCCATCACCCAAGGCAGGAGCCCAGTGCGTTAGCAGCGCCCGCTGGGATCTGTGCGGGGGGCAGCCCGAGCCCACGGGCGAAGGGCTGTCCCTACCGCGATGATTTGGCAATGAAGAATGATCAGGCGGCGACCTTCTCGTCAGTCATCTCTTCATCGTGGTTGGCGTCGTTGGTGACCTTGATTCCGTCCTTGAACTTCACGCCGTCGAGGACGTCGGTGACGAGCTCGTGGCCGTTGAACCGCCGCCACCGCTCCTGCGCGGACCCGAGCAGCTTGTAGGCCATCGCCAAGGCGGCAGCCTTCGAGCCGGCGCCTTTCGTGACCCGGGTCCGCAAGCGGACGGTCGCGAACGAGCTCTCGATCGGGTTCGTGGTCCGCAGATGCCGCCAGTGTTCGGCGGGGTAGTCAAAGAAGGCGGTCAGCTGCGTCCAGTCGCGGTCGAGCTTGGAGAGCGCCTTGGGGTACTTCGCGCCGTACTCCTCGCGGAACACCTCCAGCGCCCGGGCGGCGTCCTTGCGGGTCGGGGCCTCGATGATCTCGCCGAGCAGTCCCTTCGCCCGGGATTGCAGCCGCTTCGGCAGCGCATCGATGATGTTCCCCGACGCATGGAACCAGCAGCGCTGCTCCCCCGCACCCGGGTAGACGTCCCGGAGCGCGGCCCACGCACCGAGCGCGCCGTCACCGACAACGAGCTTCGGCTCATTCATCCCGCGGCGCTTCAGAGCTCGGAACACGCCCGCCCAGGACTCGGTCGACTCGCGGTACCCGTCCTCGACCGCGAGCAGCTCCTTGCACCCGTCCTCGCGGACGCCGATCACGATCAGCAGGCACACCTTCGGGTCCTCACCAAGCCGGACCTGGACATGGATCCCGTCCATATACAGATAGGCGTACCGGCTGAAGGACAGCAGACGCTGCCGAAACCAGTCGTGATGGGCCTCCCACTCCTTGCACAGGCGGGACACCGTCGTCGCCGACAGCCCCGGGCGTCCTCGCCGAGCAAGCCCTCCAACGCCGGGCGGAAGTCCCCGGTCGACAACCCACGGAGATACAGGATCGGGATCACCTCACCAATCTTCGGCGACCGGCGGGCGTACGCCGGCAGGATCCGCGAGCTGAACTTCTCTCGCTTGCCCTGCTCGTCGATGCGCTTGTCGTTCACGCGCGGCGCGCGGACCGCGATCGTCCCCGATCCGACCGTCACCTTCCGCTCCCGAGCGCGACCGTTGCGGAGCACCACGCGGTGCCCGTTCTCATAGCGCTCTTCGCTGCGCTGCTCGACATACTCATCGGCCTCAGCGCGCAGCGCGGCCGCGATCATCCGCCGCGCACCTTCCCGCGCGAGCGTGTCCAGCGTGACCGTGATCTCCTCGTTGCCCCCATCGACGGGGAGCGTGCGAACATTCGTCATTGGCGTGCCTTCCTGCCGGTTCGTGCCGGCTTCGGTCTTGATCAACCGGGAAGGTACGCCGCCTTCTTCCTCAACGCCGTCCACAACATTCGGTTATAGCTCGTTCGCGGCGAACAGCGCCTGGACGGTGATCGCCGCGCTGTCTCACAACCTCGGACGATGGACCACCCAGATCGGACTGCCCAACGACACCATCCGGACTGCCCGGGTCCGCCGCCAACGATTGCTGAGAATCCCGGGACGCCTGACCCGCACCGCCAGAAAATGGACCCTACGGATGCCCGCCCGGTGGCCCTGGCAGACAGACTTCACCGCCGCGCTCACCCGCATCCGCGAACTTCCCGCCCTCACCTGACCCTCCGGTCGGTTCCACCGACACCGATCGACCGCTCGCCGACAACGGCCAACCCGCCCCTGCCCGGAAACGTCACCAAACGTTCCCGCGGGAACGTCGCAAGCCCCGCGACCGACACAAACCACGCAATCCGACCCCATCAACGACCGATCGATCCCGCTCACGCCCGATCGGCCCGTCAAACACTCACCCGACCCAGCCATTCGGTGGTTTCAGGCTTAGGTGTGGCCGCGGGCGGCGTTCTCCTGACCGAGAGTGCGTTGCGCGTGGCGGGGTCAGACCGTCCTGGTCCAGCGGCGCACGTAGTCGCTTGGCTTGGGCGCGGGCCCGGGGAGTGGCGGTCCGACGTTAGCGTGGAGTCCGCCGAGTGCGATCTCGACTTGGCGGCGTCGCGTCGCTTCGTCCTGTGAATCGCCGTTGGGAGGAAAAGCGCGGCTGAATCGCTCGATGAGCTGGAGGATGTCGATCGCATTCGCGTCCGTTCGCAAGCTACCGTCTGCGTGCGCGCGACGGACGAGTTCGGTAACGCGGCGGCGTACCGTGCCGGCGAGTCGTGACATCTCTTCGGTTGGTTCGATCTTGCCGGCGAGGGGGCTGAACGCTCCGACCGCTAGACGAATGCTCGTCCGGACGTATTCGCAGAAGCCTTCCCATGGCTCGTCGCTTGCAATAGCGCTCTCGGCGCCGGCAACGTTCTGCTCAAGTGATAGGACGCAGAGCCGCTTGAGCAGCTCGTCCTTACCGCCATAGCGGCGGTAGAGCGTGCCTATGCCGACACCGGCCCGCTCGGCAACCGCCGCAACTGGCGCGTCGCCTCCGCGTTCGGCGAAGACGGCGCGGGCGGCGTCGAGGACGAGCGCGTCATTGCGGAGTGCCTCGGCATGTCGGCCGCGGCGCGGTCTGTCATCGATCACGCACCGAGTGTATCGGAGCGTATCGTTCCGATATGTAATACTAAGCGGAATGAATCGCTCCGAAAGGACAAAGAATTGAGATCTGCAGTGATCAGGGACTTCGGCGTCCCGGGGGTCCTCAAAGTTGAGAACCTGCCCGATCTCGCCGCCGGTCTGGGTGAAGTCGTTATCGATGTCGAGTACGCGAGCATCACGTTCGTCGAGACGCAGGCGCGGGCTGGCTGCGCCCCGAACGCAGCGATGGCGTCGCTGCCACTGGTGCCGGGCAACGGCGTGGGCGGCTGGGTCGCAGAGGTCGGCGAGGGCGTAGGTCAGTCTCTGCTTGGCCGTGCGGTCGTTACCACGACCGGTGGCCGCGGGGGCTACGCCGAACGAGTCGTCGTGCCCGGCGACCTGCCGATCGAGATCCCCGACGGTGTCTCCATTCGCGACGCGGTAGCGCTGCTTGCCGACGGGCGGACCGCTCTCGCTCTCGCCCGAGTCGCCGCCCCCAAGCCCGGAGAGGTCGTCCTCGTCGAGGCCGCCGCTGGCGGCGTCGGGACGTGCCTCATCCAGCTCATGACCGCCGCAGGCGCGACCGTGGTCGCAGGTGTCGGGTCACCGCGGAAGATGGCGGTGGCGCGGGGGTTGGGCGCCGACACGGTCGTCGATTACTCGCTCGACGGTTGGGAGGATGAGATCCGGGGTGAGCGCGGCGGATTAGCCGTCGTGTTCGACGGTGTAGGCGGGGAGGTCGGAGCATCCGCCCTAGCGCTGCTGCGACCCGGCGGCCGCTTCTGTCAGTACGGGATGGCGAGCGGGCGCTTTACCGACGTCGCGACCCGGCGCCAGGACGTGCACGTGCTCCGGGGGACGGCTCTCAGTCCGGCTGAGTCGCGTGAGCTCAGCATCGAAGCGCTCCGCCTTGCGGCCGCCGGCAAGCTGATCGCGACGGTCGGGCAGGAGTACCCGCTCGAGCAAGCCGCGGCAGCTCACGCCGCAATCGAGAGCCGGTCGACGATCGGCAAGACGCTGCTGCGCGTGCGCGCCGGTGCCTCGCCAGGAGCGCTGGCGCGGGCAAATCGCACAGAACGGAGTTCCGCGTGATTGGTCCAGGTGATGGCGTTGGGGACCATCTGCATCGCTCAGCTGGTCGAGCCGGTTGACGTCGCGGTCGTCAACGTCGCGCTGCCGCGACCCCCTACGGCGAGTCCGCGGTTGCAAGGGCCTCGCCCGCTGCGCGCGCTGCCTGCGCCGTCGCCTCCACGTCAGCAGAGCCGTGCGCGTAAAACTCGATCCCACCGGCTTGCTGAACGCTTCTCCGGGCGCTTGCCGCGGTCAAGCTCGGGTATCCAGACGTCCGCTGGGCGTCGGCGGCAGCCAGCCAACCTTCAGCGTCGTGGTCATTTTGGTCCGAGGTTGGGACCCGGCGCGGTGTTCGGATGACCTTGGCGGTTGCAGGGCTGTCCGGCGGACAGCCGCCTATCTAGCTGGGTTCGTCCTGATCCCCGACTCGGTGTGCTAACGCAGGGTGGAAGTCTCATGGTCGGGCTCGACTGTCACGTCCGTGACTGTTACCGCGTCTCAAGGTCGTAGCCAACTCTAACAAAGGGGTGACGGATGAGGGTGTTCGTGGCAGGAGCGACGGGAGCGATTGGGCGGCAGCTCGTGCCCCGCCTGGTTAAAGCGGGGCATGAGGTGCACGGTATGACTCGGAGCGAGTCAAAGCAGGAGATGCTCTATGCGCTAGGGGCTGTGCCCGTGGTCGCCGACGCGCTTGATCCTGATCAGGTCGCGGCGGCGGTGGCCAGCGCGCAGCCCGACGTGATCATCCACGAGCTGACGGCGATCGGTCCGGTCCACATGCGCAAGATAGATCGTGACTTCGCCCTCACAAATCGTCTGCGGACCGAGGGCACCGACCACCTGCTCTCGGCCGGGCAGGCCGTCGGTTCGAAGCGCTTTGTGGCGCAGGGCGTCGCGAGCTTCGGCGCGTACGCACGTACCGGCGGGCCGGTGAAGAGCGAGCAGGATTTGCTCGAATCGGCGCCCCCTCGTGAGATGCGTGAGGTCCATGGTGCGATCCGGCACCTCGAACAGGCGGTGCTTGGAGCGGAGTGGACGGTGGGCATCGTGCTGCGCTATGGCGTGTTCTATGGTCCGGGCTCACTCGTGACCCCTGGGGGAGACCAGCTGGAGATGATCCGCAAGCGCAAGTTCCCGTTGGTCGGTGACGGCGCAGGCGTGTGGTCATTCATCCATGTTGCAGACGCCGCAGAAGCGACAGTGGCTGCGGTCGAGCACGGCAGTCGCGGTGCCTACAACATCGTGGACGATGATCCCGCCACGGTTGCGGAGTGGTTGCCGGCGCTGGCGGAGAAGATCGGCGCAAAGAAGCCCATGCGCGTGCCGCGCTTCGTCGGGCGGCTGGCTGCCGGTCAGACCGGCGTAGCGATGATGACCGAGATCCGGGGTGCGTCGAACGCAAAGGCAAAGCGCGAGCTTCACTGGCGGCCGGAGCACCCGACCTGGCGGCAGGGGATGGGGGATGACTAACCGCGAGCGGCTGCTTGACGAGCTGCGGCCAGCCGCGTTCGCGATCGCCTACCGGATGCTCGGAAGCGTCTCCGAGGCCGAGGACGTAGTGCAGGAAGCGCTACTGCGCGTTGATCGGGCGTTCGAGAACGGAGAGCGGATCGCATCGCCGCGCGCGTTTCTCGCCACCGTGACCACCCGGCTCGCGATCTCGGAGCTGCGTAGTGCCCGCGCCCGCCGCGAGCACTACGTCGGCGACTGGCTGCCGGAGCCGATCATCACCGACGGGCGTGATGATCCCGCGCGACATGCTGAGACCGCCGACTCGCTGTCGCTAGCGATGCTGGTGCTACTGGAGAGCCTCTCTCCAGAGCAGCGCGCCGTACTGCTGCTGCACGACGTGTTCGACTACGGGTATCGGGAGATCGCGGCGATCATCGGCAAGAGTGAGGAAAATGCGCGCCAGCTCGCCACCCGCGCGAGACGTCACGTCGAGCAACGCCGGCCGCGTTTCCAAACGACGCGAGAGCAGCACGACGAACTGCTGCGCCAGTTCTTCCTCGCTGCTCAGCAGGGCGACCTCGCTGGGCTCGAAGCGCTGCTCGCGCACGATGTCGAGCTGACCGGCGACGGCGGTGGGAAGGTCCCGGCGCTCGCGCGTTCGCTGCGCGGACGCAACCGCGTTGGGCGGACGCTGATCAACTGGTTCCGTCTGGCTGGGCGCCTGCCGGACGTCTCGGTGCGCCCGGTCGAGGTGAACGGCGGCCCCGGCGCCCTCTACCTCGACCATGAGCAACGGGTCATCGGCGTGATGGCGGTCGATGTCGCTCACGGGCGCATCACAAGCATCAGATCGATCGTCAACCCGGACAAGCTGGCCCACCTCGGACCGCTCGCCGACGTCAAATCCCTACTGCGGTCGGCTACGCGGTCAAGACAAGAAGCCCAACAGTCCTAACGCGCGCAAGTCAGTGGTGGCGCATCGCCGGCGTGTGCCGACCGCCGTCTCGGTGACAGCGTTCATGGTTAGGCTCGAACGCGTGCTACGGACGGCAAATCGCGCGATCGCGCCGGGACCCTCACTACCGGCCTCCTTGCTAACTGCGCCAGCACGCCGCGGCGCCTGGCATTGCGCCTCATCCGGATGACTTGACCGGATGAGGGGCAGCTGCGACGAGCAGCGCTCGATCTCGGGGGGATGACGCCGGCGTGCCCGCAAAGGACCGGAGGCCGGGCAGGCCGACGAGCGCATATCGGGGGCGGTTCGCCCCGCTGGGTGAAGGTGCCGGGCAGCGCCGATGAGCGGGGCAGCGATGGATCGGGGTCCCTTCGCGGGTCTCTACCTACAACAAGTCATCGCAAGGACCGTCAAAGAGGCCGCCCGGAGTCCCTTCACGCCAGATGTGTGAAGGCGCAAGGCCAGGCAGAGGCCCGAAGGAGAGACATGAAGCTGAACAGAGCACTTGTTATAGGGGCGACAAGCGGCGTTGGCCGCGGCACCACCAGCGCCCTCACGTCAGCCGGAGTTCGCGTAGTAGCTTCGGGCAGACCGGGACGCGACCGATCCCGCACAGGTAGCCGCGTTACTGGCCGAGGCAGCCCCGGACCTTGTCGTCATTGCGGCGGGGGCGCGCCCGCGGATGGCTTCGATTGACGAGCAGAGCTGGGAGTCGTTCTCGGCCCCGTGGAACGTCGATGTGAGGATCGCGTTCGAGGTCGGTCGCGCTGCCTTGGGCCGCCCCCTTCGGCCGGGCTCGACCGTGCTGATCGTGTCGAGCGGCGCCGGGCTTCATGGGTCGCCGCTGTCGGGGGGCTATGCGGGGGCGAAGCGGATGCAGATGTTCCTGGCGGGCTACCTCCAGCGTGCCGCGGACAGCCGTGGGCTAGGTATCCGGTTTGTGGCGATAGCCCCGCGCCAGTTCTTGGTCGGAACCCAGATCGGCGAGGCGGCAGCCGCTGCCTACGGCGCCGAGGTCGGCGAGTCGCCTGAGGACTACATGAAGCGCTTCACGGCACCACTCGACGCGGCCGGCGTTGCCCGTGCCGTGGTCTCGGTTGCCTTCGGCGAGGAGCAGCACGACACGACGTTGCTTGCCTTGAGCGGCAACGGGCTTGAGGCAGTTTGACCCCCTTGGTGGGCAGGTTTCGGCCCGTCGGCCGATGGATTGCGCGCTGCCCGTATCTCAAAGTAAGACAACGTGACGAACGGAGGAATGAGGCGATGAAGGCGACCACGCGGTGGATTGTGGTGTTGACGGGCATGGGGTCGTTGATGGCGGCCCTCGACACGCTGGTGATGTCGACGGCGCTGAGCACGATCCGGATCGATCTGAACGCGTCGATCGGGCAGCTCGAGTGGACCGTCAATGCTTACAACCTGAGCTTTGCGGTGTTGCTGATCACCGGCGCCGCGCTTGGGGACCGCTTCGGCCGCCGGCGGCTGTATGCCGCAGGACTTGGGCTGTTCGCCGTCGCGTCGGCGGCGTGCGCGCTCGCTCCCGACGTGGGTTGGCTGATCGCGGCGCGTGCGCTGCAGGGAGCCGGGTCTGCGTTGCTCATGCCGATCGGGCTGGCGCTGCTCAGCGCCGCCTTCCCCCCCGAGAAGCGAGGCGCAGCAATCGGGATCTTCGGCGGAATCACCGGCCTGGCTGTGGCGAGCGGCCCGCTGGTGGGCGGCGCCGTGATCCAGGGGATCTACTGGGAGTGGATCTTCTGGATCAATGTCCCCATCGGGGTACTCGCGGTCCCGCTTGTGCTGACCAAGATGAAGGAGAGCTTCGGCCCGGACAGCGCCCTTGACCTCACGGGACTTGAGCTGATCACAGCGGGCACGCTCGGAATCGTCTGGGGTCCTCGTCCGCGGCAACTCCGCCGGCTGGGCGAGCGTGGAGGTCATCTCGACGATCGCGCTCGGCATCCTGCTGATCGCCATGTTCATCGCCTGGGAGCGGCGGGCACCCGCGCCGATGCTGCCGCTTGAGCTATTCCGCTCACGGCCATTCTCCGCGGGCAACGCAGCGATCTTCTTCACCTTCGCGGCGCTTTTCGGAGCGGTGTTCTTTGCCGCGCAGCTGATGCAGACGGGACTCGGCTATGATCCTCTCGGCGCGGGACTGCGACTGCTGCCGTGGACGGGCACATTCATGACGATCGCGCCGATCGCCGGCGCGATGTCCGACCGCATCGGCGAGCGCCCGCTGATGGTCAGCGGGCTCGTCCTGCAGGCTGGCGGGATGGCGTGGCTCGCGCTGGTCGCCGAGCCGGGTGTCGCATACACGTCGCTGCTCGGGCCGTTGATCGTCGCGGGCGTTGGGGTCTCGCTGGCGATCCCGTCGGCGCAGAACTCGGTGCTCGCCTCGTCGGCGATGGACGCGATCGGCAAAGCCGCCGGCGTCAACAGCATGATGCGCGAGCTCGGCGGAGTCTTAGGGATCGCTGTCGCTGTAGCCGTGTTTGCCGGGGCCGGCAGCTACCTCTCGCGGGCCGCATTCTTCGACGGCTTCAGCACGGCGTTCGGCGTCATCGCAGGCTTGTCGGCGATGGGCGCGATAGCGAGCATGGCTCTGCCCAGCCGGCGTTCGACCATCGCGCTTGACGTGGTTCGGCCGATCCCCGCGTTCGAGACAGACGGCGGCGCATGAGACTCCCTGTGTCAACCCTTGTGGCGCAGATAGCGCCGGCGGGCTTGCGGTCAAGCGCTTCGCGCTCTGCCCTGCGGGCAGCCTGCGGTGACGGCGGCGCTCGCCGTCGCTGGATGCT
>JBPCRJ010000121.1:0-2727 GCA_050996975.1 Solirubrobacteraceae bacterium | reverse complement strand
GCCGGACGGCGTGCGCCGACCGCATCTGGCGCCACGATCAGGAGTGCGGCGCCACCCCGGAGCAGGAAGCTGCTCGGTTGTGGGGGCGAGTATACTCGGCCCCGTGCGGCGATTGGGGTGGTTCCTGGTTGGGGCAACGACTGCAGCCGGGGCGCTGGTGGCGGCGCCGCGGGTGTACGAGCGGCTGCGTGCCGCGCTCGGTGCGGGCGATCCGTGGACCGAGCTCGAGCCCGACGAGCGGGAGTGGGGAGTGCTGCGCGAGGCCCCGCCGATCGAGACCGAGCCCGAGCCGTGGGTTACCGAGGCGGCCGTCCGCGAGCCCGAGGCCGAGCCTGCGCCGGAGGCCCAGCCCGAGCCGGAGGTCGAGCTCCAGCCGGAGTCCGAGTTGGAGGCGGAAGCGGAGGGCGAGTACACGACGGTGTGGAGCCCGCTGCCCGTGGCCCCCGAGGCGCCCGTCGAGGAGGCGCCGGCTGAGGCCGCGGTCGTCGAACCAGAGCCAAAGCCGGAGCCCGAGCCCGAGCCCGAGCCCGAGCCCGAGCCCGAGCCCGAGCCCGAGCCCGAGCCCGAGCCCGAACCTGTCGCGCAGGCCGAGCCAGAGCCCGAACCAGTGGCGGAAGCCGAGCCCGAGCAGGGCCAGGACGACGACACCGACGAGATCACCTTCACACCGCTCACGCCCGCCCCGGCGCCCGACGACACAACCGCGAGCGAGCTGCGCTCCCGCATCCAGGCCAGCCGGGCGCGGCTGCGGCGCAAGGCGCGGCCGGCCGGCGACGACGCCGAGGCCGAGGTGTCCGAGTCCGACGAGCCCGAAGGGCCGGACGAGCCGGACGAGCCGGACTTCAGCGCGTAGCATTCTGGCGTCCTGGAGTGGCAGGGGCCCGGTGGCCCATCCGGTCTTCAAAACCGGCAGGCCGTTGTAACCCAACGGTTGGTAGGTTTGACTCCTGCGCCGCTCCGCTAGGCCGAACTGTGGCTGGACGCAGGGAAATCGCTGCTTCCGGCTGCGGCGCTGCCGAGTCCATACCTGTCCCTACTCATCCGCACTCTGGACACGGCGGGGACGCGCGGGGGACGCATCCCAAGCGTTCTCCTAGGCTGCGCCGTCAGGGTCTTCGATCTCGTTTAGAACCCTGCCCAGAAGCGGGTTGTAACGGGCGAGCGCCTGAGCCGCCTGTTTCGCCGTTGCCACGTAGACCAAGGCCGCGACCACATCCTGCCGGTCTGCCCGCGGATGGCCGAGCGGTCGTACCTCGCGTGTCAGCCTGTTCGCGCGATCGACCACCTCGCGCGGTGCACGCAGCTTCAGCGTGTGGAGCTCGAGTCTGTCGTCCGCAGTCGAGGTTACCCTCCAGGAACCTGCCAGGTACCCAGGAGGTTCCTAGCGTCCGTCGAAGTTGCGGAGTCTACTACCGCTCTGAGGGGGTGTCCACCGTGGCGAACGACCCGTCATCGAAGTTCAAGGAGCTCGTGGTTTACATCGCGCGGCGCCTGCCGCCAGAGGCGGCGCTCGGCCGCGTCAAGCTGGCCAAGCTGCTCATGAACTGCGATTTCGAGGCGTATGCATACCTGGGTGCATCGATCACGGGAGCGACTTACGAGAAGTGGGAGCACGGGCACTTCCCCCGCGAACTTGTGCTCGCAGAAAAGGACCTAGAGGCCGCAGGCAGGATCAGCCAAGAGACCATCTCCTACTACAACCGCCAGCTGCGGTATACCACCGCGCAGGATGATCCCGACATGGCTTCATTCACCGACGAGGAGATGGAGATCATCGAGGGCGTGCTGAGCCGGTACGGGCATGAGAGCGCAACCGTGTTGCGTGCGCTAGCGCACGACGAGCCGGGGTGGAGGCTCGCCGAAGACAAGGAGGCGATCCCTTACGACACGGTGTTCCTCTCGAAATCCGGACCAACGCTGGAAGACGTCCGTCGGGGCGAGGTTCTAGCGTTGGCTCATGGCTGGGAGTAGTCGGCTTGTCTGCCACGGCTTCATCGAGACCGACTTGTGGGAGCAGTCGAAGTGTTCACCTAAGCGATCAGCAGTTGGACGCGCGCGTGGGGGCTCTCCTCTGGCAGTTGATGCGTGACCCGGATGCCGCGGTCCGCGTACCGGGCCGGAATCTGTGGACGGCGGTCACCGTTCGGCCGAAGCTCCGCATCTATCTGCGCCCCCGCCCAGGCGTGCCTGATGAGTGCGAACTCCTCTGGATCGAGGAGGCCGTTTAGCGCCGCGCGCGCCTGACCCAATCCTTCACGGTCGGCGCGGGCACTCCCCACCGCGCGCCCGCCTTCGCATACGACCCCGCAGACGCGCTCAGCCTAGTCCTACTCATCCGCGACAGCGACCCGCTCCGATATGAGCGCGCGGCGGTGCGGTGGCTCAGCCGCTACACCGCCGAGGATCGTGAGCTGCGTCTCACTGAGGCGCGCGAGCTCGTCGACATGCTGGCCGGCGTCGGCCGGCACGACCAGGTCGCGGTCATGCGGCTCGAGCGGTGGCTCCGCGCTCGTGATTACGAGGCGGAGGCGGATCGGCTGTCGGCCTGAAGGCTTGCCAAAAGGCGCTGGTGTGCCGATGGTGAGGAATGGAGCAACTCGGAGTGATGGGCACGACGGGCCGTAGACGGCTGCGTCTGCCGACTTTGGGTGCGCGCCTGACGGTCGAGATAACGGTGGTTATGGCGGCGGCGTTGGCGGTGCTGCCGTTCTTCGACAAGCACATGTC